>NZ_JBEOWY010000017.1:0-153091 GCF_040296285.1 Kitasatospora sp. NPDC002227
CGGTGGTGAAGGCGAAGACCGGCAGTTCGTCGCCCCGGGTGAGCAGCCGGAAGGCGCCCAGCTCCTCGACGGCCCCGGCCCGCCCCACCGCCCCCAGTCAGCTACGTCTTGGTCAGGAGACCGTCACGTCGTCGTAGTAGGTGTAGGTCGGGTCTCCCGGGTAGTTGTCGTCCTTGCTGGTCAGGGTCAGGGTGTAGCTGTGGCCGGCGGTCAGGGTGCCGCTCGCGGTCTTCCAGCCGGCGCCCTGGGTGCAGGTCTTGGCCAGGACGGTCGCCGTGGTGCCGGTGGTGTTGTCCTTGAGGGTGGCCGTGGCCCAGTCGTAGGTCACGGTGTCCGGGCAGGTGACGTTGTACGAGAAGCTGACCTTCGTGCTGCCCGCCGGGGCGGTGAAGGTCTGGGCGACGGAGGAGGTGCCGCTCGGGCTGGTGGAGCCGACCATCGCGCCGTAGCTGCCGCTGTGCGCCGCCGAGGTGGAGGCACTGGCGGAGCCCGCCGCCGTCCAGCTGCTCAGGCTGCCGGTCTCGAAGCCGCCGTTGACGACGCCGCCGCCACCGCCGCTGGTGGAGACCGTCCAGCTGAAGGAGGCCGAACCCGAGGCGTTGGTGGTGTCCTTGGCCGTCACGGTCACCGAGGAGGTGCCGGTGGCCGTCGGGGTGCCGGAGATCAGACCGGTCGAGGAGTTGATCGACAGACCGCCCGGCAGGCCGGTGGCCGAGTAGGTCAGCGTCTGCCCGGAGGCCGAGTCACTGGCGCTGATCTGCAGCGAGGCGGCCGTGTTGACGATGGTGCTCTGCGCGCCCGGGTTGGTCACCGTGACCGTGTTGCCCTGGGTGCCGCCCACGATCGGGTGCGAGATGGCGCAGGCGTTGGTGTCGTTCGACCAGCTGGCCTGCTCGGCCCAGGTGCCGAAGGTGCCGAAGGTGATGTTGGCCGCGCCGCCCGACGTACCCGGCGAGAGCCAGGCGCACTCGTCGGAGTTCTCCTGGCCGTTGTAGGAGCTGCCGGTGTTGTTGGTCCAGCCGCCCGCCGGGTTCTGGTCCGACATCATCTCGTGCCACTCGTGGCCGAGCGTCATGGTGAACCCGTCCAGCGTCCCGGGCGAGTTGACGAAGCCGACGCCACAGCCGGCGCCCGAGTCGATGTTGTACGGCTGGTTGGAGAACGCGACGTCGCCGTACGGCGAGGAGACCGCGCCGCCGGTGAGCGTGGTGTCACCGTTGTAGTCGTGCCAGGCGCAGTACTGGTTCTGGTACTGGTCCGGGTTGGTGCCGTGCGGGGAGAGGATCACGTAGTACGCGTCGCGGTTGGCGGCGGCCGTGGTGTTGCCGAAGTGCCCGGCCGCGTTGACGGCCTCCTGGCCCAACTGGTGGCCGGTGGCGGCGCTCGGCGAGGCGGCCGAGTTGTCGTACCAGACCCCGGCGAGCACACCACCCGACTGGTACGGGATGAAGTTCGCGTTCGAGGGGCAACTCGTCGCCCCCGTCGCCACGTTGGGCCCGTCGCACCACTGGGTCAGGTCGGCCGACCAGAGCTCACCGCCGGTGCCGATGCCCTTGAACATCTGCTGGGTGGCACCCGCCGCCCCGGCCGAGTCGCCGGAGAACTTGGCGTTCCCGTTGGCGTCGGTGGTCTGGGTGCCCCACTGGCTGCCGTAGAACACCAGGTAGACCTTGGAGTGGCCGCTCTGCACGCCGATGCCGTCGATGCCGCCGCCGTAGGACAGCGTCTCCGGGCCGGTCGCCACGTTGGGGGTGGGGTGGCTCGCGGACCAGGACTGCATCTTGGCGTGCTGCTGGATGGTCGGCACCACGCCGTGCCGGTACGGGTGCTGGTATGCCGGGCTGAACGGGTTCACCACCGCGCTGCCGGAGTTGGCCGGGGCCGCGTGGGTGGCGGCGGCGGCCATCGTGGCGCCGGTGACGAGCGAGAGCGACGCGATACCGGCCATGACCAGCCGGGCCGCACCGCGGGTGTGGGGGGTACCCATGGGTGGGGGAATCCTCTCTGGTGACAGTGCGCACGGCGGCAACTCCCCTGGACGTCAGTGGAATTGACCACTCGACCGGAGATCCGCCGGGCACTGCGCCAAGCAGAGCAGCGTTGTCCGACACCGGTCAACGAGTCGTACGGCAGGTCAGAGGAAACTCAGAAGTTGATCCTGGAGCCACCCGCTCAGGAACGGCAAAACCCCCGCCAATTGCGGGAATTGACGGGGGAATGAGCCAGGTTCCGGTACGTCCGGCTACCGCGCGACGGCGACGATTTCCTTCGACATGCAGACGCACTCCGGCGCGTCCCGGTACACCCCGAAACCGGGCATCCGCGCGTACCCCTCGGAGGTGTACAGCGCGAGCGCCTCCGGCTGCTCGGTGCCGCTCTCCAGCACCAGCCGGGTGCGGCCGGCGGCCTCGGCGGTCTGCTCCAGGTGGCGCAGCACGGCCCGGGCCAGGCCCCGGCCGCGCGCGGCGGGCCGCACGTACATCCGCTTGAGCTCGGCGTCGCCCTCGCGCAGGCCGTGGTCGTTGGGCTCCTTGGCCCGCCAGCCGCCGCAGGCCACCGGCTCGCCGTCGAGGTAGACCACCACGAAGAGCCCGGCCGGCGGGTCGAAGTGGTCGGCGTGCATCACCGTCGCGTCCACGTCGCCGTACCGGCGGACGTACTCCTGCTGCACCTCGGCGGCCAGCTTCTGGGCGTCCGGGTGCCCGTACCCGGTCGTACGAATGTCCATGACCGCCAGCCTACGTGCCCCGGCGGCACCGGCCGGGGCCGGGGCTCAGCGGCCCTCGAACCGTGCGACCAGGTCGTCCTTGCCGAACATCCGGGCCGTCTCGGTCGCCGAGGGGGTGCCGGCCTTGGGGTCGGCGCCGCCGTCGAGCAGTGCGGCGATGACACCCAGCTCGCCCTTGAAGACCGCCCCGGCGAGGGGGGTCTGGCCCTTGTCGTTGACCCGGTCCGGATCGGCGCCGCGCTCGATCAGCAGCCGCACCGTCTCCTCGTGGCCGTGGTAGGCGGCGAGCATGACCAGGGTGTCGCCCCGGTCGTTGGCGAGGTTGGCCGGGGCCCCGGCGTCCAGGTAGGCGGCCAGCAGGGCCGTGCCGCCCGCGCGGGCGGCGTCGAAGAGCTTCCCGGCGAGTTCGATGACCTCGGCGTCGGGGTGCTGAGCGGCGGAGCCGGACGAGGCGGAGTCGGTCATGGAACAGGCCCTCCCATTCGGTGTGTGTCACTGCGGTATGCACCGTAGCGGACGACACGCCCGTCAGGTGGTAACGCATCCGTTCGGGCGAATTTCTCGGGGCCGGACTTCGCGCGTGTACGGCCGAGCCAATCCTTCCGCCCAGAAACACCCGTTTGCCACATTCCATCATCTATTACTTTTTGTCACGATTGGGACACTTTCGGTAACACTCTTTTCCCCTACGTCCCTGTCCCCCCTCCCCGAGGAGCAGACGCGTGATCCTCTCCATCTCCGGCATCGTCCTGTTCGGCACCATCACATTCCTGTTCTTCCGACGGGACGGCCTCAAGCCCTCGCATGCGATCGTCTGCGCCCTGCTCGGCTTCTACATCGCGGGTTCGTCCATCGCGCCCAGCATCCAGGCGGGCGGCGCGAGCCTGGCGAGCCTGCTCGGCGGCCTGAAGTTCTGAGCCGCGCTCCTCGTCCTTCCGGCCCGGGTGCGGACCCCTACCGCCCCGGGCCCGCTGCCATCCCGCTCCTGCCGTCACCCATCCCACCGTCGGGGAGACCTCCGGAATGTCCCTCAACCGCCAGCTGACCAGGGGCCGCGACTTCGCCCGCACCGCGGGCGACCACGCTGCCGACATGTTCGCGCCGCTCACCCTGATGGGCCGGGGCCTGCGCAGCCACGCCGACTGGACCAAGGGCCGCTGGGCCGCCACCCCCAAGGAGCGGCGGGGCCCGGCCCTGTTCCTGGTCGCGGCCGCACTGCTCGGCATCTTCCTGCTGCCGCACGGCCCGCTGTTCGCCCTGGTCGCCCTGATGGCCAGTGCCGCCTGGGCGGGCCGCCAGCCCAAGGCCGCCCCGCCCCCCGCCCCGGACGTGGCGGGCACCAAGCTCACCGCGCTCTACGCCGCCCTCACCCCCTACCTGGGCGGCTTCGACGACCTCACGCCGCTCTACCACGGCGAGGGCGGGTTCAAGGACGCCTTCGACTCCTGGGCCTTCGACGAGGACGGGCGGCTGACCAGCCTGGAGCTGCGCTACCCGCTCTCCTTCACCGACACCGAGCCGGGCGCCCGGGCCCGGATCGAGCAGGTGCTGCAGAGCAAGGCAGGCCGCTCGCGGGAGTACCGCTTCGACTGGGACGAGGAGTCCAACAGGCTGCGGGTCACCGCCCTCGCCCCGCTGCCCGCCGACATCCCCGCCCAGGTCTTCGTCACCGCACCCGGCGAGATCGTGCTCGGCTTCACCGACGTCCAGGGCAGCAGCCTGACCATTCCGGTGACCCAGGCCGGCGCCACCCAGCAGCAGCCCCCGGTGGTCTGGCGCACCGGCGCCCGCGCCGCCGAGCCGCACCTGCTCGCCTTCGGTGTGACCGGCTACGGCACCTCCTCGCTGGTCCGCTCGATCGCCCTCCAGGCCCTGCCGCACGGCGACCTGGTGGTGATCGACGGCGCCGGCACCGGCGAGCACGCCTGCCTGGTCAACCGGCCCGGGGTGCACACCGTGGAGACCAGCCTGCACGGCGCGCTGGCGGCGCTGGACTGGGTGGCCAAGGAGACCGAGCGGCGGATCTCGGCCCTGAACGCCTCCCGCCAGTACGGGGTGCCCGCCCCGGCCGACGTCACCCGGCCGCTCTGGCTGCTGCTCGACCACCCGACCGAGCTCAGCGAGCTGGCCCACGCCGAGGGCCGCCCCGACCCGCAGGACCTGCTCGAGGTGCCGCTGCGGCACGGCCGGGCCGCCCGGGTCACCGTGGTGGTCGCCGAGGACATCGACGCCCGGGACCGCGTCTCTCCCGGGGTGCGCGCCACCACCCGGGCCCGGGTCGTGCTCGGCCCCGTCCACCCCGAGCTCGCCCAGGAGGCGCTCGGTGCCCCGCTGGACATCTGCCCGGCCTCCCACACCCCGCCCGGCCGCGGCTACGCCCGCCTGGGCACCGCGGCTCCGGTCCGTCTCCAGGTGCCGATCACGGCCGATCCGCTGGACGACGAGGCCCCGGCCGCCGACCGGGACGCCGTGATCGCCCTCCTCCCGCACCGCGATACCCGCGAGGAGGCACCCGCCCCGACCGCGACCGTCCAGCTCGAACCCGGCGTCCGGCTCGACAAGACGGCGCACGGCGGCGGCTCGCGCCGATAAGCTGGGGCGCCACCGACCGGATTCCGATCACCGTGTGCATAATTTGTGATACTCAGGGTGATAATTACGCTCAGATGTGACAAATCGGGCGACGGTGGGTACAAACAGGGGCGGCACGACAGGCGACGCATATCCCGGGACGGGAATCTTCGTCGGAGGCCGAGCGTTGACCGAACGACGATGACAGCGACCACTAGTCCTGTGGGCCATAAGCCCGGGAGGCACGATTCATGAGCGAGCGAGCTCTCCGCGGCACGCGACTCGGGGCCACTAGCTACGAGACCGACCGTGGAATCGATCTGGCTCCCCGCCAGACCGTTGAGTACGCATGTCAGAACGGACACCGGTTCGAGGTGCCCTTCTCCGTCGAGGCGGAGATTCCCTCGGCCTGGGAGTGCCGTTTCTGCGGACAGGAAGCCATGCTTCTCGACGGCGACGAGCCGGAGGAGAAGAAGACCAAGCCCACGCGCACCCATTGGGACATGCTGATGGAGCGCCGTACGCGTGAGGAGCTGGAGGAGGTGCTGGCCGAGCGGCTGGCCGTCCTGCGCTCCGGCGGGATGAACCTCGCGGTTCACCCGCGGGACACTCGCAAGAGCGCCTGACGCGGAAGTAGCGCCGAAGGGGCCCCGGGCAACCGCCCGGGGCCCCTTCGGCGTACCCGCCCCTTACTACTTCTCGCCGTCCGGCTCCACGACCTCGCCCTGGATCACCTTGCCGTCCGGCCGGTGGATCCGCAGCTGCTCCTGCAGCCGCACGGCGTCCGCGAACGGCGCCGCACCCGCCGGGGCGGCCGAGCGCAGCGCGGTGGCCGTCAGCCGCCGCCCCAGGGCGCGCCAGAGCGCGCGGGTCGGCGGGAACAGCAGGGTCAGGCCGAGCAGGTCGGAGAGGAAGCCGGGCAGGATCAGCAGCGCCCCGGCCAGCACGGTCATGCTGGTACCGGTCTGCGGCTGCTGCGACTGCGGGTCCCTGGTCTGCGCGAGCGCGGCCGAGAAGGCCCGCGCCCCGGCCCGCTTGATCAGCGAGCCGCCGACCGCGACCCCGGCGATCAGCAGGAGCAGGACGGCGAACCCGCCGATCCACCCGGCCACCACGGTGAGCAGCCAGATCTCCAGCACCAGCCAGGCGGTGAACAGCAGGGGCAGCAGCCGCCGCAGGCGGCTGCGCGGGGCAGTGGGGGCCGGGGTGGCGTGCTGGGTCACGATAGGAATCACTCCAACGCGGTGCTCCCGCCCGGCCGATCCGGGCCGGTTAAGGCACCACTGAGGTCAACGACCCGGCCTCGGCCGGTGTTCCGTCAGCCTCGGCGGCCTCGGGCTTGCGGCGGCTGCGGCGCCCTGCCAGCACACCCGCCCCCGCGGCGAGCAGTCCGCCCAGCGCGAGCGCCCACTCGGGCGCGGCGCCGACGCGGTCGGCCACCGTCCTGCCGTCCCGCAGCGCCACGGTGGCGCTCAGCTCGGCGGCGGTCAGCTCCTTGGTGCGCTGCGAGACGGTGCCGTCGGGCTCGATCACTGCACTGATTCCGCTGGTGGCGGCGATCAGGACGGCGCGGCCGTGCTCCACCGCCCGCAGGCGCGACATCGCCAGCTGCTGCTCGGGCTGGCCGCTCTCGGCGTACGTGGCGTTGTTGGTCTGCACCACCAGCACCCGGCCGCCCTGGTTGACGGTGTCTCGCACGATCTCGTCGTACGCCACCTCGAAGCAGATCACGTCCCCGATCCGGGCCGGGCCGAGCTGCATCACGCCGTTGCCCTTGCCCGGGTAGAAGTCGCGGGCGACCCGCTGCAGCCGGGTGATCACCTTGGACAGCTCGGCACGGAACGGCACGTACTCGCCGAACGGCACCGGGTGCTGCTTGGTGTACGAGGCGCCGGGGCCGGTCACCGGGTCCCACACGATGCCCTCGTTCTGCACGTGCTGGTTGTCCGGCCCGTCGACCAGGGCGCCGACCAGGGTCGGCACGCCGACGGTGCGGACGGCCTGGTCGATCCGGTCCTTGGCCACCGGGTCCAGGAAGGGGTTGAGGTCGGAGGAGTTCTCCGGCCAGATCACCACGTCCGGGCGCGGCGCCTTGCCGGCGGCCACGTCCTTGGCCAGCTGCTCGGTCGCGGCCGCGTGGTTGTTCAGCACCATCATCGGGCGGCCGAGGAAGTCCATCCCGGGCTGTGCGACGTTGCCCTGCACCAGGGCGACCTTGACGGTGTCGTCGGCCTTGGTCGGGACGGGCACCGCATAGCCCGCGAGGACGGCGGCGGCGGCTCCGGCGCCGGCCAGGGCGGTGGCCCGGGTGCTCGTGCGGAAGTTCAGCACGGCCCAGGCCAGCAGGGCGCCGGAGAGCGCCACGGCGAAGGTCACCAGCGGGGCGCCGCCGAGCGCCGCCAGCGGTGTGAAGGGGCTCGCGGTGTTGGCGAAGGCCAGCCGGCCCCACGGGAAGCCGCCGAACGGCAGCCTGTCCCGGGCCCACTCCTGGGCCACCCACAGGCAGGCCGCCCAGAGCGGCCAGGCCCGCAGCCGGGAGCTCACCGCCAGGCCCGCGCCCATCAGCGAGACGAACAGCGCCTCGATCGCGGACAGCCCGACGGTGGCGTCCAGACCGATCACCCGGAGCCAGTCGAGCAGCAGCAGGAAGAAGGGGAACCCGAACACGAATCCCGTCCACGCCCCCTGCCGGGCCGTCCGCCCCCGCGTCAGCACCGACAGCAGCCCGACCCCGACCACCGACAGCGGCCACAGATCGAACGGCGGGAACGAGAGCGCCAGCAGAAGCCCGCCGACGACCGCCAGCGCGGTCCTCGGCAGACCCGCCCGTATCCGGGCGAGACGGCTGCTGGGAACGGATTCTTGCTGCATCAGCGAACCGTACAGCACGGACCAAATCCACCGGCAGCTGCACCATCCCCGCTCGGGGGTGCGAGGAACGGCGCGGCCGACCAAGCACGGCGCCGCAGCGACGCACGGCGGACTGCTTGCACTATCCGTTCGGGGGCACGGGGCCCCTGGAGGGTTCTCAGCGCTCGAAGACTGCCCGGCCCCGGACGACGGTGCGCAGGCAGACCGGGAGCGGCTCGCCCGGGGTGAGGTCGGGGAGGCCCGGGGTGCCGGAGCGGGGGTCGGTGGACCAGCCCGCCACGCGGGAGTCGGGGGCCTGGACCACGAGGTCGTCGGCGGCCCAGATCGCGTAGCTGGCGACGGCGCCGGGCACCAGCACGCCGTCCTGGTCCCGCCCGATCGCCCGCCAGCCGCCCCGGGTGTGGGCGGCGAACGCGGCGCGGACCGAGATCCGGTGCTCCAGCGTCCGGTGGAACGCGGCGGCCCGCACACTCCCCCACGGATCGAGCGCGGTGACCGGAGCGTCCGAGCCGAAGGCCAGCGGCACGCCCGCCCGCAGCATCGCGGCGAACGGGTTCAGCCCGGCCGCGCGCTCCGCGCCGAGCCGCTGGACGTACATCCCCTCCGGCCCGCCCCAGGCCGCGTCGAAGGCCGGCTGCACCGAGGCGGTCAGCCCGAGCTCGGCGAAGGCGGCCACGGCCTTGTCGTCCAGGGCCTCCGCGTGCTCCACGCGGTGCCGCAGGGCCTTGACCCGGGCGAGCCCGAGCCGGTCGGCGGCGGTGCGGACGCCCTCGACGACGGCGGTGAGCGCGGCGTCCCCGATCGCGTGGAAGCCGGCCTGCAGGCCCGCCTCGGTGCAGGCGGTGACGTGGTCGGCGACCTGCTCGGCGCTCAGGTAGGCGGTGCCGGTGTGCTCGGCATCGTCGTACGCGGTGTGCAGGCAGGCGGTGTGCGAGCCCAGCGCGCCGTCCACGAAGAGGTCGCCGCCCGCGCCGACGGCGCCCAGGCGCTGGGCGGTCTCGACGCCGCCGCGCGAGGCGAGCTCGCCCCAGTAGCCGAACACCTCGGGGCCGTCGGTCTCGGCGGCCAGCGCCAGCAGGTCCGCGAGGTCCTGCTCGGAGGAGATCTCCGGGCCGGCGCACTCGTGCAGGGCGCCGATGCCGAGCTCGGCTGCTCGGCGCAGCGTGGCCAGCTGGGCGGCGCGGCGCTGGGCCGGGGTCAGATGGGCCAGGGCGGCCTGCCGGACGGCGTGGTGGGCGTCCTTGGTGAGGGGGGCGTCCTGGTCGTGGCCGGGCAGCTCGGTCAGGCCCTCGGTGAGGGTGCGCAGGGCCGTGGAGGCCAGCGCGGAGTGCACGTCGGTGCGGGAGAGGTAGAGGGCTGCGCCTGCGCAGGCCTCGTCCAGCTCGGCGCGGGTCGGCGGGCGGCCCTCGGGCCATTTGGTCTCGTCCCAGCCGTGCCCGATCAGCACGCCCTCGCCGGCGGCGGCGAAGGCGGCGATCCGCTCCAGCGCCTCGGCCAGCGAGGGCGAGTCCGTCAGGTCGAGGCCGGTGAGCGCCAGACCGGCCGAGGTCGCGTGCACGTGGGCGTCCACGAACGCGGGGGTGACCAGCGCACCGTCCAGCTCCACCACCTCGTCGGCGGTCGCCGCATACGACTCGGCGGCGCCGTCGCTGCCGACCCAGGCGATCTGCTCCCCCTCCACCAGCATCGCGGTGGCGAAGGGGTCGGCGGGGCTGTGGACGTTGCCGCCGCGCAGCAGCACGGTGCGGTTGGTGCGTTCGGTCATGGGAGCAAGTCTGCACCCCCCTGCGGGGTGCTAGAGCTTCGGGGGGCGGGCCTCGTACGGGGTGGAGAGCACCACGGTGGTGCGGGTGGAGACGCCGGCGGCAGAGCGGATCCGGGCCAGCAGGTCCTCCAGGTCACCGGGGGCGGGGACCCGGACCTTGAGGATGTAGTTCTCCTCGCCCGCGACGCTGTGGCAGGCCTCGATCTCCGGCAGCCCGGCCAGGCGCTCGGGCGTGTCGTCCGGGGCGCTCGGGTCGAAGGGCTTGACCGAGATGAACGCGGTCAGCGCCAGATCGACCGCGTCCGGGTCGATGATGGCGGTGTAGCCACGGATCACCCCGCGTTGTTCGAGGCGGCGCACCCGCTGGTGCACCGCCGAGGTGGACAGGCCGGTGGCCTTGCCCAGGTCCGTGTAGCTCATCCGGCCGTCTTCGAGAAGCAGCTGGACGATGCGCTGGTCTAGATCCTCCACAAGGCGCAAACCTACTGCCCCGGGCGCCCCCTTGCCGACCGCCCCCTCCGGGGCGCAGAGTCGCACACCCGGCGCACGCCATTGGCATGTGCCGGATGAATGTGGCCAAGGACACACCGGATGCATCGGCGTGCGGCTCGCCGCAGGATTATGACGGTCCGTCGGCGGGAAGTGCTGGTGATGGCCGCCTCCGGAGGGATGCGGCCCGATCCGAGGGGGATCAGATGCCTGCCACTGACCAGCGCGCCCGCGGCGCGGAGGATGCACTGCTCGACGCCGTCGAGTTTCCCGGGGTGGACCCGGGCGAGGTGGAGAACTGGGAGATCGTCCGAGTGCACTGCCCGGCCTGCGACCGGCCGATCGCGCTCGTCGGGGACGAGGAGCGGCTGCCGCAGCACGCCGCCGTGCCGACCGCCTGGCACCCGTTCGCCACTGCCGTCTGCCCGGGCTCGGGGGAGTTCACGGACGACCTGAGCGAGTGCGACGAGCCCGCCGGCCCGAACTGCCCCGCGGCGCTCCTCACCCTCCCCGCACAGCTCGACTGGCGCACCCAGCCGTTCTCGCACGCGGCCTGAGCTCCGCTCCAGGGGACTTGCACCACCTGAAGGGGCTCGGGGCCTCAGCAACAACAGGGCGCGAGGAACTGCGCGCTGCGGAAGGCGACAGGCCGTCATCTTCCGCACTCGCGCAGTTCCTCGCGCCCCTTCAGTGGCTCACTTGCCCGTCAGGTGGCGGCCGATCACCAGGCGCTGGATCTGGTTGGTGCCCTCGACGATCTGGAGGACCTTGGCCTCGCGCATGTAGCGCTCGGCCGGGTAGTCCTGGGTGTAGCCGTAGCCGCCGAGGACCTGGACGGCGTCGGTGGTGACCTTCATCGCGGCGTCGGTGCAGAACAGCTTCGCCATCGCGGCCTCCTTCGAGAAGGAGAGCCCGGCGTCGCGGCGGCGGGCGGCCGCGAGGTAGAGCGAGCGGCCGGCCTCGATCTGGGTGGCCATGTCGGCGAGCATGAAGGACAGGCCCTGGAAGTCGGCGATCCGCCGGCCGAACTGCTGGCGGGTGCCCGCGTAGTCGACCGCGAGGTCGAGGGCGGCCTGCGCCACACCGATCGCACAGGCCGCGATACCCAGCCGCCCGGAGTCCAGCGCCGAGAGCGCGATCTGGAAGCCCTGGCCCTCCTCCCCGACCAGCCGCTCGCGCCCGACCCGCACGCCGTCGAAGTGCAGCTGCGCCGTCGGCGAGGAGGTCATGCCCATCTTGTGCTCCGGCGGCGCCGCCGAGAAGCCCTCGGCCCCGGCCGGGACGAGCAGGCAGCTGATGCCCCGCGCGCCGTCGTCGCTGGTGCGCACCATCGAGCTGTAGAAGTCCGCGTGCCCGCCGTGGGTGATCCACGCCTTGGTGCCGCTGATCACGTAGTCCTCGCCGTCCAGCTCGGCGCGGGTGCGCAGCGCGGCGGCGTCGGAGCCGGACTGCGGCTCGGAGAGGCAGTAGGCGCCCAGCTGCTCGCCGCCCAGCATGCCCGGCAGCCAGCGCTCGCGCTGCTCGTCGGTGCCGAAGGTGGCCAGGGCGTGGCAGGAGAGGGTGTGCACGCTCACCCCGAGGCCGACGGCCAGCCAGCCGGCGGCCAGCTCCTCGAGGACCTGCAGGTAGACCTCGTACGGCTGGTCGCCGCCGCCGTACTGCTCGCCGTACGGGAGGGAGAGCAGGCCGGCCTCGCCCAGGGTGCGGAAGACCTCGCGGGGGAAGCGGCCGGCGGCCTCGTCCTCGGCGGCGCGGGGGGTGAGCTCGCGCTGGACGAGGTCACGGGTGAGGCCGAGCAGTTCGCGGGCCTCGTCACTGGGCAGCTGGCGGTCGACAGGCTTGGCAGGGGCGGGGCTCATGAGGGCGGGGCCTCCTCGATCGGGCACCGCGCGCCGGGGTGGGCGGACGCGGCGCGGCGGAATCGCCCGACCGGCACCGGGTTGCGGTGAACGGCCGTTCACAGACGTGGCGAAGCGAGTATGCCCGATCAGGCGGCCGTCGTCACGGCCCCGGGGCATACCTTCGCAGGTGGCCGCCCCTGGAGACCCGTCCCCGACCCCCTAGGCTGGGCCCCATGCCGGCCCCCGATCTGCTCCCCCTCGCCGCCCGCCTGCGGGCGCTGGCTCCCTCCTGCGGTCCGGTGCGGCTGGTCGCGGTGGACGGGCACGCGGGGTCGGGGAAGACCACCTTCGCGGGCCGCCTCGCCGAGGCCCTGGGCGGGGCGCCGGTGGTGCACCTGGACGACCTGGCCACCCATGCCGAGCCCTTCGAGTGGGTCGGCCGGCTGCGCGAGCAGGTCCTGGAGCCGCTGGCCGGGGGTGTCGCGGCCCGGCACCGGGTCTACGACTGGACGCTGTGCCGCTTCGAGGCCGTGCAGGAGATCCCGGCGGCCGAGGTGGTGCTGGTGGAGGGGGTCGGCGCCGGGCGGCGCGAGGTGCGGCCGTGGCTGGCGGAGCTGGTCTGGATGGAGCTGCCCGCCCCCGAGGCCCGGGCCCGGGGCGAGCTGCGGGACGGGCCGGAGCTGGCCGAGTTCTGGGCGGGCTGGGCCCGGGCCGAGGCGGCCCACTTCGCCGCCGACCCGAGCCGCCCGTACGCGGGCCTGCTGGTCGACGGCCGCACCGGCCGCCCGCTCGAGGATCAGGCGTTCAACTGACGCCCTCAACCCTTGACCACCGCCCGAGGCGGAAATATGTTCTCCCCGTGGCGAGTTTTGTTTATCTCGCAACTTAAGAGCTGCGGCGCTCTCGGCCCCTTCCCCCGTGGGCCGAGGGCGCCGCTTCTGTCTCCGGCCGTTTCCCAGTGAACGGCCAGCGAACGATCAGCGCACGATCAGCGAGCTGCCAGGGAGACCGCTTGGCCCCCAACGACCCGTTATCCACCGAGATTTGGGCCTGCGCGGCACCCTTCCGGATCAGAGCTTCGCCGGTACGATTCGTCATGACGGGCGCGGCCGCGTCTCAAGGCGTCGCGGGTCCGGCACTGGCCACGCCTGGCACCGGCCCTCGTAACGCACACCGGGGGGCGTGAGTTGTCGATGGAGAGTTCAGGGACGTCCGGGGCGAACAGACTCGCCGACCGGGCCTGGCTGCGGGCGATGGACGCCTACGCCGCGGGGGCGTACGCGCGTGCCGAGGAGGAGTTCCGGGCGGCCGTACGGCTCGACCCGGGGATGGCCGATGCCTGGCTCGGCCTGCACGCGCTGCGCTGCGACACCTCGGGCGCGCTGCTGGCGATGCACCGGCACCGGGACCGCTTCGGCGAGCAGCGGGAGCGGCACCGCCGCCCGCTCAGCTCGTGGTACTGGCTGGGCTGGTGGGTGCAGCCCGTCCTGGAGGACGCCCGGGACTTGACCCTGGCGCACGCCTCGCACTGGCTGGACGGGCGCCATCTCACCGAGCTGGACGCCGCGTTGGCCTCCTGCCCGCCGGTGGACGAGGACTCCTCGGTGCGCTTCCTGCACGCCTGCCGCTCCTACCTGCTCAAGGACTGGGAGCAGCTGATCCGGGACACCGACCGGCTCCTGGACGACCCGCTGCTCGGCATCGAGGCGGGCCTGTTCGGCGGCATGGCCCGGGTCCGGCTCGACATGTGCGCCCAGGCGCAGCGCCCGCTGGCCGCCTCGCTGGCCCGCTGCCGCTCCGAGCAGCCGCAGCGCAAGGAGCTGCGCTACTGGCTCGCCCGGGCGTACGAGGGGGCCGGGCGCAGCGCGGCCGCGCTGCCGCTGTACCGGGCGGTGCACCGGGCGGATCCGGCCTTCATGGACACCGCCGCCCGGCTGGCGGCGATCTCCACCGAGGACGGTCAGCTGTTCGCCGAGGAGGACACCCCGTCGGCCGAACTCACCGGTCTCGAACCGGGGTTCGACGGGGAGTTCGGCTACCAGCCGGAGTACGCCGAGCCTGCGGAGGATCCGCGGGCGGAGGCGCCGGCCGAGCCGCAGGGGGCGCCGGAGCGCGCGGCCGAGGCCGGCCCGACGCCGGGGGCGGTGCTGCGGGCCGCCGAGGCGGCGGCCGCGGCGCCCGACCGGCCGGCGGTGGCCGGGGCGGTGCAGGGCGGCGAGGGGCTGGCGGCGGCGCTCGCGGCGCTGGAGCAGATGGTCGGGCTCGACCCGGTGAAGCGCCAGGTCCGGGCGCTGTCGGCGCAGTTGAGGATGTCCCGGCTGCGGGCCGACCAGGGCCTGCCGGTGCAGCCGCCCAAGCGGCACTTCGTCTTCTCCGGCCCCTCGGGCACCGGCAAGACCACGGTGGCCCGCATCCTCGGGCAGGTGTTCCACGCCCTCGGGCTGCTCTCCGGCGACCACTTGGTGGAG
This sequence comes from Kitasatospora sp. NPDC002227, assembly GCF_040296285.1. NCBI lineage: Bacteria > Bacillati > Actinomycetota > Actinomycetes > Kitasatosporales > Streptomycetaceae > Kitasatospora > Kitasatospora sp. NPDC002227. The sequence continues at coordinate 14,734 of NZ_JBEOWY010000017.1, forward strand.
GCCCAACGGGCTGACCTGGTCGGCGAGTTCCTCGGCCAGACGGCCGTCAAGGCGAACGAGCTGATCGACTCCGCGCTGGACGGCGTGCTCTTCATCGACGAGGCGTACAGCCTCTCCAACTCGGGCTACAGCAAGGGCGACGCGTACGGGGACGAGGCCCTGCAGGTGCTGCTCAAGCGGGCCGAGGACAACCGCGACCGGCTGGTGGTGATCCTGGCCGGCTACCCGGAGGGGATGAACCGCCTGCTCGCCACCAACCCCGGCCTGAACTCCCGCTTCACCACCCGGGTCGACTTCCCCAGCTACCGCCCGCCGGAGCTGACCGCGATCGGCCGCTCGCTGGCGGCGGTCAGCGGGGACGAGTGGGACACCGACGCGAGCGAGGAGCTGGCCAGCATCTGCGGCCACGTGGTCGGCGAGGGCTGGATCGACGACCTCGGCAACGGGCGCTTCATCCGCACCCTGTACGAGAAGTCCTGCGCCTACCGCGATCTGCGCCTGTCCACCCTGCGCGAGCTGCCGACCCGGGAGGACCTGGCCACCCTGCGGCTGCCCGACCTGGTGCAGGCCTACGGGGAGCTGATCGACGGCAGGTCCTGAGCCCACCGGCTTGCACCTCACGCGACGTCAGGTTGCAGAGTATGGTCATGACCTTCGAACAGACCTGGAAGGTGGGTGCGCTCGCCGAGGCTGCCGGCCTCACCGTGCGCACCCTGCACCACTGGGACCAGCTCGGGCTGCTCAGCCCCTCCCGCCGCACCCCGGCGGGGCACCGCGAGTACAGCGAGGCGGACGTCGTCCGGCTCTACCAGGTGCTCGCGCTGCGACGGCTCGGCCTCGGCCTGGAGTCCATCACCACCTGCCTGGACGTCGGCGTCGACCCCGTCCGGCTGGTGCGCGAGCACGTGGCCGGGGTCGAGCGCTCGATCGCCGAGCTGACCGCCCTGCGGTCCCGGCTCACCCATGTCCACGGGGAGCTGCTGCAGCAGCGCTCGCCCGGGATCGACGCGCTGCTCGACGTCCTGCAGTCCATGAACAGCGCCGGGCCCGCCGATCTCGAGGCGCTCCGCCGCCACCTGGACGACGACCAGATCGCGGCCCTGCGCGAGCGGGCGGCCTCGGTCGGCCCGGCCACCCACTACCTGCTCGAGGTGGAGTGGCCCGAGCTCTACCGCCGGGCCGAGGCCCTGCGCACGGCCGGGGCCGCCCCCACCGCGCCGGAGGTCCGGCGGCTGGTGAAACGGATGGACGAGCTGTCCGCCCTCTTCAGCGGCGGGGACACCGCCCTCTCCGGCGCCGTCCGCGCGGCCTGGCAGGCCGAGCCGGCCGCGCTCTCCGGCCACCCCGAGGCGCCCGCCGACGAGTGGCGGGACCTCAGCACCTACCTGGACGAAGCCCGCCGGAAGGACCACTCCTGATGAACGCCCGCACCAAGCTCCGCATCTCGGCCGTCGGCACCCTGCCGACCCTGCTCATCGCCCTCGCCGTCCTGATCCCGTTCACGGTGACCGGGCTGACCCCCTGGCCGGTCATCCCCGCCGTGGTGCTCTCGCTCGGCGTCCAGCTGGTGATCACCTACGTCCGGCTCGGCAGGTCCTGACCCTGCTGGTGCGGGCCCGGCGTGCCGAGCTGGGCGGCGAGCCACGGGAGCGCCTCGGCGAAGGCGCTGCCGGCCATGCACGGCCTGTCGCCTACCGCATCGCGCAGTTCCCCGCGCCCCAGACAGTGCAACTGGATCCCTGCGGAAGCTGGCAGGTCAGGCTTCTTCCGACCTCGCGCAGCTCCCCGCGCCCCTGGGGGGTTTGCCCCCCTACGCGCGGCCCGTCACCCGGTGGTCGGGGTCGTGCATCTCGCCGACCAGTTCCTCCAGGACGTCCTCCAGGGTGACGACGCCGAGCTGGGCGCCGTCGGGGCCGGTGACCACGGCCAGGTGGGAGGCCGTGCGCCGCATCGCGGCGAGTGCGTCGTCCAGCGGCATCGACCCGCGCAGGACGGTGACCGGCCGCCGCAGGCGCTCCGGCATCGGCGCGTCGAGGTCCTCCGCCTCCAGCGTGTCCTTGACATGCAGGTACCCGAGCACGGCGCCGCTCCCGTCCAGCAGCGGGAACCGCGAGAAGCCCGTCCGTACGGCCAGCCGCTCGACCTCGCGGGCGGTCGCGCCGGCCCCCACCGTCACCAGCTGCGCCGGCTCCAGCAGGACGTCCGTCACCGGCCGGTGGCCGAGCTCGAGGGCGTCCTCCAGCCGCTCCTGCCGCTGCTCGTCCAGCAGCCCCGCCTCGTGCGAGTCGCTCAGCAGGTGCAGCAGCTGCTCGGTGGTGAAGACCGACTCGACCTCGTCCTTGGGCTCGACCCGGAAGAGCTTCAGGACGCCGTTGGCGAAGGCGTTCAGGCCCCGGATGACGGGGGCGAGCAGCCGGGCCAGCCGGTCCAGCGGCGGGCCGAGCCAGAGCGCGGCCTTCTCGGGGCCCGCCAGCGCGATGTTCTTGGGCACCATCTCGCCGATCACCATGTGCAGGAAGACCACCAGGCCCAGCGCCAGCGCGTACCCCAGCGGGTGGATCAGCCCGTCCGGCAGGCCGAGCGCGTGGAACGGCCCCTCGAGCAGGTGCGCGATGGTCGGCTCGGCCAGCGCGCCGAGCAGCAGGGAGCAGACGGTGATGCCGAGCTGTGCGGCGGCGAGCATGGCGGAGACGTTGGCGAGGGCGTGCAGCACGGTGCGGGCGCGGCGGTTGCCTGCCTCGGCGAGCGGCTCGATCTGGCTGCGCCGCACCGAGATCACGGCGAACTCGGCGCCGACGAAGAAGGCGTTGCCCAGCAGGAGCAGCAGCGAGGCCGCGAGCTGGAAGGCGGCGGTCATCGGGCTTCGTCCTCGTCGTCCGGGGTGCGCCGGATCTCCACCCGGCTGGTGCGGTGGCGCTCGACGGCCAGCACGGTGAACCGCCAGCCGGGCAGGTGGGCCTGCTCGCCGCGCTCGGGGATCTTGCCGAGCAGGTCGGCTAGCAGCCCGCCGAGCGTCTCGTACGGGCCCTCGGGGGTGTGCAGCCCGATGGCCTCCAGCTGGTCGGTCCGGGCCCGGCCGTCGGCCTCCCAGACCGGCAGGCCGTCCTGCGGGGCGAGGCGGCGAAGCTCGGGGGCGTCGGCCGGGTCGTGCTCGTCCTGCACCTCGCCGACGATCTCTTCGACGATGTCCTCCAGGGTGGCGACCCCGGCGGTGCCGCCGTACTCGTCCACCACGATGGCCATCGGCTGCTCGCGGCGCAGCTGTTCGAGCAGCCGCTCGGCGGGCAGCGTCTCGGGCACCAGGAGCGGCGCGGTGGCCAGCTCGGCGACCCGGACGTGGGTGCGGCGCCCGGCCGGGACGGCGAGGGCGTCCTTGAGGGTGACGGTGCCGCTGACCTCGTCCAGGCTGTGGCCGTACACCGGGAAGCGGCTCAGACCGGTGGCCCGGCAGAGGTTGAGCACGTCGGCGGCGCTGGCGTCGCGCTGCAGCGCGGCCACGTCCACCCGGGGGGTCATCACGCTCTCGGCGGTCAGCTCGCCCAGGCCCAGGGTGCGGACGAACAGGGTCGCCGACTCCTCGTCTATCGCGCCCGCCCTGGCCGAGTGGCGGGCCAGCGAGACCAGTTCGGCGGGGGTGCGGGCGTGGTCGAGCTCCTCGGCGGGCTCCATGCCGAGCGCCCGGACGATCCGGTCGGCGGCGCCGTTGAGGAAGGTGATCAGCGGGCGGCAGGCGGCGGAGAACAGCCGCTGCGGGCCGACCACGGCGCGGGCGACCTGCAGCGGGCGGGAGATCGCCCAGTTCTTGGGGACGAGCTCGCCGATCACCATCTGCACCACGGTGGCGAGCACCATGCCGACGACCACGGCCACGCCGGTGGCCGCCGACTCGGGCACGCCGACGCCGGTCAGCAGCGGGCCGAGCAGCACCGAGAGGGCGGGCTCGGCGAGCATGCCGACCACCAGGGAGGTGACGGTGATGCCGAGCTGGGCGCCGGAGAGCTGGAAGGAGAGCTGCCGCAGTGCCTTGCGCACACTCGCGGCCTTGCGGTCACCGGAGGCGGCGGCGCGCTCGACGCTGCCGCGGTCGACGGTCACCAGGGCGAACTCGGCCGCCACGAACAGGCCGTTGGCGAGGATGAGCAGCACGGCCGCGAGGAGCAGCAACCAGGCGGTGGTCACAGGGCCGCCTGCCTTCCGTGGCCGGGGAGTTCGCCTGGGGCGAGCCCGCCGTGGGGATGCGAGACGGCGCGGGTACTACCGGATGGATCGTCCATCGAGGGGAGGTGTCACTCCTCAGGTCGCGGGTCCGCCCCGGCGGTCGGGTGACCGGCCGGGCGGGCCGCCGGGCACTTTGCTCCGGCTTTACCAGCCTAGACGATGACCGTACGAAGCCGGACCACCCGTTCGACCGTGTCCGCAGCCTTCACCGGATCGGCTCGCCTCCCCTACATCAGCCCGCCCCCTGACTCGCCGGCGGTCAGTGCCAGTAGTGGTCGGCCCAGGTGCCGCAGGGCCACTGGATCACCGGGGCGCCGGGCTGGGTGCTGGCGCCCGGCAGGGCCAGGCACTGGCGGCTGTTGTAGTTCACGATGTGCACCTGGCCGTTGGTGTCGAGCTCGAAGGCCCAGTAGTGGTCCTTCCACTGGCCGCACGGCCACTGCACCAGCTGGGCACCGGCCTGCGTGCTCGCGCCCGGCAGCGCCAGGCACTGCCCGCTGTTGCGGTTCACCACGTGGTACCAGTAGTAACCGCTCTCGGTGAACTGGTAGTCCGTGGTCCAGTAGTGGTCGGTCCACGAGCCGCAGGGCCACTGGATCACCCCGGCGCCGTACGCGGTGCTGGCGCCCGGCAACGCGAGGCACAGCCCGCTGTTGTTGTTGACGATGTGGTCGTAGACCCCGTCCCACCCGATGTTCGGCCGCACCCGGGCGTGGGCGGGCGACTGTGCGGCGGCGGTGCCCGTGGCGGTCAGCGCGGACACCGCGACGGTGGCCACGGCCACCGCGGCCCGGGCCCAGCGGCCCGAGAGCAGCGCGGAAGTCTTCACAACAGTTCTCCTGTCGGTAGGCGGAGGGGACAGCACACACAGGAGAGCGGCCGGTCGCCGTGCACCCCCTGCGGGCCGAGCACCCAGAAACTAACGGGCCCGCACACAACCCACCAAGTGCAACTTTCCAGCCACCAACCGGAACCGTAACCTCCCCAACTCCCCACCCCACCCCGGCAGTCCGCCACGACCTCGGCCGATCACCCCGATCTCGCCACGCATGCCCCCACCGCCGCCGAGCCGTTCACCCCCGGGCCACTCCCGGAGCTCCCAGCTCTGTCCGAATCCCGCCGGTCCGGGTTCACCAGAAGTCAACACCACCGCACAGTTGTCCTGCGGCGCACCGCCACGAAGCAGCGCCGTACGCTGACTCCCGTGACCACACTGCCATCGCACGACCCGCGCTCATGGGGCCTCGCCCTCGACTTCGCCGACATGGACGAGCTGGTGGCCGGTCTGGTGGTCCCGGCCGAGGCGTCGATGCCCGTGATGAGCTCGCTGGAGACCTCCCGCGAGCTCGTCCGGCACTCCTGGCTCCGCTACGAGTTCGCCGGTGTCGCCGTCACCCACTCACTGGTCGCCCTCGAACTCGCCCTGGCCGCACGGCTGTCCGCCGACGGCACGCTCCCCGACCTGATCCGCCGCGCGGTCACGTCCGGCCTCGTCCCGGGCGACCTCGCCGCCGAACTCGACCGCGCCGCGGCGCAACGGGAGCGCATCGCAACGGGCCGGGCGACGAGCGGCGCACTGCCTCCGATGGGCTGTCTGCGGCTGGTGCGGGCCGTTTTCGACGCCGTCACGCTGCTCACCCCCGCCGTCCGGCCGACGGACCGTCTCGACCTGCTGTGGAAGCAGGTCCGCGCCGCGCCCTTCCCCGAGAGCTTTCGCGGGGTGGACCTCGACGGCGTCGAACTGATCCTCCTGGACGCCGGCGTCGCAGGCCTCGTCCAGCGCGAAGTGGACGGCGGCCTCGACGCGGCCGGCCTCTCCTCCCTCTGGGACTGCATCGCCGACCTCGACCGAGTCCTCCCCCTGATCAACGAGCAGTACTGCGCCGGCTACTACGCCCGCCTGCGCCGCCTGGCCTGCCTCGCGGCGGCCCGTCACCTCCCGACCGCGACCTGAGCCGGCTCCCCCGAAAGCAAGGAAGATCCATGGCATCCCCCGGTACCACCCGCTCCCGGCGCGCCCGCCGGGCCGTCGGACGGGTGCTCTGCACGGCCGTCCTGCTGCTCCTGGCCGCCGTGGCGGGCCGCGCCGCGCTGGACCTCGGGCCGGCGAGCGAGGTGGGCAGCGGCCGTGGGACGCCCGGGACTTACCGTGTCACGGGCCACCACTGCGGCCTGGGCTGCTCGGTCAGCGGCACCTTCACCGCGCGGGGCCGGACCGACCCGGGAGCGGTCGGCGTCGCGCTGCGCTCGGACGACGCGTTCGAGGTCGGAGAGGAGGTCGAGGCGGTCATGGTGGACGGCCGGGTGTACCCGCTGGACGGCGGCGGAGCCTGGTTCGGGGACATGGTGGCGCTCCTCCTCGCCCTGCCCGCACTGCTGCTCTGGCTCTGGCTCGTGGTGCTGCGCCCCCGTCGGCGCCGACGCGGACTTGTCTGGGAGGTGCTCTGGGAGTCCCGCGCCGCCGGGGCGTAGCCGCTATGCCGCCCCCGCGCCCTCCGCGTCGATCCGGGGCAGCAGGCGGTCGAGCCAGCGCGGGGTCCACCAGGCGCGGTGGCCGAGCAGGACCATGACGGCGGGCACCAGGAGCAGCCGGACCACGGTGGCGTCGATCAGGACGCTGGCGGCGAGGCCGAGGCCGAGCATCTTGACCACGATGTCGTGGCTGAGGATGAACGCGGCGAAGACGCTCACCATGATGAGGGCCGCGCAGGTGATGACCCGGGCGGTGATCCGCAGGCCGTGGGCGACGCTCTCCTGGCCCTGACGGCTGGCCAGCCAGAATTCGTGGACCCGGGAGAGCAGGAAGACTTCGTAGTCCATGCTCAGGCCGAAGACGATCGCGAACATGATCATCGGCGCGTAGCTCTCGATCGGCACCGTGCCGGACACTCCCAACTCCGGCCCGCCCCAGCCCCACTGGAAGACGGCGACCAGGACGCCGTAGGAGGCCGAGATGGAGAGCAGGTTGAGCACGGCCGCCTTCACGGCCACCAGCACACCCCGGAACACCGCCAGGATGATCAGGAACGCCAGCCCCACCACCACCGCGATGATCACCGGGAGCCGGCGGGCCATCAGCTCCACGAAGTCCAGCTGGGCGGCCGTGTTTCCGGTGAGGTAGCTCTTCGCACCGGTGCCCGCGACGGCCTTGGGCAGCACGTCCTTGCTCAGGTGGTCGAAGAGCTGCTGGGTCTGCTCGGCCTGCGGCCGGGCGGCGGAGACGGCGGTGGCGGTGAGCAGCGCGCCGTTCTCGGTGGCCTGCGGCGCGCTGATGCTCGCCGCGCCCGGGACACTCGCCAGGGCCTGCTGGAGGTTGGCCGCGAGGGCGGCCCGCTCGTTCTGAGGGACGGCGGACTGGTCCACCACGACGGTCAGCGGGCCGTTGGCGCCGGGGCCGAAGCCGGTGGCGATCAGGTCGTAGGCGCGGCGGTCGGTGAAGGTGGTGGGGTCGGCGCCGTCGTCGATGTGGCCGAGGCGGATGGAGAACAGCGGGACGGCGAGCACCCCGATGACCACCAGCCCGGCCAGCAGGAACCACCACGGGCGGCGGGCGACCGTCCGGGCGTAGCGGTCGAGCAGGCCCGCCTCGCCAGAGGTCTCCTCCGCGATCGGCTGCCGGAGGTGGAACCGGTCGATCCCGCGCCCGATCACCCCGAGCAGCGCGGGCACCAGGGTGAGCGCGCCGAGCACGGCGGTCGCGACGGTCACGGCCGCGGCGGCGCCGAGCCGGCCGATGAACTGCACCCGCGAGACGTACAGCCCGGCGAGGGCGACCACGACCGTGCAGCCGGAGACCAGGACCGCACGGCCGCTGGTCGTGGTGGCCCGGCCGGCGCTGCGGACCGGGCTCAGGCCGTCCATCAGGTGCTGGCGGTGCCGGGTCGTCAGGAAGAGCGCGTAGTCGATGCCGACGCCGAGCCCGATCATGGTGGCCAGGGTGGGCGCGACCGTCCCGAAGGTGAAGGCACTGGCCAGCAGGGACAGGCAGCTCAGGCCGACGACCACGCTGATCAGCGCCGTCACCAGCGGCAGCCCGGCGGCGAGCAGGCTGCCGAAGCCGATCAGCAGCACCACCACGGCGACCGCGAAGCCGACCGCCTCGCTCTTGAGATCGGTGGCCGCGGGCCGGGCCAGCTCACCCAGCGAGCCGCCGTACTCGACCTGCACACCCGCCTCCCGTACGGGTGCGACGGCCTCGTCCACCTGGCCGACGTACGAGTCCTCGAAGGAGGTCGGGTTCTCGTCGAAGCGGACGGTGATGTAGCCGGTCCGGCCGTCCGCCGAGAGGGAGCTCGAGGGCTGGCCGGGGGCGGTGGGCAGCGGGCTCTTCGCCGAGGTCACGTGGGCCAGCTTGCCGAGCGAGGCGACCGCCTGGTCGATCTGGGCCTGCACGGCGGTGAGCGGCCCGGCCTGGTCCTTGAGCACCACCTGGGCGGCGAACCCGCTCACCGCCGGTGCGTCGGCGGCCAGCAGGTCCTGCCCCGTCCTCGACTGCGTACCCGGCAGCTCGAAGTCGTCCACGTACGTGCCGCCCACCGCGTTCTGCAGCCCGTGCAGCACGCCGAGCCCGGCCAGCCACGCGATCACCACCACCGCGAAGTGCCGCGCGCACCACTCCCCCAGCCCGCGCAGGCCCCGCACCCGCGTCCGCCCCGGCCTACCGCCCCGTGCATCTCCCATGCCGACCAGCCTCGGCGGCAGGCCCGGAAATCGTCAGCAGGCGCGAACACCGCTCACCCGATCGAGTGAGCGCACCCCGATGTGGGCCAGTACCAGGTCGGCGACCCGGGCCACCGGCACCGTGGTGACCACCTCCAGGGTGGCCGAGGCGCGCAGCAGGGGCTCCACCGTCTCGACGTACTCCAGCGTCTCGGCGAGTTCGGCCGGGTCCTTGCCGTAGGGGTTGGTGGTCCGGCGGGTCAGGCGATCGACCAGGACCTCCACCGGAGCGCTGAGCAGCACCACATGGTCGAACCACGGCCGGAACAGCCCCTGGTTGCGGACGGTGCCCTGCACGAAGAGGACTCCGTGCTCGGGGGCGCTGCGCAGCAGCTCCTCGATCCGGTCACGGCGCCAGAGCCGCTCGCCGTCGACCACCTCGTGGTAGTCGCCGTCCTCGGTCTCCACCGCGGCGTAGCCGCGCGCGGCCAGCTCCGCCAGCAGCGTGGACTTCCCGACCCCGGACATGCCGGTCACCAGCACTCGCTTCATACCGCCGGATCCTACGAGTCGATCAGGGCTTCGAAGCGGTCGCGGTCCGGTCCGGCTGGGCCGCCCTGGAAGGCGGGGTTGGCGCGGAGCCAGGCGGTGACGCGGTCGCGGACCTCCGGGTCGGCCAGCAGTTCGGCGGCGGGGCGGCGGAAGTGCCGGATCTGGGCCCGGACGCGGGCCACCGCCGACTCCTCCCGGCCGCACGGGAGGGTGGCGGCCCGCAGCAGGGCCTCGCCGCTCGGGCGGGGCTTCGGCACGCCCGCGACGCCGCTGCGCAGGGCCTCCTGGCCGGCCTGGTCCATCGCGACCTGGGCGTCGAACCAGGGGCGCAGCCGGGCGAGCCGCCAGCGGTGGTAGGCGGCGGGCAGTTCCTGGTCGGCCAGGTCCTGCCCGGCCAGCCACTCGACCGCCAGGAAGGCGAGCGGGATGCCCTGGCCGAGCGTGGGGTTGGTGTGCACGGCCGAGTCGCCGAGGGCGAGCAGGCCGGCGGCCTGCGGGCCGTGCTCGTCCACCAGCGAGGTCCACCGGTTCTCGATCCCGGCCATGACGTGCACGGGGGTGACCGCCTCGTGGTCGAGCGCCAGCCACGGCGTGACGCCGGGGAACGCGGCGGCCACCCGGTCGAACACGGCCGGCTCGCGCAGCCTGGCCCGCAGCGGGTCCTGTACGGAGACCGTCAGGGCCACCGCGAAGTGGCCGTTGTCGGCCGGGAAGACCCGGCAGTTGGCGAACGGTGCGGCGCTGCCGAGCCCGGTCGGTTCGGGTGCCGTGTTCCCCGGCCGCCGCCGGTACCAGCGGCAGAAGTACGCGATGCCGGTGCGCTGGGTCTCCACCAGGACGGGCCGGGCCCCGGCGGCGGCCAGCCACCCCGGTACGGGCGATCGGCGGCCCCCGGCATCGACCACCAGGTCGGCGTCGAGCGCCCCGGCCGCCGTGGCGACCCCGGTCACCACGGGGACGGGCCCGGGCCGGGTGAGCAGCCCGGTCACCTCGGTGCCCGGCCGGAAGTCCACCCCGGGCTCGGCGCGGACGGCTGCCACCAGGGCCGACTCGAGCACGATCCGGCGGGCCCGGATCGTCACCAGGCCCTCGTCATCCGGCAGTTGCTCGTCCGGTGCGAAGTCGGCGAGTTCGTTGCGCTCCTGTGCGCCCAGGCGGAGCATGGCAGCGAGCACGTCGGGAGCGGCGCCGCGCAGCACCTCCCGGACGGGGCCGAGCAGGACGTGCGGCTGGACGGCCTGCGGCACGCCGGGGCGGTGCCAGTCGGCGAAGTCGGCGTCCAACTCGCTCCCGGCGCACCGCGCCTCGCGCTCCAGCACCGCCACCCGGTGCCCGCGCCGCGCCAGCACCAGGCCCGCCGCCAGGCCCCCGATCCCGCCACCGACCACGACGACGCGCGCCATGAGCCACCCCCTTGTCTCCGGCTGTCCGCGCACGCTACCGCAGAGCGACCACGGCATGCGTCGATCTCCCGACCCCCCGGTGCAGCCCGCTCCGGCCCAGGAGTAGCGTGCTCGGCCGTGAACGATGCACTTCCCCGGGTATTCCGCGAACCCCTGCTGGGCGCCGTGATCGCCCTGGCCGTCCTCTGCTCCAGCCTGTGGACGGCCGTCGGGCAGTACCGGGCCGGGCACCTGATCGACGCGGCGCCCGTGCGGGTGGACGCCGTGGTCACCGACGTGCAGAACCTGAGGGGCGGCCCGGAGTACACGGTGCAGTACCAGGTGGACGGCCGGACGTACTCCACCGAGTCCCTGGAACTCCAGCGTCTCGGCCTCCCGGCGGTCGGTGACCACATCCGGCTGGAGGTCGCCGCCTCGGCCCCGGGCACCGCCCGTCTGCTGGGCGACCGGTACCCGGAGCCGGACATGCCCACCACCGAGGCCCTCACCGCCGTCGGCGCCACCGCCGCCCTGGTGATCTGCCTGTACTTCCACGTCCAGCGCCGGCGCGCTCGCGCCGACGGCACCGGCTGATATCCGGGTGCCGGTCGGCCCGGTGCTGTGGCACGATCGCGGCCATGATCACCAACGACCCCGCCCCCGTCGTCGTCCCCGCCGGCCGCCTGGCCGCCCTGCCGCAGCCGGTGCTCGGCCTGACCGGCGGGCTGGAGCTGCGGCCCTGGCGGGCCAAGGACGCCGGGGCGCTGGTCGCGGCGGCGGCCGATCCGGGGATCCGGCTGTGGAACCGGCTGGACGTCGCCTCCGAGGAGGCCGCGCGGCTGCGGATCGGCCGGATGCGGGAGCGCTGGCAGGCCGAGACGGCCGCGATCTGGGCGATCGCCCCGGCAGACGGCGGGCCGGCCATCGGCCTGATCGGCTGGGGCGACCTCGACCTGGAGGAGGGCACCGCCGAGATCGTCTACTGGGTGCTCCCGCCGGCCCGCGGCCGCGGAGTGGTCCTCGCGGCGCTGACCCGCCTGACCCGCTGGGCCCTCGACGACCTCGGCCTGCACCGCCTCCGGCTCTGCCACGCCGTCGGCAACCCTGCCTCCTGCCGGGTCGCCGAGAAGGCCGGCTACACCTTCGAGGGCACGATGCGCAGCGCCCTGATCCACGCCGACGGCTGGCACGACCAGCACCTGCACGCCTTCGTCCGGGGCGACCGGCTCACCGACGGCCCCAACCGCTAGCGCATGAACTCCTGGAACGGGTGGTCGAACGACACCGGGCAGAGGTGGAGCTGCACGGCCTGGCCGCCCGAGATGTCGACGCCGATGTCCGCCATGCCGCCCGGCACGTCCCAGCTGTTGCCGAACTCCTCGGTGCTGTCCAGGGACAGGAACGGGGTCATCAGGGCGCCGCAGGTCTCGCAGTAGGCCTCCATCGGGTCCCGGTCACCGCCTGGCGCCCAGCCGCCGAGCTTCCAGCCGGGGGCGGAGGAGAGCTCGTACTGGTAGAAGGCCCGGGCCTCCTCCTCATCGTGGTACTTCTGGAGGGCCGGGCTGCCCTTGGCGTACTCGGCCTCGCACCAGTCCTCGATCCGCTCCGTCAGACCAGGGGCCAGCCGGTCCAGTTCCAGCGGGTCCGGATAGTCCGTCACCGTCTCGGGGTGGAGGACGCACGGCTCAGGCAGGTACCCGCCGTGCTGCGAGAAGCCGGCCGGCTCCGGCGGGGCCGCCACCACCTCACGCACCCCGGCGGCGGCACGCCAGAACAGCCGGACCGCCGGTATCCACTCCGGCTCGTGGTCCAGCGGGCACCACAGCACCTGCAGCAGATCCGCCCCCTCGGGGCAGGGCAGCGCGGGTACGTCCCGGCGGTAGAGCTGGACCACCGGCTGCAGCGCGTTCGGCGCTGTGCTCCACTCGTGGCCCGTGTAGGTGGCGTCGAGCGCCTCCGTCCACTCCGGCAGGTAGCTCCAGTCGATCGGCCTGGTCGCGTGGATCTCACGCCGCCGCCGGATGTCGGCCGCCGACACCGGCAGTTCGTCCTCCGGGTGCGGCCCGGCGCACACCGGCCACGGCTCACCGGCCGGCCAGAGCAGCGGGCCGCCGACCGAACTGTCGTGGACGGTCGGCTTCCCCACCCGCGGGTGCAGCCGCACCGCCGGGCGCGCGAGGGGTACCAGCTCGGGGAAGACGGCGGCGATGTCCACCGGCCGCGGCGGAGTGGTGGGGTTCACGGGAACCTTCCTGGCAGCGTGACGTCGCGAGGTGTTCGCGTGCCGACACCGTATCCACCGCCCCCGACAGCCGCGGTCGTGAGCCGACGGGACAGCCCTCAGCCGCGGAGCGGCGAAGAGTCACATGGGCATGGTCGCCGGCATGTGCAGTCCCGGGACCAGGCCGGGGTTCCAGGGCACGAAGCAGGCGTAGGCGACCAGGGCGACGCCCAGCACGAGGCTGAACGCCTTGCCGTGGCGCCAGGTCTTCTCCAGGAACACGGCCACGGCCAGACCGGCCATCCAGGCGAGGTTCATCACGCCGACCACGATCAGGACGACCATCAGGCCCCAGCAGCAGCCCACGCAGTAGCCGCCGTGGTAGAGGCCGGCCCGCAGGTCGCGCAGCCGCCCGGAGTAGCCGCCGAAGTGCATCAGGAAACCGACCGGGGAGCGGCAGTGGCTCAGGCAGCGGTCCTTGAAAGGGGTCACCTGGTACAGGCCGGCCCCCGCCAGCAGGAGGGCGCCGACCCAGGGTGCGGCGCCGGGCGCCCTGGCGGCGAACTCGCCGCCCGCCCAGGCCGCACCGTACGCGGCCAGTCCGAAGGCCTCCCACGCGCCCAGGTAGCCGACGACCAGGCCGGTGCTGCGGCCGGCGCGCGTCCAACCCGTCGCCTGGGCACGCAGCGTCCGCAGGTACAACAGGACGACGGGCGCGACGGCGGGGAGCATCATCGCGGCCATCATCAGCCCCCACAGGAGCAGGAACCCCCACAGGCCGAGCCCCATCGTGCCCGGCCCTGGCTCCATGTCGGCCGAGCTGCGGACCGTCAGGACCCAGGCCAGCCCGGCCGCAGCCAGCAGTGCGGCCCAGCTCGCCGGGACGACGGCCCGTCGAGCGAGTGGTGACGACATTCAGGCCGCCCAGGCGAACGGCGCGGAGAAGGCGTTCTTCCCTTCGGCTCCGAAGTCGAGGCCGAAGGCGTTCACCCGCGACCTCGTCGCGACTCCGGCCGCCAGGGTGTCCGCGGGGAATCCGACCCCGCTGACCCGCACGCCCTTTCCGGTCGCGTCGAGCGGGGAGACGAAGTCCTCGACCTCGAGGTCGATCGCGTCGCCGATCGTCACGCGGTGGGTCCGGCCGTCGTCGGTGTAGTCGATCCGGGCGACCTCCAGCCCGAGCATCTCCCCGACCAGCGGTCCGAGGGCCTCCATCGGGCCGCCGAGCTGACCGGAGAAGACCGCCCCGAGCGCGTCGGCCTGCTGCGGCGAGGCGGCCTGGTCCATGATCACGCCCAGCCGCCAGTTGCCCTCGCTCATGAGCGGCGGGGTGTCGGCCACCACGGCGACGGTAAGGCCGCTCACGTCGACGTCGTCCACCCGGCCGGAGTCGACGTGGAAGGCCAGCACCACCCGGCAGCGGTCGTAGTCCGCCGGAGCCGAGAGGCCGGAGGTGGCGCAGGGGCACACCATGTCGCAGTTGCAGTTCTCGAAATACGTTCCCTCGATACGCCATGCCATCGGAAGCTCCCTTCCTGAGGCTGAGGCACACGTCTGGATACTCCGTATTTTCCGCCCTCCACGATCCCCAGGCAACGCACGGCCGGTCAGGGTGACGTCGTGGTGACAGGCGGTTCCGGTCCACTCAGCCCCACCCGGCCCAGCGGCCTCGCCGCCCTGCAGCGCAGGAGGGTTCCGCCTGGACCCGCCGGTACGGCAGAGTGATCGTCATGAGTCTTGGCACCGTGGTGATCACCGGCGCGGCCGGCCGGATCGGGTCGGCCGTGCGGCGCGGGCTGCGCGGGGAGGCGGAGCGGCTGGTGCTGCTCGACCGGGTGGCACTCACCCCCGAGCACCCCGCCGAGGAGGTGCGGCAGGTGGACCTGGCGGACGCCCCGGCGATGGCCGGGGCGCTCGCCGGGGCGGATGCCGTGGTGCACCTGGGCGGGGTGCCGGACGAAGCGCCGCTGCCCGAGCTCATGAGCGGCAACGTGCTCGGCACCCACCACGTCCTGGAGGGAGCACGCAGGCACGGCCTGCGCCGGGTGGTGCTGGCCAGCAGCAACCGGCTCACCGGCAGCTATCCGGCCGCCCAGCTGGTCGGCCCCGAACTGCCGCCCCGGCCCGACGGGTTGTACGGGGTGAGCAAGGTGGCCCTGGAGGCGCTGGGGCGCCTCTACGCGGACAAGTTCGGCCTCTCCGTGGTCTGCCTGCGGATCGGCAGCTACGAGGAGGCGCCCGCCGACGCCCGCCACCTCGCCACCTGGCTGAGCCCCCGGGACTGCCTGGGCTTCGTCCGCGCCGCCCTCACCACGCCCGGGCTCGGCTTCACGGCGGCCTACGCCGTCTCGGCCAACACCCGCCGCTACTGGGAGCTTTCGCCCGAGCTCGGCTACCTCCCGCTGGACGACGCCGAGGCCTTCGCCGCCGGCATCCCCGCCCAGCTCCACCCCAACGGCCTGCAGGGCGGTGCCTTCGCCGAACCGGAGTTCACCCTGCCCTACCTCTGACCGACCGCGTCCACGAGGGACTTGAGGGTACGGGCGGCGGCGATCGCCTGGTCACGGCCGCCCGCCGTCTGGATCCCGACGGCCGCCAGCGCGGTGCCGTCGGCCAGGTCCAGCATCACCCACGGGTCGCCCTGGCGGAAGTTGACGTGCACGATCTCGGCCCAGGCCAGCCGGCGGCTGCGGACGAAGTTGACCACTGTGACGCCCTCGGCGTCGGCGCTCACCTTCGGCCGGGCCAGCATGTGCCCGACCGCCGCGAACATCAGCCCGCTGGTCACCATCGCCAGCCGGTCGTTCAGCTGCCAGTTGCCCGGCAGCGCGAAGGCCACCACCGAGAGCACGGTGACGAGCAGGCCGCACAGGGTGTAGAGCACCACCCGGTTGCGGCGCGGCGCCCAGGTGACGGGGAGCTGGTGGGCTACGGACACAGCGGGTGACTCCAGACGTGCGGGAGCCCGGACCGGGCGGAGCCGGTCCGGGCGGGGTGGTTCGACAGCGGGCGGAGGGTCAGAGGCGGCAGGCGTGGATGTTGGTGACCAGGATGGCCCGGGCACCGATGCCCCACAGGTCGTCCATGATCCGCTGGGCCTCCTTGCGCAGGACCATCGACCGGACGGCGACCCAGCCCTCGGTGTGCAGCGGCGAGACGGTCGGCGACTCCAGACCCGGGGTCAGCGCCACGGCGGCGCTCACGTTCTCGGCCCGGATGTCGTAGTCCATCAGCACGTAGCGGCGGGCCACCAGCACGCCCTGCAGACGGCGCAGGAAGCCGTCCACCGCCGCGTCCTCGCCCGCGCCCTTGGGCCGGATCACCACGGCGTCCGACACCAGGATGGGCTCGCCGAAGATCTCCAGGCCCGCGTTGCGCAGGCTGGTGCCGGTCTCCACCACGTCGGCGATCACGTCGGCCACGCCGAGCTGGACGGCCGTCTCGACCGCCCCGTCCAGCTTGGTCACCGTGGCCTTGACGCCGTGCTCGGCCAGGTGCTGCTCGACCAGACCGGTGTACGAGGTCGCGATCCGCTGCCCCTCCAGGCCCTGCACGTCCTCGAACGGCATGCCGACCGGGCGGGCGAAGCGGAAGGTCGAGCCGCCGAAGCCGAGCGCGAGCACCTCCTCGGCGTCCGAGGCGGAGTCGAGCAGCAGGTCACGCCCGGTGATGCCGATGTCCAGCCGGCCGGAGCCGACGTAGACGGCGATGTCGCGCGGGCGCAGGAAGAAGAACTCGACCTGGTTCTCCGGGTCGACCAGCACCAGTTCCTTGGGGTCCTTGCGCTGGCGGTAACCGGCCTCATGGAGCATCTCCGCCGCGGGACCCGAGAGCGAACCCTTGTTGGGGACGGCGATGCGCAGCATGCGTGTGGAACCCTTCACGGTTGTTGGAGTCACGGAACTGGGTGAGTGCTCAGAGGTGGGAGTAGACGTCGTCCAGCGTCAGCCCGCGGGCGATCATCATCACCTGGAGGTGGTAGAGGAGTTGCGAGATCTCCTCCGCCGTCTCCGCGTCGGACTGGTACTCGGCGGCCATCCAGACCTCGGCGGCCTCCTCGACGACCTTCTTGCCGATCGCATGGACGCCCTGCTGGACGAGCTGCGCGGTGCGGGAGGTCGAGGGGTCGCCGGTGGCGGCCTTCTGCTGGAGCTCGGTGAACAGCTCCTCGAATGTCTTCGAAGCCATGATGTGCTCACCTTACGGGCTACCGGCGGACGCGCGGTAAACGATTCCAGGCCTTGGACGGTCCGGTGGACAACCGGTCGGGTGGGTCAGCGCCCCGGGTGGAACAGGTCGCGCAGCGTGACGGCGGTGGCCACGGCGGCCGTGGTGGCCTCGTGCCCCTTGTCCTCGGCCGAGCCGGGCAGACCGGCGCGGTCCAGCGCCTGCTCGTCGTTGTCGCAGGTCAGCACGCCGAAGCCGACCGGCACGCCGGTGGCGACGCTGACCTCGGTCAGGCCCAGGGTGGCGCCCTGGCAGACGTAGTCGAAGTGCGGGGTGCCGCCGCGGATG
Organism: Kitasatospora sp. NPDC002227; assembly: GCF_040296285.1. NCBI lineage: Bacteria > Bacillati > Actinomycetota > Actinomycetes > Kitasatosporales > Streptomycetaceae > Kitasatospora > Kitasatospora sp. NPDC002227. The sequence continues at coordinate 32,281 of NZ_JBEOWY010000017.1, forward strand.
ACCACGCCCAGCGCGACCACGGCGTCGTAGCCGCGCGAGGCGAGCACCTTGGCGGCGACCGGCAGCTCGAAGGTGCCGGGCACCCGCACGACGGTCGGCTCGTCGATGCCGAGCTCCTTGCAGGCGCGGTGCGCGCCGTCGAGCAGGCCGTCCATCACCTGGGTGTGCCACTGCGCGGCGACGATCGCCACCCGCAGGTCGGCGCAGTTCTTGACGGTCAGCTCGGGGGCTCCGTGGCCGCTCACTTGGGTACTGCCTTTCGGTAGAGGGGGGCTTTCAGCAGGGGTGATCAGGAGTTGTCGAGCCAGGGCAGCTCGTGGCCCATCCGGTCGCGCTTGGTGCGCAGGTACGCGGCGTTGTGCTCGCCGGGCTCGACGGCCACCGGGCGGCGGCCGTGGACGACCAGGCCGTGCTCGGTGAGCGCGGCCAGCTTGTCCGGGTTGTTGGTCAGCAGGGTCAGCGAGCGCACGCCGAGGTCGGTGAGCATCTGTGCGCCGATGCTGTAGTCCCGGGCGTCGGCCGGCAGACCGAGCTCGAGATTCGCGTCGACAGTGTCACGTCCCTGCTCCTGCAGCTCGTAGGCGCGCAGCTTGTGGCTCAGGCCGATGCCGCGCCCCTCGTGGCCGCGCAGGTAGAGCACCACGCCGCGCCCGGCGGCGGAGACCTCGGCGAGCGAGGCCTGCAGCTGCGGGCCGCAGTCGCAGCGCAGCGAGCCGAACACGTCGCCGGTGAGGCACTCGGAGTGCACCCGCACCAGCACGTCCTCGCCCACCGGCAGCTTGCCGTCGGCGCCGAGGCCGCCGGCCACCAGCGCGAGGTGCTCGACGCCGTCGATGGTGCCCTTGTAGCCGACGGCGGTGAACTCGCCGTGGGCGGTGGGCAGGGCGGTGACGGCGGCACGGTTGACGTGCAGCTCGGTACGGCGGCGGTAGGCGATCAGGTCCTCGATCGAGATGATCGCCAGGCCGTGCTCGCGGGCGAAGGCGACCAGCTCGGGCAGCCGGGCCATGGTGCCGTCGTCGTTGACCACCTCGGCGATCGCACCGGCCGGCGGCAGCCCGGCGAGGCGGGCCAGGTCGACGGCCGCCTCGGTGTGGCCGGGGCGCACCAGCACGCCGCCCTCGACGGCGCGCAGCGGGAAGACGTGGCCGGGCCGGGTGAGGTCGGTCGGCTCGGTGGCCTGGGCGGCCAGCAGGCGGACGGTGCGGGCGCGGTCGGCGGCCGAGATGCCGGTGTCCACCCCGTCGCGGGCGTCCACCGAGACGGCGTAGGCGGTGCCCTTGCGGTCCTCGTTGACCTGGGTCATCGGGGGCAGCTTGAGGCGGTCCAGCTCCTCGCCGGTCATCGGCACGCAGATCACGCCGGAGGAGTAGCGGATGGTGAAGGCCATCAGCTCGGGGGTCGCGGCGGAGGCGGCGAAGACGATGTCGCCCTCGTTCTCGCGGTCCTCGTCGTCGACGACGATCACCGGGCGGCCGAGCGCGATGTCGGTGATGGCGTGCTCGACCGGGTCGAGGGCCAGCGCGTCGCCGGGGAAGCCCTCGTGGATCTCGTGAACAGGCTGGATGGTCATGCCGAGGCTCCCTGCAAGACGGTGTCGGACGCGGGACGGGGGCTGCGGGTGCGCAGGTACCAGGCGCGCATCCCGAACAGCACGAGGACGAAGTAGACGGCGTAGGTGAGGCCCGAGAAGGTGTAGCCGCTGTCGAAGGCGAGCGGCACGCCCACCACGTCGACGGCGATCCAGGCGAACCAGAACTCGACCCAGCCCCGGCCCTGGGCGAACATCGCGGCCAGGGTGCCGACGAAGATGTACGCATCGGCCCAGGGGTTCCAGGAGAGCTTGGGGAAGGCCTGGAAGAGCTCGGCCAGCGCGACGGTGCCGGCGGCCGTGGCGCCGGCCAGCAGGGCGCGCTCCTTCCAGCTCGCGAAGCGGACCGCGATCTCGCCGGTCGCCTTCCGGCTCTGCCGCCAGCGGCTCCAGCCCCACAGGGCGGTGGCGATCACGATCAGCTGCTTGCCGATCAGGCCGGGCACGTGCCCGTTCAGGTACGCGGTGATCAGCACCGCGCCGGAGAGCAGCTGCACGGGCCAGCTGATCACCGAGCGGCGCCAGCCGAGGGCGAGGGCGGTCAGGCCCAGCAGGTTGCCGATCATGTCGGCCCACTTCACCGGCTCGCCGAAGGCGGTGAAGGCTATGCCGGTCAGCCAGCTCACAGCGCACCGCCGTTCGGGACGGTACCGGCGGCCAGCAGGCGCTCGACGTACTTGGCCAGCACGTCGACCTCGAGGTTGACGGGGTCGCCGACCTGCTTGGCGCCGAGCGTGGTCAGGGCCAGGGTGGCCGGGATGAGGCTGACCGAGAAGCTGTCGGCGGCGGCGTCCACCACGGTGAGGCTGACGCCGTCCACCGTGATCGAGCCCTTCTCCACCAGGTAGCGGCTGATGCTCTGCGGCAGCGAGAAGCGCAGCACCTCCCAGCGCGGCAGGCCGGCCGCGTCCAGGTCGCCGGGGGCACGGCTGAGCAGGGTGCCGGTGGCGTCCACGTGGCCCTGCACGAGGTGGCCGCCGAGCCGGGCGCCGAGCGCCATGGCCCGCTCGAGGTTGACCCTGGAGCCGGGGGCGAGCGCGCCCAGGCTGGAGCGGCTCAGCGTCTCGGCCATCACATCGGCACTGAACTCGCCGTCCTGCTTGGCCAGTTGCTCGTTGTCGTCGAGCACGGTCAGACAGACGCCGTTGACGGCGATGGAGTCACCGTGCTTGGCGTCGGAGCTGACCAGGGGGCCGCGCAGGCGGATTCGGGAGGACTCGCCGATCTCCTCGATGGAGACGACCTCGCCGAGCTCTTCGATGATGCCGGTGAACACCCGGGTTCTCCTCGCGCTACTAGGGCGCGGACTCCGGGGTGTGGCATGGGATGAGGACACGGACAGCGACGAGGGGAGCACGGACGGGACGGCTGTGGAACCCCCTCGGCCGACGACGGACCGCCGAAGCGGGCCCGGCCCGGAGGAGAGAGCTCTCCCGTACCGCGTGACACCTGCTCCACGGCTCCCAGGAGCCATGGCACCGCTGAACCGCCCGCGCACGCCTCCCATCCGGACTTTAACCGTCGGTCCAGGAATTTCACCTGGTCAACCGGCCGCTGGCTGCGGACGGGTCGCGGACTGTAACCGCCGGTTCGGATTTTCACCGACCCCGGAGTGCGCTGAACGTCACTGCTACTGCCGTCATCATGCCACGCCCCCGGGTGTTCCCGGGAGGGGTGATCCTGTGTCCTGCTTCACTCCGGTGCGGGCCGGCGCCGGGAATGTCCCCGGCTGTCCGGACAAAACCCCATGTCGCCGGGGCCATCGGTCCGCTAGATTGCGAACACGTGACCACAGCACCGCGTCAATCCACGGCCCCCGGCAGTCTCTTCGACGCCCTGGGCGCCCATGCCGTCCGCAGCGTCGCCGAGTTGCGCGACACCTACGAGCAGCCGAGCACCACGGCCGTGCGCAAGCAGGTCGACCACATCAACGACACCGCGCGGCAGTTGATCGCCGCCTCGCCGCTGGTGATGCTCGCCAGCACCGGGGCCGACGGCCACTGCGACGTCTCCCCGCGCGGCGGCCCGGCCGGGCTGGTGAGCGTGCTCGACCCGTACACGCTCGCGATCCCGGACGCGACCGGCAACAAGCGGCTGGACACCCTGCACAACATCGTGGAGACCGGCCGGGTCGGGCTGCTCTTCGTCATCCCCGGCCGTGACACCACCTTGCGGGTCAACGGCCGGGCCCTGGTCTCCACCGACCCGGAGCTGCTGGCGGGGCTCACCGCCGTGGGCAAGCCGCCGCGCAGCGCGATCGTGGTGCGGGTCGAGGAGGTCTACGGCCACTGCCCGAAGGCCTTCCTGCGGGCCGGTGCCTGGCAGCCCGCGAAGTGGCCCGACCTCACCGGCGTCCCCTCCTCCGCCCAGGTCACCGCCGCCCACCTGGCGGACCCGGCCGTCACGGTCGAGATGATCGAGCAGGACGAGCGGGACGCGCTGCTGTACCGCTACGAGTAGCGGCGGCTCAGCCCGCCGCCGCCACCGGGAGGACCACGGCGGCGGGCAGGTGGACGGTCAGCTCGACCGGGACGGCCCGGGCGGCCGTCGCCTGGTTGCCCGCCGTGCCGGTGTTGCGGGCGTAGCGGGGGTGTGCACCGGCGCTGATCTGCAGGCGGATGCGGTGGCCTGCGGCGAGGCGGTGGGCCGTGGCGCTCATCGGGACGGTGAGGGAGACCGGCTCGGCACCCTCCGGGGAGAGCCGCAACAGGCCGTCGCAGATGTTCACGGACCGCCCGCGCGGGTCCACGTCGCACAGCCGCACGAAGACGTCGGCACTCGGCGTGGCGGCGCTGACCCTGAGCTCGGCCGAGACCGCGCCGATGAGCTCCAGCGGGGCCGCCAGCGGCGCGCTGCTGAAGACCAGCACGTCCTCGCGGGCCTCCAGCGCCCTGTTGTCCCGGCTGCCGCCCTTCGGCGAGAGCGTCTGCCCGCCGACCGAGGGCGTGGGGTCGGCCGGGTCGTTGCGGACGGTCAGCACCCCCTCCGACGCCCCGGGCCCGGTGGCCAGCGTGCCGTCGGCGCCGGGGTACCAGCGCTGCCCGGCCGGAGCGGCCGGCCAGTCGGGCAGCTCGCGCCACTCGCCGCTGCCGCTCCCGCCGACGTGGACCCGGACGGGCGCGGCCCGCAGGCCGGAACGGTCCTCACCCAGGTGGGCCCGCAGCCAGGCCAGTGCCTCGGCGAACACCTCCGGCCAGCCCTGCTGCAGGGCCGAGTTGTGCGTCCAGGGCCCGATCAGCAGTGAGGCCTCGGTGCCCGCCCGCCGCAGCCTGCGGTACTGCCGCAGCGTCTGGTCCAGCGTCACGTCGTGCCAGCCGCTGACCAGCGCGACCGGCACCGCGAGGCGCTCGGCGACGGCCCCGAGGTCGGCGCCGCCCCAGTACGGGTCGGTGGCCTCGGGGTGGGATCGCCGACGGACCTCCCCCGCCCCGGAGCTGCCGCTGCACCGGCTGCAGGTCCCGCTGCCGCACCTGCTCCCGTTCGCCATCGGCAGTTTCGACACCATCGGCCCGCTCTCCCGGGCCGACTTCCCGCACCGGCACTCCTTCTACGAGATCGTCCACGTCACCGGCGGGCGCGGCGCCCACGTCCTGGACCTCGCCCACCCGGCCCTCGCGCCACCGCAGTTGTGCGTGATCACGCCCGGCCAGGTGCACCACTGGGCCGACGCTCAGGGCCTGTGCGGCCAAGTCGGCCGGCACGGCCTACCGAGCGGGCGACCGGGTCACCTACGCCGGCGTCTCCTACACCTGCCTCCAGGCCCACACCGCCCCGCCCGGCTGGGAGCCGCCGAACGTACCGGCCCTCTGGCAGCGGGCCTGACACCCCCGGGAGCCGAGCGCCCGGCCTGCGGCTGGGGCGGCCGGGCGCTCGATCACCCGTGGACGGCCACGCACCGGAGTCCCGCATCCCCAGGGCGTTACGTCTTGACAGTCTGCGTAATACTGTAACGCGCACAGCCCGGACGGCCTTCGAGCGGGCAGCACCCACCCCCCGCCCCGAGCAAGCTCCGGAGCACCGCATGCACCCCTTCCTCGACCACCCGGGGCCGCTCGCCTTCGCGCACCGGGGCGGCGACCTCGGCCACCCGGAGAACTCGCTCGCCGCCTTCGAGGCCGCCGTGGCCCTCGGGTACCGCTACCTGGAGACGGACGTCCACGCGACCGCCGACGGTGTCCTGGTGGCCTTCCACGACTCCCGGCTCGACCGGGTCACCGACCGCACCGGTGCGGTGGCCGAGCTGCCCTGGGAGGCCGTCCGGCAGGCCCGGATCGGCGGCACCGAGCCGGTGCCGCTCTTCGAGGACCTGCTCGGCGCCTTCCCCTCGGCCCGCTTCAACGTGGACGTCAAGGCCGCGCCGGCCGTCGGGCCGCTGGTCGAGGCCGTCCGCCGGGCCGACGCCTGGGACCGCGTCTGCGTCGGCGGCTTCTCCGACCGCCGCCTGGCCGCCGTCCGCGCCGCGGCCGGACCCCGGCTGGCCACCTCGCTCGGGCCGCGGGAGGTGGCCCGGCTGCGGCTGCGCTCGCTGGCCGGGCCACTGCTGCCCGCCCGTCGTACGCCGTACGCCGGGCTGTGTGCGCAGGTGCCGGAGCGGCAGAACGGCGTGCGGGTGGTCGACCGGGCCTTCGTCCGGGCCGCCCACCAGCTCGGCCTTCAGGTCCACGTCTGGACTGTGGACGACGCCACACGGATCCGGGCTCTCCTGGACCTCGGGGTGGATGGCATCATGGCCGATCGCATCGACATTCTCCGGGACGTCCTCGACGAGCGCGGCTGCTGGACCAACAGCAGCACTGGCTCCAACACCGACATGGGAGCCCCATGAGCACCACCGCCCTCCAGCAGGACGAGCTGCCGGACCGCGAGGCGGCCGCCGACGGCCGCGCCCTGCGCCGGATGCAGTTCGGCTGGTACGTCAACGACTGGGCCAACGCCGCCTTCTCGGCCTCCGTCCTGACGGTCTTCCTCGGGCCCTACCTGACCTCGGTGGCCAAGAACGCCGCCGACGCCGCCGGCGAGGTGCACCCGCTGGGCCTCACCGTCCGCGCCGGGTCCTTCTTCCCGTACACGGTCTCGCTCTCCGTCGTGCTGTCGGTCGTGGTCATGCTGCTGACCGGCACGATCGCGGACCGCACCGGGCGGCACAAGGAGCTCATGTGCGGCTTCGCCTACGTCGGCGCCCTCGCCACCATGGGGATGTTCTTCCTCAGCGGCGACCGCTACCTGCTGGGCGGGGCACTCCTGGTGGTCGCCAACATCTGCTACGCGGTGTCGGTGGCCCTCTCCTACGCCTACCTGCCGGGCCTGGCCTCCCCCGACGAGCGGGACGCCGTCTCCTCCAAGGGCTGGGCGTACGGGTACGCGGGCGGCGGCGTGCTGCTGATCGTCAGCCTGGCGCTGTTCCTCGGCCACGACGCGCTCGGCCTGTCGGCGGGCACCGCCGTCCGGATCTGCCTGGCCTCGGCCGGCCTGTGGTGGGCCATCTTCACCGTCGTCCCGCTGCTGCGGCTGCCCTCCCGGGCGGGAGTCGCCCCCGCCCGTGCGGCGGCCGAGCCCGGCCGGCCCTCGGCGGGCAGCCTGCGCGAGCTCGCCCGCACCCTGCGCGGCATGCGGCAGTACCCGCTCACCCTGCTCTACCTGGGTGCCTTCCTCTGCTACAACGACGGCATCCAGACCGTCGTGTCGCAGGCTTCGCTCTTCGGCAGCGAGGAGCTCGGCATGAGCCAGACCACGCTGGTCGCCGCCGTGCTCACCGTGCAGATCGTCGCGATCGGCGGCGCACTGCTGCTCGGCCGGATCGCCCAGCGGTACGGCGCCAAGCGGACCGTGCTGGGCTCCCTGGTCGGCTGGGTGATCACCCTCGCGCTCGGCTACCTCATGCCCGCCCACCAGCCGGTCTGGTTCTTCGGCCTGGCCTGCATGATCGGCCTGGTGCTCGGCGGCAGCCAGGCGCTCTCCCGCTCGCTGTTCTCCCACCTCATCCCGGCCGGCCGGGAGGCCGAGTACTTCAGCTTCTACAAGATCAGCGACCGTGGCACCAGCTGGATGGGCCCGCTGGTCTTCGGCTTCGCCTACCAGGTCACCGGCAGCTACCGCTCGGCGATCATCTCGCTGCTGGTCTTCTTCGTGATCGGGTTCGCCGTCCTCGCGAAGGTCCCCGTCCGCCGCGCCATCGAGGCCGTCGGCAACCCCGTCCCCGAGCGGCTCTGACCAGAGGATGCCGAAGCTGTATCGGGCGGGCGCGGGGGAGTTCTGGCGGTTCTGGTGGCGCTACCTGGCCGGGCCCGGCATGTGGATCCTGCTCACGCTCTGCGTCATGCAGCTCGGCCCCACGTGGTCGGCGCATCAGAACCACGGCCGGACGGGAACCTGGACCGTGACCAGGATCGCCTGCAGCAAGGGGCACTGCGGCGATATCGGGCGCTTCGTCTCCGCCGACGGATCCGACGTCCGTACCGAGCTCCCCATCAGCGGCGGTTCCTCGCTCGGCGTGGGCGGGAGTGTCGCTGCCGTCGACACCGGCGGTGACACTGTCTACCCGCCCGGCGGCGGCACCGCCTGGCTGACGGTCACGGTCGTCACGACGGTGCTTGCCGTGCTCTGCGCGCTCTGGGTCTGGACCTTCCCCGTCGCACTGATCCGGCGGCGTCGCGCGGCGCGGCGCGACGGCCGTCCGGTTACTGGTCGCTGACCGCACCGGCTCGACGGGCGGCGGCCATGATGGCCGGGTCCAGGACGGTGGCGGCGGGGGTGCCGTCGGTGGTCTCGGCGACGGCGACGCTGATCCGGTAGGCCTCCGGGACGAGGTGGGTCTCGATGTGCCAGAGGCTGGCCTCGCGGGGGCGGCCGTCGGGCCAGCAGAGGCGGGGGCGCTCGCCGTCGAGGTCGAAGCCGAACTGGGTGAACGGGAAGCGCAGGCCCTGGCCGATCGCCTTGGTATAGGCCTCCTTGAGGGTCCACAGCCGCAGCAGCGCCGGGCCGCGCAGCTCCGGCGCGAGCTCCTTCAAGGCGGCCCGCTCGTAGGGGCTGCAGCACAGGGCGGCGGTCGCCTCGTGCACCTCGCGCCCGGTGGACTCCACGTCGGTGCCGAGCTGGCCGCGCCGGGAGACGCCCACCACCATCAGGTCCTCGGTGTGGCTCAGGCTCACCGAGAGCCGGCCCACCCCGCGCACGTACAGGCCGCCGCTGGGCCGGTGGCCGAGGTCGAGCTCCTCGGGCAGGGCGCCGACCACCGCCGCCGCCGTGTGCTTGACCAGCCGCCGCGAGGCCGCGAAGCGGACCTGCTCGGCCGGCTGGTCGAAGGCCTCGTACCGCTCGGACTCCCGCCCCAGCAAGGCGGCCAAGTCCGGCTCACCGGGCACCGGGTGCTGCCAGTCGGCCACCGTGCCGTAGACCACGGCGGTGCCCTCCCCGGTCATCGCCCGGTGCACCGCCGCCCACGCCCCGTCGGCCTCCGGTCCGCCCGCCGCAGCCGGCCCCACCAGCCGGATCGGCCGCAGTGTCGCGGCCGGAGCCGCCTGCTCCGTGGCCACTCCCCCGAGCACCGCCTCACCCGCCCAGCCGGATGCCGCGCAGGTCGAAGCTGCGCACCCCGTGGAAGCGGTCCAGCGCCTCGGCCGCGACCAGCTCGGCGGACTCGGTCAGCTTCGGCCGTACCGGGTGCTCCAGCCGGCCGAGCAGCCGGGCGAGCACCAGCAGCAGCCAGCCGGGGTCGGCCAGGAACGCGTCCTCGCCGTGCCGGGCCCAGTGCCGCCACACGCCCAGGCAGGCGGCGGCGGTCTGCAGCAGTGCGAAGCGCTCGCCCAGCGCGTAGCCCCGGGTGCCGCTGTCCGGCCCCAGCTCGGCAGCGCCCTCCCGCAGCGCGGCCAGCTCCGCCGCCAGCGCGGCCGCCAACGGCCCGAGCGGCTCCGCCCGGTCGGCGAACTCCTCCGCCGCGGCCAGGATCTCACCGCCGAGCGGGTCCGCGTCGGCGGCCGGTGCGAGCGCGTCGAAGACCAGCTCCGGCAGCGGCGCACCGGGGCGGAACAGCGCCTCCGGCACCGCGCCGGCCACCACGGCCGTCGGCAACTGGGGCACGATGGTGGCCAGGCAGCAGGGCGTGCCGGGGTAGGTGGAGTGCACCAGCCGCAAGTCCCGCTGGGCCTTGCCGAACATGCCGTACGGGCCCCAGGTGCAGAAGGTCTCGGCGCCGAGCACGGCGGAGAGGTCCTGCAGACCGTCCACCATCAGCTGCGGGCCGACGTACTTGGCGGCGGCGGAGAGCAGGCTGCTGCGGCCCGGCAGCAGGTGCAGCGCCCGCACGGCCGTGGTGAACAGGCAGTCGGCGGCCAGCAGGTCGGCGAACGCCCAGGCCACGGCGTCCCGGCGGCGGGCGTCGCCGAGCGGCTGCCCGTTGCGGGCGGGCGAGTCCACGGCATAGCCGAGCGCGGTGCGCAGCGCGGTCTCGGCGGTGCCGAGCGCCATCGCGGGCACGGCGGCGCGGGTGATCTGGTGCGCGCCGAGCAGCAGGGCGAGGCCGTCGCCGCCGAGCCCGGTGTCCTTGGGCAGCGGCAGGCTCTCGACGTACAGGCCGCCCTGCTCGCCGCCCCGGTTGCCCTCGGTGAGCACCCGGGGCAACCGGCGCACGCCGGGCCGGCTCAGCTCGCGCGGGCCGAACAGCTCGGCGCGCAGACCGTCCTCGGTGCGGGCATACGCGACGAGCGCGTCGGCCCGGCCGATCCCGGGCACGCTGCGCTTGCCGCCGTACAGCCTGGGCTCGCCCGACTCGGTCTCGCCGACGGCGAGTTCGTCGCCGTGGCCGTCCTCGGGTGCGAAATCCGGCTCCACGACGGTGAGCCGGCCGCCGGTGAGCAGCAGGTCGGCGGTCTCGCGGCGCTGGGTGGGGGTGCCGTGCGCCCAGACCGCCAGCGCGGCGGTCAGGCTGCCGGCCACCGGGCCGTACCCGAGCGCGAAGTCCCGCCGGAAGACGGCCCGCAGCACCTGCACCAGCTCGTCCGTGCCGGCCAGGCGCCCGCCGAGCTCGACCGGCACGAACTCCTCGGCCAGTCCGAACTCGGCGAGCAGCGCCTCACCGCCGCACGGCAGTTCGTACCGCTCGTCGGCCGCCAGCACGGCGGCCGGACCGAGCCGGTCGCCGAGCAGGTGCTCCAACTCTGCGGCCCGACCGGCGGCAGACACCAGATCCCAGGTCACCATGGATCGAAGGTAGACCGTCCGCTTCCGAACGGTCAGCCGCCACCTGCCAGTTCGTCAGCTCCCCCGTACTACGTCAAGTGCCCTACCAGCCGCTCCGGCCGTCCGGGCCCGGCCTAGGATGGCTGCACTACCGTGTGGACGGGTGAGTCCGATGGCAGATCCAGCCCAACCGCAGCAAGGCCTGCGCGCCACAGCGACGGGCGCCGAGCTCGGCCTGACCTGGAGCAAGCGAGCGGAGTGGATGCATCGCCGGGTCGACTCGGTGGTGTTCTCCGACCACAAGACGGTGCGGGTGCACGCCAGCATCGATCTGAGCATCCCTGGAACGGCGCCCAAGGCGCCGTGCCCGCCCGGCCAGACCTGCGACGTGACGGGCTTGGGAGCGGCGCCGGTCCGTGTCCTACCGATCGCCTTGCTCGGCAAGCACGAACTCTCGATGTCATTCGACCTCCTGGATGAGAGCGACCGCTCACTGCCGCGGTTGCGGGCCGAGAAGTCGGCCGAGCTCTCCGTCGAATGCCTGCTGGCACTGGCCTCTGCCATCCTCACCCGCGCCGCCCGCCTGGCCCGGCGCGGGGTCGAACCGCCGCCAGTCGAACTCGGCGAAGGGCTCCGCAACGCCCTCACCCAGCTCTGCTCCGTCTCCTCCGCCCTGGCGGCGGGTCCGGCTTGGGGCCAAGTGGTGGGCTCCGACTGGGGGATGAGCCTGCAGGACCGGTGGATTCTCCTGCGGGACAAAGAGTTCGTACGCTGGAGCAAGATGCTCGCGGAGAGCTACTTCCTCTGCGTCCTGATCGAGGGGCAGGAGGGCCAGCACCGGGTGGTCAAGTACAGCTACGAGATGCGCGCCGACACCTGGCTGGCGCCGATCCGGGAGAGCGCCTCGTCACGGCCCACGCTGGCCACCCGGCTCGGCTGGGCGGACTGGCCGTTCACCATCCCCGCCGCCGTACTCAACAGCACCAGTTACCACTGCGAGGTCAGCAACCCGCACGGGGTCGATGTCCGGCTGCTGGAGGTCAGGAAGCTGCCGGAGCACAAGGCCTCGTACGCGCTGCGCTGCCCGACCGAGATCTCACCCTCACGGTCACAGGTGACTGCGAGGGGGCAGCACAAGGACGACGTGGAGAGTTGCCTGGTACTGGTGCGGCTCAAACTCTCCACCACCGGCTGGCTCAGGTCCGCGACAGTGCTCTCACTCGCCGTGACGCTGGTGATGTGGCTCAACGCCGCCCGCGTCGACGCGTTCCTCCCTGCGAAGGACTCCACAGGCGACCCCACCCCCAATTCCGCCGTGCTGATGGGTACCTTCCTGACTGCCTTCGGCGCGGCCGGGATCGCCGTCCTCATCCGCGCTGACGAGCACGAGCTGACCACCGTGATGCTCCGCTGGCACCGGATGGTGGTGGCGGCCGTCGTGGGGCTCGCCTTCCTGGTGGTGCTGGCCCTCGTTCTGGCTCAGGACGAGACATGGCTGGCCCTGGCCTTCATCGGCGCCGGGATCGTCACCGCCGTCGGATTCGCGTTGCTGGCTGTCACCGTGTGGGGCGCCCCCTGGTGGCGGCGCCGGCGCAGCCGGCCGGAGGCCTGATTCCTGCTCGTGGCAGACTGGGAACTACCCCCGACGAGGGAGATGAACACCGGTGACCCAGCCAGTCGAGCCCAACGAGACCCCACCCCGTCTCGACCAGCCCGGGGGTTATGTCCACACCATCGAGGGCCGGCAGACCTTCCCCGGAGCCGAGTGGTCCCGGGACGGCCAGGCACGGTCGACGGCCCTGTTCGAGGAGGCCCGGCAGCAGCTGCGGGCGCCGGAGCGGCCACACCCGGCCTGACCAAGGGCCTGGACTCCCCCGCGACACGGACACCCGTCGAAGCCGCTGCCGTGAACGCCACTCGCCGGTCGACGCCCGTCCGTGCGACCTACCGGCCGCTCGGTTCTCGCCGGGGGGTGGTCAAGCGTCCCGGCCCCGGTCTCGGTAGAAGCTCTCGAGGATCTGCTCGGCCGCCAGCGCAGCCGTAAGAGTGCCCTCGCGGACCTGCTGTTCCAGGCCAGGGGCCAGCTCCCGTACGGCCGGGTCGCCGTGCAGCCTGGCCAGCAGCTGGTCGTGGACCATGGCCCACAGCCAGTCGACCTGCTGGCTACGCCGCTTCTCCGCCAACGCTCCGGTGGCGTCGAGGAGTTGGCGGTGGGCCTGGAGGCGGTCCCAGAGGTCGTCCAGGCCGGTGCCGGAGAGGCCCGAGCAGGTGAGGACGGGTGGGGTCCAGGCGGCTTCCGGGGGCTGGAGCAGGCGCAGGGCGCCGGCCAGCTCGCGGGCGGCCTTCTTGGCGTCCAGCTCGAACGGACCGTCGGCCTTGTTGACCGCGACCAGGTCGGCGAGTTCGAGGACGCCCTTCTTGATGCCCTGCAGCTGGTCCCCGGTGCGGGCCAGGGTGAGCAGCAGGAAGGTGTCGACCATCTGCGCGACGGTGGTCTCGGACTGGCCGACGCCGACGGTCTCGACCAGCACCATGTCGTAGCCGGCGGCCTCCATCACCACCATGCTCTCCCGGGTCGCCTTGGCGACGCCGCCGAGCGTGCCGGAGGTCGGCGAGGGCCGGACGAACGCGGCCGGGTCCACCGCGAGCCGCTCCATCCGGGTCTTGTCGCCCAGGATGGAGCCGCCGGTACGGGTCGAGGTCGGGTCGACGGCGAGCACCGCGACCCGGTGGCCCAGCCCGGTGAGCATCGAGCCGAAGGAGTCGATGAAGGTCGACTTGCCGACACCCGGCACACCGGTGATCCCGATCCTGACCGCGCGACCGGCGTGCGGCAGCAGGGCGACCAGCAACCGCTGCGCCAGCTCCCGGTGGTCGGGCCGGGTGGACTCGACCAGGGTGACGGCCCGCGCGATGTACGCGCGCGAGCCGTCGAGCACCCCGTGGACGTAGGCGTCCAGGTCAACAGGGCGGGCCATCGGCTACAGCTCGTGGCCGAGGTCGGCGGCCAGCCTGCGGATCAGGTCGTAGGCGGCGTCCGGGATGACCGTGCCGGGCGGGAAGACCGCGGCGGCGCCGGCCTCGTACAGCGCGTCGAAGTCCTGCGGGGGGATGACCCCGCCGACCACGATCATGATGTCCTCGCGCCCGGCGGCGACGAGTTCGGCACGAAGCGCGGGCACCAGCGTCAGGTGCCCGGCCGCCAGCGAGTTGACGCCGACGATGTGCACATCGGCCTCGACGGCCTGGCGGGCCACCTCGGCGGGGGTCTGGAAGAGCGGGCCGACGTCCACGGTGAAGCCGAGGTCGGCGAAGGCGGTGGCGATCACCTTCTGGCCGCGGTCGTGGCCGTCCTGGCCCATCTTGGCGACCAGGATGCGCGGGCGGCGGCCCTCCGCCTCCTCGAAGCGCTCGACCAGTTCGCGGGTGCGGTTGAGCCCCTCGGAGGGGCCGGCTTCGTCGCGGTACACACCCGAGATGGTACGGATCTGGCCGGAGTGGCGGCCGTACACCTTCTCCAGCGCGTCCGAGATCTCGCCGACGGTGGCCTTGGCCCGGGCGGCGACGATGGCCAGCGCCAGCAGGTTGTTCTCCAGACCGGCGGAGGCGCCTTCCGAAGCCGCGGCGGTGAGCGCGGCGAGCGCGGCCTGGCAGGCGTCCTCGTCGCGCTCGGCGCGCAGCCGGGCGAGCTTGTCGACCTGCTGGGCGCGGACCGAGGAGTTGTCGACCTTGAGCACCTCGATCTGCTCGTCATTGGCGACCCGGTACTTGTTGACGCCGATCACCGGCTGGCGGCCGGAGTCGATCCGGGCCTGGGTGCGGGCGGCGGCCTCCTCCACGCGCAGCTTGGGAATGCCCGCGTCGATGGCCTTGGCCATGCCGCCGGCCGCCTCGACCTCCTGGATGTGCTCCCAGGCGCGGGTGGCGAGCTCCTGGGTCAGCTTCTCCACGTAGGCGCTGCCGCCCCACGGGTCGATGACCCGGCAGGTGCCGGACTCCTGCTGCAGCAGCAGCTGGGTGTTGCGGGCGATCCGGGCCGAGAAGTCGGTCGGCAGCGCGAGCGCCTCGTCGAGCGCGTTGGTGTGCAGCGACTGGGTGTGGCCCTGGGTCGCGGCCATCGCCTCGACGCAGGTGCGGGTGACGTTGTTGAACACGTCCTGCGCCGTGAGCGACCAGCCCGAGGTCTGCGAATGGGTGCGCAGGCTGAGGGACTTGGGGCTCTTCGGGTCGAACTGCTTGACCAGCTTGGCCCAGAGCAGGCGGGCCGCGCGAAGCTTGGCGATCTCCATGAAGTAGTTCATGCCGATCGCCCAGAAGAAGGAGAGGCGCGGCGCGAAGGCGTCCACGTCCATCCCGGCCGCGATGCCGGCCCGCAGGTACTCCACGCCGTCGGCGAGGGTGTAGGCGAGCTCCAGGTCGGCCGTGGCTCCGGCCTCCTGGATGTGGTAGCCGGAGATGGAGATCGAGTTGTAGCGCGGCATCTTCTGCGAGGTGTACGCGAAGATGTCGGAGATGATCCGCATCGAGGGCTGCGGCGGATAGATGTAGGTGTTGCGGACCATGAACTCCTTGAGGATGTCGTTCTGGATGGTCCCGGCCAGCTGCTCCGGCGCCACCCCCTGCTCCTCGGCAGCCACGATGTAGAGGGCGAGCACCGGCAGTACGGCGCCGTTCATGGTCATCGAGACCGACATCTTGTCCAGCGGGATGCCGTCGAAGAGCTGGCGCATGTCGTAGATCGAGTCGATCGCGACGCCGGCCATGCCGACGTCGCCGGTGACCCGGGGGTGGTCGCTGTCGTAGCCACGGTGGGTGGGCAGGTCGAAGGCGACCGAGAGGCCCTTCTGGCCGGCCGCGAGGTTGCGGCGGTAGAAGGCGTTGGACTCCTCGGCGGTGGAGAAGCCCGCGTACTGGCGGACCGTCCACGGCTGGTTGACGTACATGGTCGAGTACGGGCCGCGCAGGTACGGGGCGATGCCCGGGTAGGTGCCCAGGAAGTCCACGTCCGCGAGGTCGGCGCCGGTGTAGAGCGGCTTGACGGCGATCCCCTCGGGGGTCTCCCAGACCTGCTCGGCCACGTCCTTGCCGGTGGCCTGCTGCCAGCCCGCCTGCCACTGCTCCTCGGTGGCGCCCTGCGCCTCGCCGAGCTCGACCTCGGTGAAGTCGGGAATCATCACACCGCTCCGATCTCGTCGAGGGCGGCGGTCAGGACGGCGACGGCGTCGCTGCCCACGTGGACGAACGCGTCCACCCCCGCCCGCTGGTACGCCTCGCGCTGCTCGCCACCCTGCCCGGCGAGCAGGACGAGCCTGGCCCCGGCCGCCTTGAGCGCGGCGGCCACCGCCTCGGCGTGCTCCACGTACAGCTTGTCACTCGAGCACAGGCACGCGACGGCGGCGCCCGAGGCGGCGAAGGCCTCGGCCAGCGCGGCGGCGTCCGTCCCCTCGGCCGACGTGGTCTCGATGCCGCCGGCCTGCAGCAGGTTGGCGGCGAAGGCCGAGCGGCCGGCGTACGCGGCCGCCGGGCCGATCGCGGCGAGAAAGGCCTTCGGGCGCGCGCCCCGGGCGGCGAGGAAGGCGTCGGAGCGGCGGCGCAGCGCCTCGAACCGCTCGGCGCGGCGCACGGTCGGCAGGCCGCCGGCGGGGCGGGCCGGGGCCGGCTCGCGGGTGAGCGGCTGCTCGCCCAGGTTGGGGAACTCGCTGACGCCGGTGATCGGCTCGCGGCGGTGGGCCAGCTCGGCACTCCGCTCGGCCCAGGTCTGCCCGATCCGCTCGGCGACCAGGCCCTCGGTGAGCGCGGCGCGCTGGCCGCCGGCCCGCTCGATCTCCTGGAAGAACGCCCAGGCGGCCCGGGCGAGCTCCTCGGTGAGCTGCTCGACGTACCAGGAGCCGCCGGCCGGGTCGATCACCCGGGCCAGGTGGGACTCCTCGAGCAGGACGGACTGGGTGTTGCGGGCGATCCGGCGGGCGAAGGCGTCGGGCAGGCCGACGGCCTCGTCGAAGGGCAGCACGGTGACGGCGTCGGCGCCGCCGAGCCCGGCCGCCAGGCAGGCGACCGTGGTGCGCAGCATGTTCACCCACGGGTCGCGCTCGGTCATCATCACCCGGGAGGTGACGGCGTGCTGACGCTGCGCCGCGTGCTCGCCGGCCACCCCGCACACCTCGGCGACGCGGGCCCACACCCGGCGGGCGGCGCGCAGCTTGGCGATGGTGAGGAACTGGTCGGCGGTGGCCGCGAGGCGGAACTCCAGCTGCCCGGCGGCCTCGTCGGCGCTCAGCCCGGCGGCGGTCAGCTCGCGCAGGTAGGCGACGCCGGTGGCCAGCGCGCAGCCCAGCTCCTGGGCGGCGGAGGCGCCGGCCTCGTGGTACGGCAGGGCGTCGACGGCCAGGGCGCGCAGGCCGGGGTGGCCCTCGGCGGTGCGGCGGGCCAGCCCGGTGGCGGCGGCCAGCAGCTCGGCGGTCCGCGCGTCGTCGCCGGTGCGGGCGAGCAGGCCGAGCGGGTCGGCACCCAGGGTGCCGGTGGGCTTGTCGTACATCGCGAGCAGCTGCTCGGCGGCGGCCGGGAACTCGGCGCCCGCGTCCAGCGCGACGGCGGCGAGGTCGAGGTACACGCCGTCCAGGGCCTGCGGCAGCGCGGCGACCGGCAGGCCGTGCTCGCTGTCCAGGGTCAGCCAGAGGCTGGTGACCCCGTGCTCCAGGTCGGCCAGGACCGCTTCGTTGGCCCGGCGCGGGTCGGGGTCGGTGTGCTGCTGGCGCACGTCCCACCCGCCGACGGCCGAGCCCTGCGGGCGGCCGCCCCGGACGAAGGGGAAGGAGCCGGGGTATCCGGGCTCGGCGGCCGTGTCCGTCGCGGTGTACAGCGGACGGACCCGCAGGCCGTCCTGGAGGTCGGTGGCCAGCGCATCCTCGGCGTCGGCACCACTCACGTCCTGCGCGCCAGACTTGCGCAGGACGCCTTCGACAAGACGCTGCCACTGCTCACGGTTTGCATCCGGGAACTCGGCGGCCAGGGAGAGCCCTTCGGGCGAGACCGTCATGAGGGAAGGTTAGAGGTAGTTAACCCCTACGCATCAGATCGAACCGGTGTGACCTTGCCCTCGCTGCACTCCCCGCAGCCCGTAGTGCCGCAGGTGGGAACCCCTGTCCGCCGCCGCTGACCCCCCGTCCGGGTGAACGGGGGGCATCCTCGGCGCCGGCTCAGGAGAAGACGTCGGCCATCCGCTGCTCGAACCACTCCTGCGGGGTGGCCGCGCCCTTGATCCGCTCGGCGGTGCGCTCGTTGCTGAACGGGAACAGCGGGGTGATCGGCGCGTCCGGGTTGGGGATGTGGAAGAACGGCAGGCTGATCCGGGCCCGGCCCTCGCCCACGGCCGGGTTGGTCACCTGGTGCATGGTGGAGACCCACCGCCCGCCGGTCCAGAACTCCATCATGTCGCCGATGTTCACCACGAAGCTGCCCCGGGTGTACGGCACGTCGCACCAGCCGTGGCCCGGCCGCTCGACCTGCAGGCCGCCCGCCGCGTCCTGGTAGAGGATCGTCATGTTGCCCCAGTCGGCATGCGGGCCCTTGCGCAGCTGACCGTCCATCGGCGGCTCGGTCAGCGGGTAGTAGTAGTTCGCCGAGACGGTGGAGGCATGGCGGTCGGTCTTGTCGTCGAAGAAGCCCTCGTCCAGGCCGAGCGCCAGCGCGAACAGCCGGATCAGCCCGCCGGCGAGGCGCTCCATCGCCTCGCCGTACTCGCGGTACACCTCCCGGAAGCCGGCCGGCGCCTCGGGCCAGCGGTTGGCGGCCTGCCAGGGCACCGTCGCGTACGCGGCGTCGGGGCGCGGCGTGACGCCGTCCCCGCGCACACTCGCCGAGTACACCTCCGCCAAGTCCGGCGGGGCCTCGACCCCGCAGCTCTTGGAGCCGCAGCCGGCGCTCGCGTAGAAGCCGTTGCTGCCGGGCACCACGGCCACCTCGGCCTTCGCCTCGGCCGGGAGCTCGAAGAAGGCGCGGGAGGTCTCGTACATCCGGTCGATCAGCTCCTGCCCGACCCCGTGGCCGACCACGGTGAAGAAGCCGGACGTCTCGCAGGCCGCGCCGATCGCCCGCGCCGCGGCCAGTCTCCCGGCGGGGGTGTCGGTGCCGGAGAGATCGATGACGGGCACGTAACCGCCCACCACGGTGGCGTCTTCGACTGATGTGGACATCAGCACTCCTTTCCTCCGCCGGGGAAGCTACGGCGGTTTCCTTGCGGCACGGCTGAAGCCCGGGCCTCAGGGCGGCTTTAGCGCGCCTGCGCAAGGTCGGAGCGTCTGCGGCCCGGCTGCTCCCGCCGTTCCGGCCGCAGCGCGACGCCCTTGGGGGTTCCCTTGACGACGGCCGCACCGATCGACGACCAGGAGACCTCCGCCGGGCGGCCCGAGGAGTTCTACCTGCCGCCCCTGCCCCGGCTGCTGCCGGTCGGCTACCACCCCGAGGCCGCGCGGATCGAGTTCGCCTCCAACGGCTGGGTCCGCCGGATGCTCGGCCCCTGCTTCGCCGGCGAGGAGCAGCTGCTGCACTTCCTGCGCCAGCGCAACGGCCTCTACGGGCCACTGACGGTGCCGCGGGCCGATGCGGGCCGGGCACGGGACATCGCCGACTGGTACCAGTTCGTCACCGTCATCGACAGCTTCGCCTCGGACCGCCACGCCCTCGGCGCCGACCACGCCTCGGCCCGGGCCACCTTCGCCGCCGTCCTCGACGCGCTCGACGGCCCGCTCCCGGCCGGCGACGGGCCGGCGGCGGTCTACGGCCGAGCCGCGCGGGACTTGTACGAGCGGCTGGGCCGCGGGCTGAGCCCGGCGCAGACCGCGCGGCTGCTGGCCTCACTGGCAGCCTTCCTGCACGGCTGCGCGGTGGAGATCCGCAGCAAACTCGACCGCGCCGTACCGGAGTTCGAGGAGTGCATGCGGGTGCGCGAGGACAGCTTCGGCTGCGCCTTCCTGCAGCTGCTCACCGAGTACGCCGCCGAGGTGGACCTCACCGCGCTGCGCGCCACCGGCCTGCTCAACCAGGTGCACCACCACGCCATGCGGCAGCTGATCATCGTCAACGACCTGCTCTCCTGGCGCAAGGAGTACCGGGACGAGGACACCATGACCACCGTACGGGTGCTCTGCGAGGGCCAGGGCCTGACGCTGCAGGCCGCCGTCGACCGGCTGTGCGCGCTGGTCGAGCGGCACGAGCGGGCCTACCTCGCCGCCCGGGACGCGCTGCTGGCCGGGCCGGCCGACGCCGACCTGCGGGCCTACCTCGCGGGGCTGGACCAACTGATCGGCGGGAGCCAGGAGTTCGAGTACCTGACCCCCCGCTACTTCGGCGACGGCTCGGCCTGGGACGGCAGCACCTCCGGCTGGCTCAGCCTCACCGACCCGGTGGCCCACTTCCGCCCCGCTCCCGCCACCCGCTGAGCCACCCCGCCGAGTCACCCCGCCGAGCCGCCCCGGCCCGCCTGAGCCATGAACCGCCCGAGCCGCCTGAGGAGCCTCCCATGGCCGCGATCGCCCCCGACCGACCGGCAGCCCGCTACGCCCTGGCCCCCGGCGCCCTGCCGCTGCTCGGCCACGCCCTGAAGCTCGCCCGCCGGCCGCTGGAGTTCCTCACCGGCCTGCCCCGGCACGGCGAGCTGGTCGAGGTCCGGCTCGGCCGGCGACCCGCCGTACTGGTCTGCGACGCCACCCTGATGCGTGAAGTACTGCTGGCCCCACGCGTCTTCGACAAGGGCGGCCCGCTCTTCGACAAGGCCGAGGAGCTGGTCGGCAGCGGCCTGTTCTCCGCGGCCTTCGAGCCCCACCGCCGCCAGCGCAGGATGATGCAGCCGGGCTTCCACCAGGCCAGGCTCGCCGGGTACGCGACCGTGATGGAGCAGGAGACCACCGAGCTGCTGGCGGGCTGGCGGGACGGGCAGGAGTGCGACGTCCGCGCCCAGATGCACACCCTGACCCTGCGGATCGCCGCCCGCACCATGTTCACCAACCCGATCAGCACCGAGGCCACCGCCGAGGTCCAGGAGTGCATGCCGCTCATCAACCGCGGGGTCTACAAGCGGATGGTCGCCCCCACCGCCCTGCTCGAGAAGCTGCCCACCCGGGACAACCGCGAGTTCGCGCTGGCCCACCACCGGATGCGGCAGGTGGTGGCGAAGACCATCACCCAGTACCGCGAGGCGGGCATCGACCACGGCGACCTGATGTCCATCCTGATCAGCACGGTGGACGAGGAGACCGGGCAGGGCCTGAACGAGGAGGAGATCCACAAACAGGTCACCACCCTGCTCGCGGGCGGCATGGAGACCACGGCCAACGCGATCTGCTCCACCCTCCACCTGATCGCCGGACACCCCGAGGTGGAGCGGCAGTTGCAGCAGGAGCTGGACGCGGTGCTCGGCGGCCGCCCGGCCGAGTTCGCGGACCTGCCCCGGCTCGACTACCTCGGCCGGGTGCTGTACGAGACGCTGCGCCTGCGCCCGCCGGTCTGGCTGCTGACCCGGATCACCACCCAGGACACCGAGCTCGGCGGCCACCGGCTGGCCAAGGGCACCATCCTGCTGGTCAGCCCCTACATCCCGCACCACGACCCGGGGTTGTTCCCCGACCCGGAGGTCTTCGACCCGGATCGCTGGCTGCCCGGCCGCGCGAGCGAGGCCGCCCGGACGGCCATGCAGCCGTTCATCCTGGGCAACCGCAAGTGCATCGGCGACAAGTTCGCGCTCACCGAGGCGATGCTGGTGATCGCCCGGCTGCATGCCGCCTGGACGCTGCGGCCGATCCCCGGCGCCGCCCGCGAGCACCTCCCGGAGGCCACCCTCGGCCCGGGCCCGCTGCCGATGCGGCTCACCCGCCGGGCGCCCGCCGTCACCGCGTCCGCCGCCACCCCGACCGCCAACGGCTGCCCCTACCAGGGCGGTGGGCAGTGACCGCCGCCACCGCCCCGCACGCCCTCCCGCTGCTCGGCCACGCCGGGCAGCTGTGGCGGCGGCCACTGCCCTTCATGCGCGAACTCGCGGCCACAGAAGGCCTGGTGACCCTGCGGCTCGGGCCGTACCGGGCCTACCTCGCCTGCGGGGCCGCCGCCACCCTGCAGGTCCTGCACGAGCCGCGCGTCTTCGACAAGGGCGGCCCGCTCTTCGAGAAGGCCCGGCTGCTGGTCGGCAACGGACTCGTCAGCTCCGACTTCATCACCCACCGCAGGCAGCGCCTGCTCCTCCAGCCCGCCTTCCACGCCCACCGCCTGCCCGGCTACCAGCAGTTGATGGCCGGTCAGCTCGACGCCGCCCTGGACGGCTGGCGCCCGGGCCAAGTCCTGGACCTCGGCCACGAGTTGCACGCCCTCACCCTGCGGGTGGCCGCCCGCACCATGTTCGGCTCCGGGCTGGACGAGCGGGCGGTCGCCGAGGTGGTGGGCGCCATGCCGGTCATCATGCGCGGCGTCTACCAGCGCATGATCCTGCCGGTGGAGTGGGCGCACCGCCTGCCGCTGCCCGCCAACCGCCGCTTCGAGCGGGCCCGCGCCACCATGCACCGCGTCATCCGCGAGACCGTACAGGCCTACCGGCGGGCCGGGCGGGACCACGGTGACGTGCTGTCGATCCTGGTCGGTGCCCGCGACGAACACGGCGCCGCGCTCTCCGGGCAGGAGATCCACGACCAGGTGATGACCCTGCTGATCGGCGCGACCGAGCCGCCGGGCGACGCGCTGACCTGGGTGTTCCTCCTGCTGGCCGGCCACCCGGAGGCCGAGCGCCGAGTCCAGGCCGAGGCGGACGCGGTGCTCGGCGGCCGCCCGGCCACCGCGCTCGCCGCCGCCGACCTGCCCCGGCTGGCCCACACCCGCCGGGTGGTGACCGAGGCTCTGCGCCGCTACCCCCCGGCCTGGCTGCTCTCCCGCACCGCCACCGCCGACACCGAGCTGGCCGGGCAGCGCATCCCGCGCGGCAGCACCGTGCTGTTCAGCCCCTACCAGTGCCAGCACGACCCCCGGGCCTTCCCCGAGCCGACCCGCTTCGACCCGGACCGCTGGCTCGACCCCTCCCCCGCGGCCCGGGCGGCCTGGCTGCCCTTCGGAGCGGGCAACCGCCAGTGCATCGGCGACGAACTCGCCATGACCGAACTGGTCCTGGCCGTCACCGCGGTCGCCGCCCGCTACCGCCTGTGCCCGGCCCCCGGCGCGGCTCCCCGCCCGCTCGCCCGGGCCTCGCTCGGCGCCGAAGGAGCCCTGATGACGGTCGAGCGGCGCACGCCCCGCCCGCCCCGGGCCGCCGCTCTCCGCTCGACGGCCGCCGCATGACCGCCGCCGTCCGGCCCGCCGGGCACCCGCCCGCGCCGGAGCCGGCCGCCGAGCGGCTGCTCCGCACCCCCGCCGGCCGAGCCGTGGCCGGGCACCTCGGCGAGGCGGTCGTCCGCGCCGACCTCGCCACGGCCCTGCAGGTGGTCGACGCGGCCGTCCACGCCGCTCCGCTGGTCATCCCGCCCGCCATGGCCGACGTGTTCAGCGGCGGCAAGCGGATCCGGCCGCTGCTCGTGGTCGCGACCGCCCGGGCCGCGGCGGCCTCCGGCCCGCGCACCGCACGGGCCGCCCTCGGCCCGCTCCGCCCGCCGCCCACCACCGGCCGCCGGCCCGGCGCGCCGCCCCTGGTCGGGTACGGCCGGGTCGCCCTCGCCGCGGCCGCCGTGGAGCTGCTGCACCTGGCGAGCCTGGTGCACGACGACATCATGGACGAAGCGCCGACCCGCCACGGCGTCGGCACGATCAGCGCCAGGGGCGGCACCGGCCTGGCCCTGGTCGCGGGCGACTACCTGCTGGGCCACGCGCACGCCGCCGCCGCGGCCCTGGGCGCGGGCGGCCTGCTCGCCCGCAGTCTGGTGCGGCTCTGCGAGGGCCAGGCCGAGGAGTGGTCCACCACCTTCGACCCCCGGCGCACCGTGCCCTCCTACTACGCGGCGATCGGCGGCAAGACGGCCGCGCTGGTCGAGGCCGCCACCCGCCTCGGCGCCCTCGCCGCCCGGCACTCACCCCGGACCACAGCCGCGCTCGGCCGCTTCGGCCACCACCTGGGCCTGGCCTTCCAGCTCCGCGACGACCTGCTCGACCTCACGGCCACCGCCGACACCCTGGGCAAACCGGTCGGCCATGACCTCGCCAACGGCGTCTACACCTACCCGACCCTGTGGGCGCTGCGCTACGAACCCGCGCTGGCACCGCTGCTCCGGGCCCGCTCCGGCCGGGCGCCGGACCAGGCCCTGACCCACCGGGCCGCCGAACTGGTCCGCCGCTCGGGCGGCCTGGAGGCCACCCGCCGGGCGATCCGCCACCACCAGGGCCGCTGCCTGACCGCCCTCAGCGCCGCCGAGGGGCTCGCCCCCGAAGGAGTCACCCTGCTGGCCGACCTCACCGAGGCCGTCCTGCAGGGTGGTTGACGGTCAGTACATGGCCGAGCAGAGGCCGTCCTCCGGGCAGAACATGAAATCCGCCGCGTTGTAGCCCTGGACGACCTTCAGGGTCACTGTGCACGAGTACGAGTGGTAGTTGCACAGGGAACTCGGCGGATCCCAGTAGTTGATGTACGACCCCGGGTCGGCCCTGGCGGTCAGGGTGACGGACGTTCCGACGGGGAAGGCGGCGTCGCAGGTGCCGGTGGGGTCCGGCTGCGGGACGTCCCCGTACGGATCGGCCCACGGCCCCTGGTAGCAGTGGATCCCGCCCGGGCCGGTGACGGTGCCACCGCCGAAGCCGTCGCTCACCCACACCGACAGGTGGCCCGTCGGGGTGGTGGTGGCGGTCTGGGCCCAGGCCGGCGCGCCCGTACCCAGCGTGGCCGCGAGAGTGAGTGCGGCAGCAGCCGCGGCGAGCCTCCCATGATGCATTCGCATGATCGACCTCCTCGCTCGTGACCTCACGCTATCCCCGGCCCGGAGCGGGAACATCGGACCCGCGACCCCAGGTTTCGCCGCCCCGACCCCAGATACGCGCGGTGACCGGCTCACTCCCCGAGGGTGCGCAGCGCCTCCGCGCGCGTGTGGGCCCCCAGCTTGCTCAGGATCGCCTCGACGTGGCGGCCCACGGTCTTGGGGCTGATGTACAGCCGGGCCGCGATCTCGGGGCCCGACAGCCCCTGGCGCAGCAGGCCGCAGATCTCCTGCTCGCGGCGGGTCAGCCCGTGCCGGTTGGCCCGGGTGGCGGGGCGTGGGCCGTGGGCCCCGACGCGTACGCCCAGGGCCTTCAGCTTCGCCCGGGCCCGGGCGGCGGCGGGCCGGGCCCCGAGCGCCTCGAAAGCGGTCAGCGCCGCATGGACCGCAGAGGCGTCGCCGTCCAGCCGGGCCAGCGCCGCTTCGTAGGCGCAGCCGCGACCGTCCCAGGCAGCCGCCGCGGCCTGCCAAGCCCCCGCCAGCTCGGCGGCGAACGGCTCGGCGGCCGGCACCTCGGGCGGGCGGGCGCCGCCGCGCCGGGCCCAGACGGACAGGCCTCCGGCCAGCCACGGGTCGCTGTGCACCGTCACCACGGCCAGCCCGCGCCCGGCCTCGGCCACGGCTCGCTCGTCCTCCCCGTCCAGCCAGGCCGCCTCGGCCCGCGCCTCCCAGACCGGGCCGAGCAGGAACAGGTCGGTGGGGTCGGCCGCCGTGGCGGCTTCGTCGAGCAGCGGCCACACCTGCGGCTCGCCGCGGCGGGCCCGGACCAGGGCCAGGGTGACCAGGGACCAGAGCCGGCCGGTGAGCGGCAGCTCGGGGCGGCCCAGGGCGGCGTGGGCCGCCTCCGCCGCCTCCGCCCACCGGCCGCGCAGCACCAGCGTCCGCGCCAGCAGCGCGCCCGTGACGTGGCGGAAGGACTCCAGGTTGTGGTCCAGGCAGTACGCCATGGTCCGCTCCAGCATGGGCCCGGCGCGGGCCAGGTCGCGGTGCAGCACGGCGGCCCCGGAGGCGCTGACCCCCATCAGGCCCGCGTGCACCTCGAGCTCGGCCGCCACCGCGGCCCGCCAGGCCTGCTCGATGCCGGCCCAGCCGTCGCCGCCGCACAGCACCCGGGCCAGCGCGACATGGAACCGCGCCCGGACGACCACGGCCGGCTCCCCCAGCCGCTCGCCCAGCTCGACCGCCTGCCGGGCGTGGGTCTCGGCGGCGGCGAGGTCCTGGCCGTAGGCGGCCAGATCGGCCAGGTTCACGTACGCCCAGGCCAGTTCGGGCCCCGGCTCCCGGCGCGCCAGCACGGCCACCGCCTGCCGGCCGACCTGCTCGGCCTCGCTCCGGCGGCCGGAGGGCCACAGCACGAAGGAGAGCCAGCGCAGGTCGTCGCCCTCGCGGAGCCCGTCGTCGAGCGCCCGTCTCAGCTCGGCCGCCCGCTGCCAGCAGCCGATCGCCTCGGGCACCTGGGTCGCGAAGGTGCACGCGAACGCCCGGCCCTCAAGCAGGGCGGCCAGGTCGCCGGGCGGCAGGGCGTCGGCGTGCCGCAGAGCCCGGCCG
This sequence comes from Kitasatospora sp. NPDC002227, assembly GCF_040296285.1. NCBI lineage: Bacteria > Bacillati > Actinomycetota > Actinomycetes > Kitasatosporales > Streptomycetaceae > Kitasatospora > Kitasatospora sp. NPDC002227. The sequence continues at coordinate 58,525 of NZ_JBEOWY010000017.1, forward strand.
TACTGGTCGGCGGCCTCACGGTGCGCTCCCATCGCCGAGGCGTGGGCCGCGGCGGCCCGGGCGTACTCGAGGACGGCGGCGCTCTCGCCGGACTCCTCGGCGTGGTAGGCCAGGCGCGACAGGTCGCTCGGGCCGACGGGGGCGGAGCGCAGGGCGGCCAGCACCCGCCGGTGCAGCTCGACCCGGCGGTACGCCGGGACGTCCTCCAGGACGGCGATGCGCGCGAGTTCGTGCCGGAAGGCGATCGTCGGCCCCTCGGTGTGCAGCACGCCCAGTGCCAGGGCCTCCTCCCAGGGGGTGCCCGGCTCGGGGAGGACGGCGCGGAGCAGCCCGAGCGGTGCGCCGGAGCCGACCACGGCCACCGCGTCGACCGCCGACCGGGCCGGCCCGGGCAGCCGGGCCAGCCGCCCGAGCACCGCCTCGCGGACGGTGGCCGGGATATCCCCGGCCGGTGCCGTCAGCACCTCGGTCACGAAGAAGGGGTTGCCCCTGGTGATGCGGTGCAGCTCCTCGGCGTCCACGGGGCGGCCCGCCGCCAGCGCCGCCACGCCGTCACGGCTGAGCGGGGCGAACTCGCAGCGGTGCACCGCCGGGCAGCCCGCCAGGTCCCCCAGGACCGCGCGCAGCGGGTGGGCCGGCCCTATCTCGTCGTCACGGTAGGTGGCGAGGACCAGCGCGGAGCTGGTCTCCAGGTGCCGGCCGAGGTAGCGCAGCAGGTCGAGGGTGGCGGCGTCGGCCCAGTGCAGGTCCTCGAACACCAGCACCGTGGGCCGGGCGCCGAGCTCGGTGAGCAGGGCGCGGAACACCGTGCTGGTGCCGTGCGCGCTCTCCAGGGCCGCCGCCAGCGCCTTCTCCACCGCCGGGCCCAGGCCGGCGGCCGTCTCGGTCAGCGGACCGAGCGGGCACGGGGTGCTCAGCGGATCGCAGCCACCGGTCAGGACCCGGGCGCGTGCGCCGACCTGCTCGGCGAAGCGGCGGACCACCGCGGTCTTGCCGATCCCGGCCTCGCCCCTGAGCAGCACCAGCCGCCCTCGGCCCCGCGTGGCCTGCTCCAGATGGGCGCCCAGTTCGGCGAGGACGCCCTCCCGTTCCACAAGGTCCACACCACCAGTGTCCGCCGCACCGTGTGCGGCGGACACCGGTGGGGCGGATCAGGCGGCGTCCGGGTCACCGCCGAAGCGGGTGCGGTAGCTCTCCAGGTCCTCGTCGGTGATCTTGGCGAAGAGCACCGGCGGGACGGTGAACGGCGTACCGGCCGGGACCAGGTCCAGCGCCTTGGCCTGCTCCGGGGTGTACCAGCTCAGCTCGTCCGCCGGGAGGGCGAAGGAGGTGCGCATGGCGCGGCTGGCAGCCGGGATCAGCGGCTCGGAGAGCACGGCGTAGAGGTGGATCAGGTTCATCGCGGTGCGCAGGGTGAGCGCCGCGCCCTCCGGGTCGGTCTTGACCTGGGTCCAGGGCGCCTTCTCGTCCAGGTAGCCGTTGCCCGCGCTCCACAGGGCGCGCAGGCTCTGCACGGCCTTGCGGAAGTTGAGCGCGTCCAGGTGGCCCTCGTACTCGGCGAGCAGCTCGGCGATCTGCTCGCCGAGCCGCGCCTCCGCCTCGCCCGCCTCGGCACCGGCCGGGACGTCGTCGCCGAAGCGCTTGCGGCTGAAGGTGAGCACCCGGTTGACGAAGTTGCCGAGCACGCCGGCCAGGTCCTTGTTGACGGTCGACGCGAACAGCTCCCAGCTGAAGCTGGAGTCGTCCGACTCGGGGGCGTTGGCGATCAGGAAGTAGCGCCAGTAGTCGGCCGGGAAGAGCTCCAGGGCGACGTCGGTGAAGATGCCGCGCTTCTGGCTGGTGGAGAACTTGCCGCCGTAGTACGTCAGCCAGTTGAAGGCCTTGACGTAGTCGACCATCTTCCAGGGCTGGCGGGAGCCGAGGATGGTGGCGGGGAACATCACCGTGTGGAACGGGACGTTGTCCTTGGCCATGAACTCGGTGTAGCGGACGTCGTCGGCCTGGTACCACCAGGACTTCCAGTCCCGGGTCTCGCCGGGCCGGGCGGCGTCCGACCACTCCTTGGTGGCGCCGATGTACTCGATCGGGGCGTCGAACCAGACGTAGAAGACCTTGCCCTCGGCCGCGAGTTCGGGCCAGACGTCGGCCGGCACCGGCACGCCCCACTCCAGGTCGCGGGTGATGGCGCGGTCCTGCAGGCCCTCGGTGAGCCACTTGCGGGCGATCGAGGAGGCGAGCACCGGCCAGGAGTCGCCGTTGGCGGCGATCCAGGCCTCGACCTCGCCGGTCAGCTTGGCCTGCAGCAGGAAGAGGTGCTTGGTCTCGCGGACCTCGAGGTCGGCGCTGCCGCTGATCGCCGAGCGGGCGTCGATCAGGTCGGTCGGGTCGAGCACCCGGGTGCAGTTCTCGCACTGGTCGCCGCGGGCCTTGTCGTAGCCGCAGTGCGGGCAGGTGCCGACGATGTAGCGGTCCGGCAGGAAGCGCTCGTCCGCGTTGGAGTACACCTGGCGGACGGACCGCTCCTCGATGAAGCCGTTGGCGTGCAGCTCGCGGGCGATCTCCTGGGTGATCTCGCGGTTCTGCGGCGAGGAGCTGCGGCCGAAGTGGTCGAAGGAGAGCTCGAACCCGTCGTAGATCGCCTTCTGCTGGTCGTGCGCGGCGGCGCAGAAGTCGGCCACCGGCAGCCCGGCCTCCTTGGCGGCCAGCTCGGCCGGGGTGCCGTGCTCGTCGGTCGCACAGATGTAGAGGACGTCGTGGCCGCGCTGGCGCAGGTACCGGGAGTACACATCGGCGGGGAGCATCGAACCCACCATGTTCCCCAGGTGCTTGATCCCGTTGATGTAGGGGAGGGCGCTGGTGATCAGGTGTCGAGCCATGCTCGGACGCTCCAATGCGGTGTCCGGCAGCGCCCCCGCAGGAGCGCCGCGACGGGGCAGCTTTCTTCTGCTGTGGGCGGGATCATCCTACCTACCTCCGGCTACGCGCTGTACCGGGTTGTTCTGTGTGCGGTCCCCGGTGTCCGGTCAGGCGTGTACGCTTCCCCGATGCCCAAGGTGACGAGAAACGATGTGGCCCGCCGAGCGAACGTCTCGACGGCCGTCGTCAGCTATGTCATCAACAACGGCCCCCGCCCGGTCGCCCCGGCGACCCGCGAGCGGGTGCTCGCCGTGATCGAGGAGCTCGGGTACCGGCCCGACAGCATGGCCCAGGCGATGGCCCGGCGCCGCACCAACCTGATCGGCATGGTGCTCCCGGACGCCCGCCAGCCCTTCTTCGCCGAGCTGGCGCACGCGGTCGAGCAGGCCGCCACCGAGCACGGCCGCCTGGTGCTTATCGGCAACTCCGACTACTCGGACGCCCGCGAGGAGCACTACCTGCGCGAGTTCCTCGGCATGCGGGTGGACGGCCTGATCCTGATCAGCCAGGTGAACGCCAACCGGGCCGCCGCCGAGGTCGCCGAGGACGAGACCACCCGGATGGTCCTGCTGCACCACCGCTCCGAGGCCGCCCACCACACCGCCGTGGTCACCGAGGACCAGGGCGGCGCCGAGCTGGCCGTCCGCCACCTGATCGAGCAGCACGGCCACCGCGCCGTCGCCTGCCTGGGCCGCTCCCCCGGCTCGCTGGGCGCCCTCGACCCGGTCGCCGAGCGGGTGGCCGGCTGGGCCGCCGCGATGGCCGGGGCCGGTCTGCCCACCGACGACCTGCTGGTGGACGCGCCGTACGGGCGTTCCGGGGCGTACGGCGTCGCGGTGGAACTGCTGCGCCGCGAGCAGCGGCCGACGGCCGTCTTCTGCGCGACCGACGACCAGGCCATCGGTGTGCTCCGGGCCGCCCGCGAGCTGGGCCTGGCCGTGCCGGGCGACCTCGCGGTGGCGGCCTTCGACGACATCAAGCAGTCGGCCCTGGCCGATCCCCCGCTCACCACCGTCCGGGCCGACCGCGACGCGATGGCCAGGGCGGCGGTCGAGCTGGTGCTCGGCCTCACCCCGGGGCAGGACCCCGAGCCGCTGCGGGTCTTCCCGGCGGAGCTGGTGGTCCGGCGCTCCTGCGGGTGCTCTTAGGGCCTCTCTCTCGGATCACGTCGGATCAGCGGGCGTCGTTGGGGTGCGTGCATCGGCGGCGCCGAGGAGGAAGTCCATGCGGAGCATCGGCGACCGACGAGAAGCCGTCGAGGTGCGTGCCCCGGCGGCGACCGCCCGGCGTGATCCGAAAGAGAGGTCCTAGCCGAGGCTCCTGAGGTGGTGGCGGATGCGTAGCGCCGTGAACACCTCGACGATGCCGACCGCGACCAGCCAGCAGCCGGTGAGCACCGTCAGCACGGCCACCGAGGTGAGCGGCGAGGTCATCAGGACCACCCCGGCCAGCAGGCTGATCACCCCGGCGAAGATCTGCCAGCCGCGGGCGGGCATGTCGGGGTCGGAGAGCGCCGCCATGGTCTGGGTGATGCCGCGGAACAGCCAGCCGATGCCGATCCACAGCGCGAGCAGCAGCACCGACTCCAGCGCGCTGCGGAAGCACAGCAGGCCGAGCAGGACACACAGCACGCCGGAGATGAAGGCCATCACCCGCAGCGCCGTCGAGGCGTGGGTGCCGAAGGCCGCGACCAGCTGGAGCACGCCGGTCATCAGCAGGTAGAGGCCGAACAGGATGCCGACCACCACCAGGGTCGCCTTCGGCCAGGCCAGCACCATGCAGCCCAGCGCCAGCGCCACCAGCCCGGCCACCAGCACCGCCTGCCAGGCGCTCTTGGCGAGCATGCCGAGGAGGTCCCTCGGATCGGGCGGCATGCCGTCCCCGTAGGGCGACTGGTCAGGGCGCTGCGGAGTGTTCAGTGTCATGAGGCCCATCCTTCGAGCACCGCCAGGAGCCTGCCACCGCAGACGCCCGGCTGCGCCCCGGACGGCCCAACGACCTGCCGTGCGGGGCAGGCCGAAGCCCCCGCGCGGGGTGCGGCGGGGGCTTCGGGGAGTCGGGGGTCAGGCCTGGGTGTCGTCGGGTGGGGCCTGGTTGCCGAGCTGCTCGTTGATCTTCTGCTGGGCGGTGTCGACCTGGCTGGAGTACTTGCCTTCCGTCCTGGCGTCGAACGCGTCGCCGGCCTTCTCGACACCGGTACGGGCGGTGTCCTCGTGGCCCTTCAGCATTTCCTTGAGCTTGTCCAACATCGACATGGGGTCGTCCTCCCTGATCGGGCTTCCGACCTCCAGCATCCCCAGTGCCACCGGATCCCGCATCTCACCGGCTCCGGGAGCGCAGCGAGGGCCGGGCCCGGCGGGCGGTGGCCAGGGCCGGGGCGAGCCCGGCCACGGTGGGGGTCTCGAAGACCGAGCGGACGCTCGCCTCGACGCCCAGCGCCGAGCGGATGCGGTTGACCAGGCGGGCGGCGAGCAGCGAGTGCCCGCCCAGGTCGAAGAAGCTGTCGTCGATACCGACCTCGGGCAGCCCGAGCACCTCGGCGTACAGCGCGCAGAGCGTCTCCTCCTGCGGGGTGCGCGGCGCCCGGCCGCTCACCGCGGCCGCCCAGTCCGGCGCGGGCAGCGCAGCCCTGTCCAGCTTGCCGTTCACGGTCAACGGCAGCGCGGGCAGCACCACCAGCGCGGAGGGCACCATGTACTCCGGCAGCCTCTCCGCCAGCGCCGCCAGCACCTGCTCCGTGGCCGGGAGTTCGGCACCCACGAGGTACCCGACCAGCCGGCCCTCCCGTAGCACCACCACCGCCTGCCCCACCCCCGGCACACCGGCCAGTGCCGCCTCCACCTCACCGAGCTCGACCCGGAACCCGCGCACCTTCACCTGGCCGTCACCCCGGCCCAGGAACACCAGCTCACCGTCGGCACTCCAGCGCGCCAGATCACCCGTGCGGTACATCCGGCCGCCCACCGGCCCGAACGGATCCGCCACGAACCGCTCCGCCGTCAGCCCCGGCCGGTCCAGATACCCCCGCGCCAGCCCCGTCCCCGCCAGGTACAGCTCCCCCGGCACCCCCGCCGGCACCGGCCGCAACCACGCGTCCAGCACCGACAGCCGCGCCCCCGCCATCGCCGCCCCCAACGGCACCGAGACACCCGGGGCCTTCTCCCAGCACTGCTGGCTGACGCAGAGCGTCGCCTCCGTCGGCCCGTACAGCGTGCGCACCCGCACCCCGTGGGCGGCCTCCAGCACGCGGCCGACCGAGCCGGACGACACCACATCGCCACCGGTCAGCACCTCCGCCAGCCCCGCGAACGCCCCCGGATCGTCCTCCGCGATCACCCCGAACAGCCCGGCCGTCAGATGCAGATGCGTCACCCCCTGCTCGGCGACCAGCCGTCGCACCCCCGCCGCATCCAACTCACCCTCCGGAGCCACCACGATCCGCCCACCCGCCAGCAGCGGCGCCCAGATCTCGTACGTCGAGGCGTCGAAGGCGTGCGGCGAGTGGAACAGGACCGCGGAAGAGGCGTCCAGGCCCCAGACCGCGTCCAGCGCCAGGTCCACCACTCCCCGCTGGGTCACCGCGACACCCTTCGGTTCGCCCGTCGACCCCGAGGTGTACATCACATAGGCGAGCTCCGCCGGCTCCACCACCGGCCCCACGAACCCGCTCCCGAGCGCCCCGGAAGCCGCCGCCCACCCTGTCCACTGCTCGTCCACCACCACCGGCGCCTCACCGAGCACCTTCGCCGCCCGCGCCTGCGGCCACCGGGCATCCACCGGCAGGTACGCCGCCCCCACCCGCAGAATCGCGAGCAGCGCCACCACCAGGTCCGCCGAACGCTCCATCAGCACCGGCACCACAGCCCCGCGCCCCACCCCCGCCGCAGCCAGCACGCCCGCCAGGCCACCCACCCGAGTAGCCAACTCCGCGTACGAAAGCGACACTTCACCCGCCACCACCGCCACCGCGTCCGGCGCGGCCACCACCCGCGCCTCGAACAGCTCCAGCAGACTCCCCCGATCGCCCGCAGCCGTCGCCCCCGCACCCCACGCCAGCAGCACCGCCGACTCCGCCGCCGTGACGAGCTCCAACTCGCTCACCCGGACGGTCACTTCGTCGGCCACCTGACCGAGGAGGCGGACCAGGCGCTGCCCCAGCGCCTCGGCGGTGGCGTGGTCGAAGAGGTCGCGCGTGTAGCCGACCACGAAGGACAGGGTGCCGTCCGGGGCATCCAGGAAGCCGAACTCGAGGTCGAACTTGGCGGTGTCCAGGGCGACTTCGCCCGGCCTGGCGGCCAAGCCGGGGAGCGGGAGGCAGGACTCCTCCCAGTGCTCCCCGACCACTGCCACCTGGAACAGCGGGTGGCGGGCGAGCGAGCGGGAGGGCTGGAGCTCCTCTATCACGCGGTCGAACGGCACGTCCTGGTGCTCGAAGGCCCCCAGCGTGGTGGTCCTGACCCGGGTGAGCAGCTCGGCGAAGGTCGGGTCGCCCGAGGTGTCGGTGCGCAGCACCACGTTGTTGACGAAGAAGCCGATCACCTCGGCCAGGGCGTCGTCGCCCCGGCCGGCCAGGACCGTGCCGAGGGGGATGTCGGTGCCCGCGCCGAGCCGGGTCAGCAGTGCGGCCACCGCCGCCTGGGCCACCATGAAGACGGTGACGTCGTGGGTGCGGGCCAGGCCGCGCAGGCGCTCGGAGAGCGCGGCGTCCAGCGCGAGCTCGATCCGATCGCCCCGGTAGGAGGCGCGGGCCGGGCGCGGGCGGTCGACGGGGAGGGCGATCTCCTCCGGCAGATCGGCCAAGGTCGCCCGCCAGTAGGCGAGTTGGGAGCCGAGCTCGCTGTCGTCCGGGGCGCTCTCGGTGAGCAGGTCGTGCTGCCAGAGGGCGTAGTCGGCGTACTGCACCGGCAGGGGCTCCCACCCGGGGGCGTGCCCGGCCAGCCGGGCGGCGTAGGCGGCGGCGAGGTCGGTGGCGAGCGGGCCCAGCGACCAGCCGTCGGTGGCGATGTGGTGCATGACCACGACGAGGGTGCGCTCCTCTGCCCCGGAGTCGATCAGCTCGGCGTGGATCGGCAGGTCCGTCGCCAGGTCGAAGACGTGGCGGCAGGCGGCCGCCGTCGCCTCGGCCAGCCGCTCGGGCGGGCAGTCGACGGCTTCGACCCGCACCACGGCCTGCTCGGCCGGGAGCACCAGTTGGCTCGGACGGCCGTCGACCTCGGCGAAGAGCGTGCGCAGCGACTCGTGCCGGCCGACCACGTCGGTGAGCGCGGCGGAGAGGGCGGGCAGGTCGAGCTCGCCCGTGAGCAGGGTGACCACCGGGACGTTGTAGAGCGCGGAGGGGCCTTCCAGCTGGTACAGGAACCAGAGCCGGCGCTGCGCGGGGGACAACGGGACGACGGTGGGTCGGGAGGCCACGGCCACCTCTTCTCTCGGCGGGGTCAGAGCTGGGCGTGCACGAACTCGGCGAGCCGGTCCAGCCCTTCGAGCAGCTCCTCCTGCTCCAAGCGCCCTACCGAGAGCCGCAGTTGCGGCCGGGGCTCGGCCCCGGCGTAGAAGGGGTGGACGGGGGTCCACAGCACCCGGTGGGTGCGGGCGCAGTGCGCCAGCAGCTCCTCCCCGGCGGCGAACGGGACGTCGAGCCGGCACAGGAAGCCGCCGTCCGGGATCTGCCAGCCGATCCCGGTGGTGCCGGCGAAGCGGTCGGTGAGGCCCTGGCGCAGCAGGCGCAGGTTGTCCTGGCGGGCCCGGGTCTCGCCCTGCCGGGCCGCCCGCAGGCGGAAGTTGTGGTGCAGCAGCTTGCCGCCGATCACGGCCTGGGCGGACGGCGCGGTGTCGACGGTCACCGCGCGCTTGATCCGCCGGAGCAGCTCGGCCAGCGGCTCGGGCCGGCCGGTCGCGGGCTCGGCCGGGCACTGGTCCGCCACCGCGTAGCCCACTCGGGCGCCGGGGGCGCCGGCCCGGGCGAAAGAGCCCAGGTGGATCACCCGCCGGTGCCCGTCCAGCGCTTTGAGGGCGGCCGGGCCGGTGCCGTCGCGGTCGCCGACCAGCTCGTACGGGCTGTCCTCGATCAGCAGGAAGTCGTGCTCGTCGGCCAGCCGCAGCAGTTCGAGCCGCGCGGCCCCGTCGAGGACGGCCCCGGCGGGGTTCACGCAGTCCGGCACCAGGTAGCAGGCCCGGGGTCGCAGCCCCTCGGCCCGGGCGCGGCGCACCTGGGCGACCAGGTCGGCCAGGTCGAGGCCGGCCGCCGCGTCGCGCACCGGCAGCACCCGCAGCTCGGCCAGCCGGGCGGCGGCGTCCAGGCCCCGGTAGCTGGGCGCCACCGCGAGCAGGACGTCCCGGTCGGTGCGGCGCAGCGCTCGGAGCGTGAGGTAGCGCGCCTCCTGGCAGCCGGCGGTGACCACCACCGCGTCCGGGTCCACCGCGATGCCCTCGTCCGCCCACAGGTGCTCGGCGACCAGTTCGTGGATGATGCCCATGGCCCGTCCGTACTGCGGCACGGACAGCCGGACGGCGCTCGCGTCGGCCAGGCGGTCCGCCAGGCGGCGCCGGTAGCTGCGCAGGTACTGCTCGGTCAGCCCGGGGTCGAGGAAGCCCTCGAAGGGCCGGCCGGCCGCGAAGGAGACGGCCTCGGGGTGGTGCTGGGCCGGGCGGTCGGGAGCCGGTGCCGGTGAGGAGTACGAGCCCCAGCCGCCCGGCCGAGGCGCCAGGTCGGTCACGGCGGTACCCGGCCCGGTCAGGAGGCGGTCGGCGGGTCGGCGGCCATCGCGGCCACCAGGCTGGCCGGGCGCATGTCCGTCCAGTTCTCCTCGATGTACGCCAGGCACTCGGCGCGGCCGTCCTCCTCCTTGCGGATCTCCCAGCCGTCGGGCACCTCGGCGAAGAGCGGCCAGAGGGAGTACTGCCCCTCGGCGTTGACCAGCACGCGGAACCGGCCGTTCTCGTCGTCGAACGGATTCGCCATCAGAAAAGTCCTCCTCGCCGGGAGGCCGCCGGGATCACGTCGCGGCCCGCTGAACAAGCTAGGAGCCGGGCGCCCGGAGCGACAGGGCTGCGCCCCGGGCAATGCTTGCAAGAACCTGCCACCCGGCCGGCTCAGACCGTCAGGGCCTTGGCCAGCTCCTGGCCGATCGTCAGGAGCGCCTGGCGGCCCAGCATCTCCGGGTGCGCGGCGGCCACCCGGACGTCCGCCAGGGTGCCCTCGGTGAACGGCTCCCAGGCGGCGGCCGCGGGCATGCCCTCGGCCCGCTGTTCGGCGGCGGTGAAGAAGTGCAGGGTGCCCCGGTAGCGGCCCGGCCGGTGCGCCCGGCGCAGCTGCCGGTGGTGCTGCAGGCAGCCGAGCACGCGCGGGAGTTCGTCGGCCGCCAGCCCGGCCAGGCCGCCGATCGCCTGGTCCAGCTCGGCCACCTCGCCCCGCTCCACCAGCTCGGCCAGCAGCCGGTCGCCGTCCTCGGCGTCGGCGGGGAAGACCAGCCGGCGGCCCTCGGCGTCCACGGCCGGGTAGGCGTCGAGCAGTGCGAGCAGCTCCACCTCCTGCCCGGCGGCCTGGAGTTGGACGGCCATCTCGTGCGCCACCACCCCGCCGAAGGACCAGCCGAGCAGCCGGTACGGGCCCTCGGGCCGCACCGCGCGGATCTGGGTGAGGTAGTCGGCGGCCATCTCCCGGACGGTGGCCGGTCGCGGGCCGCCCTCGGTCAGGCCCCGGGCCTGCAGGCCGTAGAGCGGGGTCTCCGGGTCGAGGTGGCGCAGCAGGCCGGTGTAGGCCCAGCTGATGCCGCCGCCGGGGTGGACGCAGAACAGGGGGGTGCCGCGGCCGGCGGCGCGCAGCGGGAGCAGCACCTCGAAGGCCTCCCGGTCGCGCTCGGCCTCCAGGCGGCGGGCCAGCCCGGCGGGGGTGGGCTCCTCGAAGAGGTCGCGCAGCCGCAGTTCGACGCCGAGCGCGTCCGAGATCCGCCGGGCCAGCCGGGCGGCGAGCAGGGAGTGGCCGCCGAGCTCGAAGAAGCCTTCGTCGGCGCCGACGGCGGGCTGCCCGAGCGCCTCGGCGAACAGGCCGCAGAGCAGCACCTCGACCGGGGTGCGGGCCTCGCGGCCGCCGCCCGCCGGGCCGGGCGCGGGCAGGGCGGCCCGGTCGAGCTTGCCGTTGACGGTCAGCGGCAGGGCGGGCAGCACCAGCACGGCGGCGGGCACCAGGTACTCCGGCAGGCTGCGCCGGGCCCGCTCGCGCAGCCGCTCGCCGTCGGGCTCGGAGCCCGGGGCGGGCACCACGTAGGCGGTCAGCCGACGGTCGCCGGGGGTGTCCTCGCGGACCACCACGCGGGCCTGGGCCACCGCCGGGTCGGCCGCGAGCACGGCCTCGACCTCGCCGGGCTCGATCCGGAAGCCCCGGATCTTCACCTGGTGGTCGGCCCGCCCGGCGAACTCCAGCTGTCCGTCGGGGCGCCAGCGGGCGAGGTCGCCGGAGCGGTACATCCGGCTGCCGGGCGGGCCGTACGGGTCGGCGACGAAGCGTTCGGCGCTCAGGCCGGGCCGCCCGAGGTAGCCCCGGGCCAGCCCGGCCCCGGCCAGGTGGAGGTCGCCGGTCACGCCGGGCGGGCAGGGCTGGAGGGCGGGGTCGAGCACGTACAGCCGGGCGTTGGCCTGCGGGCGGCCGATCGGCACCGGGCCGTCGGGCAGGTCGGCGCCGGGCGGGATGCGGTACTCGGCGCAGTTGACGGTGGATTCGGTGGGTCCGTAGACGTTGCGCACCTCGGCCCGGGGGTGGGCCGAGCGCCAGGCACGGACGGCCTCGCCGGTCAGGGCCTCGCCGCCGAGCAGCAACTGACCGGCGGGCGAGAATCCGCCGGGGGCCTCGGCGAGCAGCGGGAGGTGGCTGGGGGTGGCCTTGAGGAAGGTGCACGGCTCGGCGGCGAGCCGGGCCCGCTCGGCCTCGCCTGGCTCGGTGAGCGAGCCGAGCACCACCTGGCCGCCCACGGTGAGCGGGGTCCACAGGGCGGTGACGGTGAGGTCGAAGGAGAGCGAGGAGTGCAGCACGGCGGTGCCGGCCGCCGCGGGGTAGGCCGCACCGCACCAGGCCAGGTAGTCGCTGAGCGCGGCGTGCTCGATCACCACGCCCTTGGGGCGCCCGGTGGAGCCGGAGGTGTAGATCACGTACGCGGGGTGCCGGGGGGCGATCGCGGACTGGGCGGCGGGGGCCTGCGCGGGCTGCCCGGCGAGGGCGGCCAGGGTCTCGGGGCTGTCCAGCCGCAGCACCGGGGTGTCGCCGGCAGGCAGTCCGTCGAAGCCCTCGGCGGTCAGCACCAGGGCCGGGCGGGCGTCCTCGATCATGTACCCGAGCCGCTCGGCCGGGTACGCCGGGTCCAGCGGCAGGTAGCCGCCGCCGGCCTTGAGCACGGCGAGCAGCGCGGTGACGGCCCGCGCCGAGCTGGGCAGTGCGACGGCGACCAGCCGCTCGGGGCCGACGCCGTGCCCGGCCAGCAGGTGGGCCAGCCGGTTGGCCCCGGCCTCCAGCTCGGCGTAGCTCAGGGTGGTGCCGCCGTCCGCCAGGGCGCGGGCCTGCGGGGTGCGGCGGGCGGCGGCGGTGACCAGGGCGGGCAGGGTCGCGGTGGCGGCCGGGGTGGTGGCGCCGTTCCACTCGGTGAGCACCCGGCGGCGGTCCTCGGGGCCGAGGATGTCGATCCGGCCGATCGGCTGGTCCGGGTCGGCCGCGGCGGCGGCCAGCAGCCGGTGCAGCTGCGCGGCGATCCGCTCCGCGGTGGTCCGGTCGAACAGGTCGGTGGCGTAGCGCAGCGCGGCGAGCAGCCCGGCCGGGGCGCCGTCGGCGTCGGTGCGCTCCGCCACGGTCAGGGTCAGGTCGAACTTCGAGACCGCGGAGTCGACCGGCTCGAACTCCGTGCCGAGCCCGTCGAGCCGCAGGTTCTCCTCCTCGCCCGCCTCGTGCTGGAAGGCCAGCAGCACCTGGAAGAGCGGGTGGCGGGCCAGCGAGCGGGCGGGGTTGACCAGCTCCACCACCCGCTCGAAGGGCAGGTCCTGGTTGGCGAACACCCCCAGCGAGGTGGTGCGCTGACGGGTGACCAGCTGCCGGAAGCTCGGGTCGCCGGAGGTGTCGGCGCGAAGCACCACGGTGTTGACGAAGAGGCCGCAGAGCTCCTCCAGCGCTTCGTCGTCCCGCCCGGCGGTGGGGGTGCCGAGGGGGATGTCGGTGCCGGCGCCGAGCCGGGTGAGCAGCGCGGCCAGCGCGGCCTGGAAGACCATGAAGGTGCTGGCCCGGCACTCGCGGGCCAGCCCGGCCAGGGCCCGGTGCAGCCCGGCGTCGAACTCCAGGGCCACCGCGTCGCCCCGGTGGCTCGCCTCGGCGGGCCGGGGGCGGTCGTAGGGCAGGGCCAGCTGGTCCGGCAGTCCGTCGAGCTCCCGGCGCCAGAACGCGCTCTGCAGGCTGATCTCGCTCTGCGGATCGCTCTCCTCGCCCAGCACCTCCCGCTGCCAGAGCACGTACTCGCCGTACTGCACCGGCAGCGGTGCCCAGTCGGGCGCGGCGCCCCGGCGGCGGGCGGCGTAGGCCCGGGCGAGGTCGGTGCACAGCGGCCCGGTCGAGCCGCCGTCGGTGGCGATGTGGTGGATCACCCAGGCGAGGACCGTCTCCTGCGGGCCCAGCTCGAAGAGCGCGGCCCGGACCGGCAGGTCCTGGCGCAGGTCGAAGGTGAGCGCGCCGAAGGCCGCGAGCAGGCCGGGCAGCTCGCGCTCGGTCGCCGGGTGCACCGGCAGCGGCAGGTCGTCCGGATCCAGCACCTCCTGCCAGGGCACGCCGTCGGTGTCCGGGTAGCGGGTGCGCAGCGTCTCGTGCCGCGCCACCACGTCGCCCAGGGCCGCCGCCAGTGCGGCGCGGTCCAGCGGGCCGCGGATCCGGACGGCCATCGGGACGTTGTAGACCGGGCTGGGGCCCTCCACCCGGTCGATGAGCCACAGCCGCTGCTGCGCGAACGACAACGGGAACACGCCGACTCCTCTGGGTCTTCGGCCGGCCCGCCTCTCGGGCTCCGGCCGTACGGGGACGGCCCGGCCCGACGCTCGGTCGGGCGGGCCTCAGGGCCTCCCGCCGGAAGCCGGGGAGGCCACGGCACGGACCTCTACCCGGCCATCGGCCGCCGGGCCTACCGCTCCAACGCCTCGGCGAAGTTGAGCCAGTCCTGCGCGAACCGCCGGGCGAGCCGGGCGACCTGTTCCGCGCAGTGCGCGGGGACGCCGTCGGCGAAGCCCTGCCACACCTCCGCGCTCACCGGCTGGGCGCTGATCAGCCGCAGCAGCTCCCGGCCGACCTCGGTGAAACGCAGCGAAGGATCCCGCCGCAGCAGGTGGAGCAGGGCCGCCGACTCGCGCAGGTCCGGGCCCGGGCCGGCCGGCGCCGGGCGGCGGGGCGCCACCGGCGGCAGCGCGGCGACGGACGGCGGCGCGGCGACGGGCGCCGGTGCGGGGACGGACGGCGGCGTGGGGGCCGACGGCGGGGCGGCGGGTTCCCGGCGCCGGGCCGGGACGACCTCCCGGCCCTGCCGCAGCCGCTCCTTGACGTCGCTGGCGGTGCTGAGCGAGATCCCGGCCTCCTTGGCCACCGCGCGGAGCGTGACGCCGGGCCGGTCGGCCAGGATCTCGGCGGCCCGCTGCCGGCCCTCGGCGGCGCTCAGCGGGCGGCTGCGGCCGTCCTTGCCGACCCGGATGTTCGACTGCACCGGGGTCTCGGTCGAACGGCGCAGCGCCGCCACCCGCCGGGCCGCGAGGCCGGTCGCCCCGGCGATCCGCCGGTCCGACCAGTGCGGGTGGGAGCGGATGATGCGCAGCGCGGCCGCCAGCCGGTCCGCCCCGGAGAGCGGCAGGCCGTGGGCGGCGTTCAGCCGGACGGCGAGGACGAAGGCGTCCTCCTCGGCACCGTCGAAGAAGCAGACGTCGATGTGCTGGTCCCCGCGCAGGATCGCGGCGCGTAACCGGTGCCGGCCGTCCACCACCCGAAGGGTCGGGCGGTGCACCACGATCGGCGGCAGCGCGCCCGGTGACTCGGCCAGCAGGCGGACGTGTTCGCCGTCCTCGCCGCCCGCCCGGGGCGAGCCCCAGATCACCAGCTGACCGACCGGCACCCGCACCACCACGCGGCACGGCAGGTCGGCCCCGCCGGCTCCGGGCGCGGGCAGCGGCGGGGCGCCCGGCCGCACGACCGTCAGGGCCCGCGGGACGACCTCCGCGGGCCCGGCCGCCGGTGCGGGCCGGGCGTATTTCTCTGCCACCGATACATCCACTGCGCCCGATGTTTCCCGCGTCATAGCCGCCCACCCCCACTTCGGGTCGAACCGGATACCCGGAACGAAACCATCCGCGATGGTGCCAGCCCGAACGGACACTCGCAAGGCCACCAATCACCGGAGAAGACCGAATCCCATTAGCCGTTTCCGGATCGCCGCGCCGGGGCAGGCTCGCCCGCGACCCCGCCCTCCGCCGCCCCGGCGACCGGGGCACCTCCTTGGGCTGACTCCATGTCAGACCACTGTCAAGAGCCGCACATGCAGCCTCGCTGACCAACGACGGCTCTCGACGTCCACCCTGGTTCACGCTTAGTCTTCAGTCCGGGGAAGGTTCCGCACCAGCGCGATCCGACGGGTGCGCCCCACCAGGAATCCCAGGCTTGGCGAACTTTCCGAGAGGTCTCCCGTGTATCACACCGTGGACGGAAATCGAATTAATCCGACCGCCGGTATTGCCAGCGAAGAAGCGATCAGCCGCGCCCAAGAAATAATCGGAGAAGCGCTGAACTCCTATCGTCGGCAATCCTCGCAACTCGTCGCCACCATAGATCCCGTCACCACCCCGACGGTCCTGCGTGAGGCGATCGAGCAGCGTCCCGGCACCCCGCTCACCCTCCAGGTGGTGGGCGGCCCGGTCAGCGAACTCACCGACCAGGAGACGGCGGAATTTCCCGATTTCGTCCGTCGGGAGATCCTCGGTCGCGGTCACACCCTGCAGGTGCTCCAGCACCGCACCGCCGCCCTCGACTGGCGGCACCGCCAGCAGTTGGGACGGCTGGCCGCCGAAGGCGTACAGGTCAGGGTGGCGCCCGGTCACCTGCCGAGCATGGTCGCGCTCGACGCCGAGCTGGCGATCCTGCAGATCACCGGGCCCGGCGGGCGCCCCCAGGTGCTGCTGGCCCGGGGGGAGGCGGCGGGGGCACTGCACCAATTCCACCGTGCCCTCTGGGACCAGGCTTTGGAACTGACCCGCATTCACCGGACGCCGGCGGCGGTGGTGCTGGACGAGACACAGTCGAAAGTTCTTCACAAACTCTGCGCAGGTATGAAGGACGAGACCGCCGCGCGCCAGCTGAACGTGTCGGTCCGGACGTATCGCAGGCATGTCGCCACCATCCTGAATAGCCTCTCGGTCGGCTCCCGCTTCGAGGCCGGTCTCAAGGTGGCCGAGCTCGGGCTGGTGAATTTCCGGCTCGCGCACGATCTCGAGGCACCGGCCGCCGGCTGACGGAACGTCGGCCGGCAGGCGGGATCACTCCCAGGTCGCGGTCCGCAGCGAACGTCCCAGCGTGGCCGGGACCAGCGCGAGGGCGAGCAGCGCCGAGAAGAGCACCAGCACGGTGGCGGGCGCGAGGTGGTCGAGGAGCAGACCGCTGGTCATCATCCCGGCGGGCATGCCCATCATGAAGGTGGTGATGGTCGCCGAGATCACCCGGCCGCGCAGTTCGTCCGGCACCCGCTGGAAGATCAGTACATCGATCATGACCTTCAGCGCCGGGATGCCGAGCATCGAGACCAGCAGGGCCAGGAAGACCACCACCGGGCCGCCGGGCAGCAGCGGCACCAGCAGTACCGGCACCACCAGCCAGGTCACCGTGAGCATCAGCTTGCCCGGGCCCATCAGCTTGTGCAGGCGCGTCACCAGGAAGGCACCGAGGATCCCGCCGACGGCCTCGCCCGAAAGGGCCAGGCCGATCCCGGAGCTGCCGGTGCCCTGGCTGCGCATCAGCACGATGAAGGGCAGCAGCATCGCCGACCCGGCCACGTTGACCGCCATCGAGACCAGCAGGGTGGAGCGCAGCGCCGGGCTGCGCAGGATCACCTTGAAGCCCTCCATCGCCCCGCCGCGCGCCCGCGCGGCGGCGGCGTCGGGCCGCCCGTCGAAGCGCACCAGGCAGGCCGACAGGAAGGAGAACAGCGAGCCGAGCGCGCTGCCGACGAACGGCGCCACCCGGTCCAGCCCCAGCAGCCAGCCGGCCAGCGGCGGACCGACCAGGCCGGACCCGCTGGTACGCGCCTCGTCCTGCGAGAGCGCGAGCCGCAGTTGCTCCTTGGGTACCACCGAGCGCAGCGCGAGCATCCGCACCGGTGCGCCGTAGGCGATCGCGCCGCCGATCGCCACCGCGGCCAGCAGGGTGTGCCAGACCGTCAGGTGGTGCAGGGCCAGCGCCGTCAGCACCGACAGGGCGACCAGGAACCGGAAGCCGTCGGCCGCCATCAGGATGTACCGCCGGTTGTGCCGGTCGGCCACCGCGCCGCCGTGGATGCCGAAGACCACCGTCGCGCCGAGCTGCAGCGCGCTGAACGCCCCGGCCACGGTGGAGGATCCGGTCATCGCCAGGAGGAGCAGGGGGTACGCGGTGTCCGCGATCTTCGCTCCCACCATGGAGGCGGCCGAGCCGCCCCAGAGGACTTGGAAGCGCCAGTTCCTGCGCAGCGGTGTCAACTCCGCCGCCGTGGCCTGCTCGACTCCTACCGCCGTCACGAGGCGTCTCCCCTACTATTCACGCTACCGTCAATGCTTGCAGAACTGCGATTGATTGCACAAGAGTTGGGCATATGGCTGAATGGCACGATGCGAGAGCCAGCCAGAGAACGCGAGGTCGACGACGTCGAGACGCTCAAGGCGCTCGCCGATCCGCTGCGGCTCGCCATCCTCGGAGTCCTCACCCGGCACGGCCGGGACGCCCGCTCGGTGAAGCAGGTCGCCGCCGAGCTCGGCGAATCCCCGTCCAAGTTGTACCGGCACGTACGGCAGTTGGAGAAGGTCGGGCTGATCGCGGTGGCCGGCACCCGGCTGGTCTCGGGCATCGTGGAGAGCCGGTACGTGGCCGCCCAGCGCTCGCTGCGGCTCTCCCGGGCGATCCTGCAGGGGACGCCGGGCGAGCAGCCGGAGGCGCTGGACACCCTGCTCGCCGCCCTGGACGCGACCAGGGCCGAGCTGCGGGACCACTTCCTGGCAGGCCGGATCGACCTCGGCGCCCCACGCGACGGCTCCGCCGGACTCCCCACCGCCCTCGGCCACTTCACCCTCCGGGTCAGCCCCGAACGGTACCTGCGGCTGACCGGACAGCTGTGGGCCCTCCTCGACGAACTGGCCGGCGAGGGCGACTGCCCGGACGAACACGCGGTGGACATCACGCTCTTCAGCCTCCTGTACGCGGCAGTGCCGCCACGCCTGCCGGACGACCCGCCGACCGCGCCGCCGCAGTTGCCGGACGACCGGTCGGCTGCGCCGCCGGGCCCGGCCGGACCGTGACCACCGACGGCCGCGCGCTGACCAGCGCCGCCGTGTACCCCACCGGTGCCCAGAGCCGCAGCACCGGCCACCCCCGCGCCCGCTCGGGCACGGCGCCGAGCCCCGCCCCGGCCGCCTTCAGCCGCGCTTCGTACTCCGTCCAGGCCACCAGGAAGGCAGCCTCGGCGCCCTGCCCAGGCGTCAGGTGGCCCGCGAAGCCCGGCCCGTCGTCCGTCCGGCGCGGCCCGTCCTCCGTGCGGCCTGCGCCCGCGCCCGCGCCCGCGCCCGCGCCCGCGCCCGCCGCATCCTCGGGCAGCACCAGGCCCGGCAGGAACCTCCGCGCCACCGCCCTGAAGTCCCGCCCCTGACCGGTCTGTTCAAGGTCGACGCCCAGCTCGGGCTCCGCCCCGACCGCCAGCAGGGCCCACTCCCCCGCCGAGGAGAGGGAGAAGGCCGGGCCGCCGGGGAGTTCGGGGCGGCCGGCCGGGGTGGTGCGGTACGCCAGCGAGGCGGGCGGGCGGCCGGTGTAGTCGGCGAGGATGCTGCGCAGTGCGCCGCGCCGCCGGGCGAAGGCGGCCCGGGCGGCGGGGTCGGTCAGGCGGGCCAGGCGGGCCCGCTCCTCGGGGCCGAGCACGGCGGAGCCGGGCCGGCGCGAGGCCGGCCCGATCCACCACAGGTCCACCTCCCCGGGCGGGGGCGGCCGCATCTCAGGCTGCTTCATCTCAGAAGGCCGACCGCAGGTCGAGATGGGCGGGCAGCGCGGGGGCGGTGCCGCCCCGGTGCTCGAGCAGCATCACGCCGTTCTCCTCCCCGGCCGGCGCGAAACCGGCGAACCGGTAGGCCACCTGCATCGGCCGGTTCCGGTCGGTCGGCACGAACTCGCCGCGCAGCCGCACCCCTTGCTCGATCGCCCGCCCGATCACATGGTTGAGCAGCACCGTGCCGGTGCCCCGGGACATCACCCGGCAGGAGACGAGCAGCAGCTTGAGCGTCCACAGCTCGGCACCTTGCTCGACCAGCACCAGGCCGATCGTGCCGTAGTCCCCGAAGCGGTCGGCGAGTTCGGCCACCAGCAGCGCGTGGCTCGCGGAGCTGCGCAGCTCGTCCAGCTCTGCCATCGAGTAGGTGTAGCCGGTGGCGTTCAACTGATGGGTGCGGACGGTGAGTTCCTCGGCCCGCCGCAAGTCGCCCGGCTGGGCGTGGCGGACGGTCAGCCGCAGCCCCAGCGTGGCGAGGAACTCGTCCGGCGTGCCGGTGAACTCCTGCTCGGCGTCGGCCCGGCGCAGGTCGGTCCGGTACTGCAGGCGGCGCCAGGATCCGTCCGGGGTGCCGGGGGCCACCGCGAGATCCGGGCGGGTCAGCAGGGCGGCGGCGTCGGTGAACTCGGCGGTGCGCACCTGCGGGTGGGCCCGGGAGACCTCGGCGTGCTCGAAGGGGTCGTCGTCCAGGAAGAGGAAGGCGTCCAGGCCGAGGTTGAGTGCCTCGGCGATCCGCCGCACCGACTCCGACTTGGCGCCCCAGCCGATCTGCGGCACCAGGAAGTACTCGGCCAGGCCGAGTTCGGTGAGCCGGGCCAGCGCGGTGGCCGCGTCGTTGCGGCTCGCCACCGACTGCACCACACCCCGGGCATCCAGCTCCCGGACGGCCTCGGCCACCCCCTCCCGGGGTTCGACGTCGCCGTCCTCGAGCAGGATGCCCTGCCAGAAGGTGTTGTCCAGGTCCCAGACCACCACCTTGAGCGGCTTCTCCGCTGTGGTCATGCTCATCCCCTCCATCCCGTTCGCGTGGCGTGGCCGAACCGGCCGATCATCGTCTGGCTGATCTCGTTGCTGCCCTCGATGACCTCCATCACCTTGGCGTCCCGGTAGTAGCGGGCCACCGGGCTGTCCGCCGAGCAGCCCGTCGCGCCGAGCACCTGCACGGCGTCCCGCGCGGCGTCGGCGGCGGCGATCCCGGCGAAGTACTTGGCCTCGGTGGCGGCCATCGGCGCGTCCGGGCCGCCCGCGCCGATCAACTCCCCGGCCCGCAGGGCGAGCAGCCGGCCGGCCCGGGCGGAGACCACCATGTCGGCGATCAGCCGCTGCACCAGCTGGTGCTGCCCCACCCCTCGCCGGGCCGCGTGTTCGGTGGCCGCGTCCAGGCAGCCCTGCACGATCCCGATGCTGCCGCAGGCCACGCTGTACCGGCCGAGGGTGAGCGCCGAGACGGTGATGTACGGGTGCGCCCGGCCCTCGGGGCCGACCAGCGCGTCGGCGGGCAGCCGGCAGCGGTCGAAGCGCAGTTCGGCCAGCATCGCGCCCCGGGTGCCGAGCATGCCGGTGATCGGCACCATCTCGAGTCCGGGGGTGCCCCGCTCGACCAGCAGGGCCGAGAGCCCGCGCGCCGTCCGGGCGAACACCAGGTACACGTCCGCGAGTTGGCCGAAGCTGATCCACCGCTTGGTGCCGGTCAGCTCCCACCCGCCGGGCACCTGCTCGGCGGCCGTGCTGACGGCGGCCGCGTCGCTGCCCGCCTCCGGCTCGCTGAGCGCGAAGGCGGCGATCGCGGCGCCGGAGACCAGCCTCGGCAGCCAGGCCGCCCGCTGCTCGGCGCTGCCCCAGCGGCGCACGGTGTCGGCCACCATGTCGTGCACGGTGAGCAGACTGCGGGTCGAGGAGCAGGCCCGGCCGATCTCCTCGTGCAGCAGGCCGTAGGAGATCGCGTCCAGGCCCCGGCCGCCCAACTCCTCGGGCACCAGCGGAGCCAGGCAGCCCTCGGCGGCGAGCAGGTCGATCAGGGCGCGGTCGATCCGCTCCTCGTGGTCGTGCCGCGCGGCCAGCGGGGCAACGGCCTCATCGGCGAGCTTGCGGAAGGCCGCGTGCAGATCGAGCTGCTCGGGGTCGGGTGAGAGCCGCACGGCCTTACCGGGCCCCGCCGGTCTTGCCGGTGACGAAGGCCGTCACGGCGTCCACCGAGCTGAAGTGCGCCAGCTCCAGCTCGTCGTTCTCCACCGTGATGCCGAAGCGGTCCTCCACGAAGGTCACCAGCTGTGCGGCGAAGAGGGAGTTGACGAAACCGGCGGCGAAGATGTCCTCGTCGTCGGCGAGTTCGCGCGCGAGGCTGGTGGTCAGGTACGAGCGGGTGCGCTCGCGGATCTCGTCCGGGGTCAGGACGGCGGCCATGGGGAGCTCTCCTTCGAAGGTGGGGTGGGGGTCAGGCGTAGCTGAAGAAGCCCTGGCCGCTCTTCTTGCCGAGGTGGCCCTTGGCCACCATCTCCTTGAGCAGCGGGCAGGGGCGGTACTTGGGGTCGGCGAAGCTCTGCTCCAGCATCTCGATGCTCAGCAGCACGGTGTCGATGCCGATCAGGTCGGCGGTGGCGAGCATGCCCATCGGGTGGCCGAAGCAGGAGGTGAAGATCCGGTCCACCTCGGCGGGCCCGGCCACGCCCTCCTGCACCAGGAAGGCGGCCTCGTTGACGGCCAGCATCAGCACCCGGTTGGAGACGAAGCCGGGCGAGTCGTTCACCAGCACGCCCGACTTGCCCATTCCGGCCAGCAGTTGCTCGGCCCGCTCGACGGTCGAGTCCGCGGTCAGGGCGCCCCGGATCACCTCCACCACGGGCTTGTGCGGCACCGGGTTCATGAAGTGCATACCGAGCACCAGCTCGGGGCGGGCCGTCTCGGCGGCGAGCTTCGCCACCGGCACGCAGGAGGTGTTGGCGGCGAACACCACGCCCGGGCGGCAGGCGGCCTCCAGCTCGCGGTAGACGGCGCGCTTGACCTCCCAGTCCTCCGTGGAGTTCTCGATCACGAAGTCCGCCTCGGCCAGCGGCGCCAGGCTCACCGTCGGGGTGATCCGGGCCAGCGCGCCCGCGTCGTCCTGCGCGGCGTCGGCGCCGAGCAGGCGGGCGAAGCGCAGCTCCCGGCGCACCTTGGCGAGCGCGTCGTCCAGGATCTCCTGCGCGGTGTCCACCAGCAGCACCCGGTGGCCGGTGACGGCGAGCGCGTGCGCGACGGACCGGCCGATCGTGCCGGCCCCGATCACGCCGACGGTCGGCTTGGTCATGGCGGTGTCCCTCTCAGTCGTTTCGTTCACGGGAGCCTCAGTGCCTCGGCGATGGAGTCGAGCACCGGCGCGGGCCGCTCGAACAGGTAGAAGTGGCCGCCGGGATGGATCGTGATG
This sequence comes from Kitasatospora sp. NPDC002227, assembly GCF_040296285.1. Classification (NCBI taxonomy): domain Bacteria; kingdom Bacillati; phylum Actinomycetota; class Actinomycetes; order Kitasatosporales; family Streptomycetaceae; genus Kitasatospora; species Kitasatospora sp. NPDC002227. The sequence continues at coordinate 81,118 of NZ_JBEOWY010000017.1, forward strand.
GTCAGTTCGGGGCCTTCGTACTCGGCCCACTCCTCCAGCTCGGCCGGGGAGACCACCGGGTCCTCCCGCCCGCCCAGCACGTGCAGCGGGAACGGCAGTTCGCGCGGCACCGGCCAGTCCCAGCCCTCGGCCAGCCGCAGGTCCGCCCGGATGGTGGAGAGCACCTGCCGGACGTACTCGGTGTGCCGCAGCAGCACCTCGGGCAGACCGCCGGTGACCCGCAGCCACTCGGTCAGCTCCGCGTCACCCTGCGGCCGGGGCGGGCGCTGCCGTACCAGGTGCGGCGGGCAGGCTCCCGAGACCAGCACCGCCCGCGGCGCCGGCAGCCCGCGCCGCCCGGCCGCCAGTGCCAGCTCGAGCCCGAGCACCGCCCCGAAGCTGTGCCCGAACACCGCGTACGGCACGGCGAGTTCGCCCTCGACCGCCGCCAGCAGGCCCGCCACCAGCTCGGGCACCGACTCGGCGTACGGCACCCCCGCGCGGGTGCCGTGGCCCGGCAGTTCGACCGGCACCATCTCGATCCCGGCCGGCAGCACCTTGCGCCAGTCGGCGAAGGAGCCGGCCGAGCCGCCCGCGTTCGGGAGGCAGAGCAGCCGCAGCCGGGGGCTGCCGACGGCCAGCCGGCCGACGATCCAGGGATTCTCCGATATCGCCCCCGGAGGGTACACGATGCTCATTGCCGATGCTCTTTCGATTCAGCTGGAATGGCCACTTGCTGCGAAATCCGAACCCTGGACTCACCCTTCTCCCCCGTGCGACCATGGCAGCCGCCAGAAGAGAGGGGAGTACCGTGTTCGGCATTTCCGAAATTGTCACGATCCTGCCGGAGAAGCGGGTGTCCGCCGCCGAGGTGGCGGAGCGGGAGGATCTTGCGGCGACAGACCGGGAGATCCTGGAGCGCCTGGGCATCGAGTCGGTCCGCGAGGCCGAGGGGCGCCCGGCCACCGAGCTGGCCACCGAGGCCGCCCGGCTGCTGGCCGACCGCTCGGCGGCTGCCTTCCTGCTGGTCGGCGGGCGCTACCCGGAGCTGCTGACCGCCTCCGAGGCGACTCGCGCGCAGCGCGACTCGGGCCTCACCGACGGCCTGGCGATGGGCGTTTCGGAGCTCGGCTGCGTCTCGGTCTCGGCCGCGCTGATGGTCGGCCGGGGCCTGCTGGCCGCCGATCCGGCACTGCCCGGCGTGGTCCTCGCGCACGGCAACCGGCCGCCCGGCAGCCGGCGCTACCGCCGCCCGGTGACGGTGAACGGGGACGGCGCGATGGCGCTGCGCCTGGCCCGGGACGGTGCGCTGCGCATCGTGGACATCGCCCTGGAGACCAACGGGGATTACTGGGACCTCTTCCAGGTGGATTACCTCGGAAAGCCTTTCGCCGAGTGGCAGGAGGCCTGCGCGGATCTGCGCCGCTACTCCTTCTCGCTGGCGGTGGAGAGCAAGAAGCGATTTGCCCGGATGAATGAGGAGCTGCTCGGCAGGCAGGGGCTCGCCATGGAGGACGTCGATCATTTCGTCACCCAGAACCTCTCCCTCGGGGCCTTCGACTTCTACGAGCAGTCCTTCGACATCTCCCTGGCGGCCGCCTGCCGGTCGAACCTGCGGGCCTACGGCCACGTCGGCTCCACCGACATCGCGCTGAACCTGCAGACCGGGCTGGCGGAGGGGGAGTTCCGCACCGGCGACCTGGTGCTGGTGATGAACAACTCCCCCGTCGCGGCCTGGAGCAGCATGCTGGTCGAGGTGACCGGTCCACTGCGCTCGGCCGTTCACCGGAGCTAGCCCTCGAGGGCCTGCGCCGCCGTCGCGCGGCGCAGGCTCAGCGGGCGCATGTCCTGCCAGACCTCCTCCACGTGGGCCAGGCAGTCCTCGCGCGGGCCGGTGAAGCCGGTGGCCCGCCAGCCGTCGGGCACCGCGAGGCGCTCCGGCCAGACCGAGTACTGCTCCTCCTCGTTGACCACGACCCGGAAGTCGCGGCGCGGTGCCTGCTCGCTCAACTCAGCTCTCCTCGTGTCCGGTTCACCGGGCCCGGCCGCCTCTCGCGGCCGGGCCCGGTCGGGTCAGCTCTTCAGTGCGCGGCGGTCGAGCTTGCCGCTGGTGCCGAGCGGGAGGCTCTGCCGCCAGACGAAGGCGGCGGGCACCATGTGGGCGGGCAGCCGGCTCGCCAGCAGCTCGCGAAGCGCGGCCTCGGTGCCCTCGGCCCGCTCGCCCACCAGGTGGGCCACCAGCCGCTGGTCGCCGGCCCTCGCCTCCTCCAGGGCCACGGCCACGGCCGAGACCGCCGGGTGCTCGGCGAGCACCGCCTCGATCTCGCCCAGCTCGACCCGGTGGCCACGGAACTTGATCTGGTCGTCCAGCCGGCCGAGGTACTCGAGGACCCCGCCCTCGGTGATCCGGCCGCGGTCGCCGGTGCGGTAGAGCCGGGAGCCGGCCGGGCCGAACGGCGAGGCGAGGAACCGGCTCGCGGTCAGCCCCGGCCGGTCGTGGTAGCCCCGGGCCAGGCCGACCCCGCCGATGTGGATCTCGCCGGGCACCCCGACCGGGCAGGGCCGCAGCAGCTCGTCCAGCACGTGCAGCGTCAGGTTGCTCATCGGGCGGCCGACCGGCACGCTCGGGCCTTCGTGCTCCTGGCGGCAGTCCCAGACGGTGGTCTCCACCGCCACCTCGGTGGGGCCGTACAGGTTGACCAGGTCGGCCGGGCAGGCCGCCAGCAGGGCCTGCCTGGTCTCCGGCGGCAGCGTCTCGCCGCTGCACACCACCCGGCGCAGGCTGCGCAGTTGGCTGCCGTCCACGGCGGGCAGGAAGACCCGCAGCAGGGAGGGCACGAAATGCGCGGTGGTGACGCCCTCGCGCTCGATCAGGTCGGCCAGCCGGAACGCGTCCTTGTGCACCCCGGGCTCGGCGAGCACCAGCACGGCGCCGGCGGTGAGCGGCCAGAAGGTCTCCCAGACCGAGGGGTCGAAGCTGGCCGGGGTCTTCTGCAGCACCCGGTCGTCGGGGCCCAGCGGGTCGCGGTGCTGGGCCCAGGCGAGCCGGTTGACCAGGGCGCGGTGCGACATCGCCACGCCCTTGGGGCGGCCGGTCGAGCCGGAGGTGTAGATGACGTACGCGGTGTTCTCACCGTGCGGAGGCGTCAAGGGCTCGCTCTCGCCGGTCAGTTCGGCCAGCTCGACGGGCAGCCGCTGCACGCCCGGCAGTTCGCCCAGGTCGGCCGTGCCTTGGCCGGTGAGCAGCAGCGGGGCGCCGCTGTCGGTCAGCATGTAGCGCAGCCGCTCGATTGGGTAGTCCGGGTCCAGCGGGAGGTAGGCGGCGCCGGCGTAGACCACTCCGAGCAGGGCGACCGGCAGCTCCGGCGAGCGCTCGAGGCAGACGCCGACCACCGTGTCCGGGCCCGCGCCCAGGGCGCGCAGCCGGGACGCCAGGGCGCGGGCCCGGGTGTCCAGCTCGCGGTAGCTGAAGCGCACTTCACCTTGCACCAGGGCGGTGGCCTCCGGGGTGGCGGCCACCTGGCGGCGGATCAGCTCGGTGAGGGTGTCGGGCACGCCGAAGTCCACTGCCGTGTCGTTCCACTCGTGCAGCAGGCTGTGCCGCTCGGCCTCCTCGAGCAGGTCGGGGGCGGCCAGCGGGGTGGCGCCGTCGGCCAGCGCCTCGACCAGGCGCCGCCAGCGGGCGACCAGGCGCTTGGCGCTGCGCGGGCGGAACCGGCCCGCGTCGCACAGCACCGCTCCGGCCAGGCCCTGCTCGGTACTGCGGACCCGCCAGCTCACGTCCAACCGGCCCTGCGGGGTGTCGAGTTCGGCGCTCTCGTCGAGGTCGACCACGAGGGCCACCAGCGGGTGCCGCCCGGCGGCCGGCACGCCCGGCGCGGCTCCCTGGGCGCGGGCGGCGGCCAGCGCCGTCTCGGCCCGCGCCACCAGCTCGGGCAGCGTGCCCGGCCCGGAGAGGTCGATCCGCACCGGCAGCGCGTCCTCGGCACCGGCCTCGCGCAGCCCGAGCACCAGGTCGCTCTCCCCGGTGAGCCGGCCCACCAGCGCGGCCACCGAGGCCAGCACCCCGGCCGCGGGCACCGGCTCCCCGGCCCGCCAGCCGAGCGCGGCCGAAACCTCGGCCGTCAGCTTGAACGGCCGCACGGTGGCCGGGCCGCCGACCGCGCCGCCCTGGTAGGAGTCCGGCGCCAGCTCGGTGCGCGGCGCCGCCGGGGCGGCCGCCACGGCCGCGAGCGCGCCGAGCACCGCCTCGGCCAGCGCGGCCGCATGGTCGCGCAGCGGAGCGGCGAGGTCGGCCTCGACCGGCACAACGGTGACTCCCCGGGCCGGGGCCTGCGCGCCCGCCTCCTGGCCCCCCTCGCCACGGAACAGGTGCACCGGCAGCCGGCCCGCCGTGGCCAGCGCCGCCGCCGTGTCCGGGCCGTCGACCAGGCCGAGCAGCTCGACCCGGGCCCCCTCGGCGGTCAGCAGCTCGGCGGTGCGGGCCGCGAGCGGGCCGCCGTACTCCCAGCCGAGCAGCCGGTACGGGCCCTGGGGCCGGGCGCTGCGGATGGCGGCGGCGCACACCTTGGCGCGGGCGGTCAGCGAGCTGCGCACCGCGTCGTCGGGCAGGTACGGGTCGGGGCGCTCGGCGCGCAGCCCGTACAGCGGGGTGTCGGGGGCGAAGCGCCGGGCGAAGGCGTGGAAGGAGAGCACGTTCTCGCCGTTGGGGTGCAGGCAGAACAGCGGGGTCTCGGCGCCCTTGGGCTGCAGCTCCGCCACGGGGGCGCGGCGGGTGCGCCCGCCCGCCTCGCGGACGGCGCCGGCCAGCGCGGCGGGGGTCGGCCGGTCGAACAGCAGGGTGACGGGCAGCCGCACCCCGTGCTCGGCGTAGACCTTGCTGAGCAGTGTCATGGCGAGCAGCGAGTGGCCGCCGAGGTCGAAGAAGCTGTCGTGGCGGCCGATGCCGGGGATGCCGAGCAGCTCCTCCCAGAGCCGGATCAGCGCGCTCTCCAGCTCGTCGGGCCGGGTGGCGTCGGCCTCGGCGGCCTCGGTGACCGCGGCGGTGACGGTGACGGGCTCGGGCAGTTGCAGCTGCACGGTGCCCGAGGCGTCGATCCGGGCCGCCAGGCCGGTGCGCAGCAGGCGGCCGCCCGCGTGGTGCGGGTCGGCGAGGAAGTCCCGCTCGGTGGCGGCTTCGTCGCGGTGGTAGCCGAGCGCGGCGGCCGGGCCGCCGACGTACAGCTCGCCGGTGACCCAGGCGGGCACCGGGCCGAGGCCGGCGTCCAGCACGTACAGCCGGGTGCCGGGGGTGGTGGCGCCGAGCGAGAGCCACTGCGGGTCCGCGCTGTCGCCGGCGCCGGCGGCCACCGGGTAGGGCAGGCCGGGCAGGGTGAACAGGCCGTCGGTGGCGGTGGGTTCGGGGTGGGCCGCGTGCCGGGTGAGCTCGGCGAGCGGCAGCTCGGCGAGGGTGGCGGCCTCGACCAGCAGGCCGCGCTCGGGGGTCGGGTAGAGCGCGAGCGCCCCGGCGGGCAGCGGCCGGGCCGCCGCCGGAGCGGCCGCCGCCTCGGCCAGCCCGAGCACCGCACCCGGCCAGGGCAGAGCGCCCGTCGTACCGGTGGTGAGCAGCAGGGTGGGCGCGGCCCGCTCGAGCAGGGCGGCCTGCCGGGCGAAGCCGGCCCCGGCGTCCAGCGGCAGGTAGACGGCGCCGGCCAGCAGGGTGCCGGCCAGCGCCACCATGGCGTCCTCGCCCTCGGCGGGCCCGGCCACCGTCTGCCCGGCCGCCACCCCGCGCTCGGCCAGCAGCCCCGCCAGGTGGGCCGCGCGGCCGTACTGACCGTCCGTCAGTACCACGTCGCCCGCGGGCAGTTCCGGGCCGTGCCCGGCCGCCAGCTGGGCGGCGAAGGAGCCGCCCGCGAGCAGCGGCAGGTCGGCGAGCCGGGTGTCCGGGTCGGCGACGATCCCCGCGAGCAGCACCTGGAAGTCCTCGGCGAACTGCTCCATCAGGGCAGCGTCGAAGATGTCGGTGCTGTATTCGAGGGCGGAGTCCAGCTCGGGGTGGGTGTCGATCTCGCACACGGCCAGGCTCAGGTCCCACTTGGCGGTGCCCGGGGGCAGCCCGCCGAACTGCTGCGGCCGGTCGGTGCGGTAGCTCAGGCCCTCGGCCAGCTCGGCGGTGTGGTCGGAGATGGTCTGGTGGATGTAGCCGACCTGGAAGATCGGGTGCCGCGAGGGGTCGCGCTCGGGCTGCTGGTCGGCGACCGTCATGGCGAACGGCAGCTCGTCGTGGTCGAGCCCGTCGATCACGGTGCGCCGCACCAGGGCGAAGGCCTCCCGGAAGGTCAGCGCCGGGTCCAGCTTGGTGCGCAGCGGCACCGAGTTGTTGAAGTAGCCGATCAGCTGCAGCAGATCGGGGTGCGGGCGCCCGGCGGTGGTGGTCGCCACCGTGATGTCGCCCTCGCCGCTGTAGCGCAGCATCAGCACCTTGAGCGCGCAGATCATCGTCATGAACAGCGAGCCGCGCTGCGCGGCGCTGAACTCCTTGAGCCCGCGCAGGATTTCCGGCTGGATGACGAAGCGGTGCACGCCGCCCAGCCCGCTCACGTGCTCGGGCCTCGGGTGCACGGTGGGCAGCTTCGACGGGGTGACCCCGGCCAGCGTGGTGCGCCAGAAGCCGAGCAGCTCCTCGAGCCGGTCGCCGGTCAGCCGCTCGCGCTGCCAGGCCGCGTAGTCCAGGTAGCTGATGGGCAGTTCGGGCAGGTCCGGGGTCTCGCCGGTCAGTTCGGCCCGGTAGAACGCCCACAGGTCGCGGTCGAGCACGGCCGGGGTCCAGCCGTCGTAGATGCTGTGGTGGGCGACCAGCAGCAGGGTGTGGTCGTCCTCGGCCAGCCTGACCAGCAACTTGCGGTAGAGCGGGCCCTCTTCGAGCACCAGCGGCGAGATCGCGGCACTGCGCAGCCAGGTGGCGGCGGCGGTCAGGCGCTCCTGCTCGTCGGCGATGCCGGTGAGGTCGACCACCTGCAGCTCGTTCTCGTCCACCGGCAGCAGGCCGACCAGCGGGGCGCCGTCCCGCTCCAGGTAGTAGCAGCGCAGCACCTGGTGGCGGCGCTCGAAGGCGGCCAGCGCCCGGCGCAGCGCGGGCACGTCGACCGGGCCGCGCAGGTGCATGTCGTGCGGCACGTTGTAGAGGCCCATGTCCGGGAAGAGCCGGTCGAGGAACCAGAGCGACTCCTGCCCGTAGCTGGGCAGGTAGGTGACGGTGTCGGTGACCTTGACGATGCCGTTCTCGGCCCGGCTCTCCGGCTTGGCCTGGGCGCGCACCAGCTCGGCGAGCGCGCTCACCGTGCTGTACTCGTAGAGCACCGGGAGGGTGAGCCGCAGGCCGTACCGGCGGTTGAGCCGCTCCAGGACGGAGAGGCCGAGGATGGAGTTGCCGCCGAGGTCGAAGTAGTCGGAGTCGGCCTCGATGCCCTCGATCCGCAGCACCGCGCCGAAGACCCCGGCCACCACCTCCACCACGTCCCCGGTCGGCTGGGGCGGTTCGACGGCCTTGGGGCCCGCCGCCACCGGGCGCACCTCGGGCCAGCAGCGGGTGGGCTCGAAGGAGTAGCCGGGCAGTTCGATCCGGCGGCGGCCCTGGCCGGCGTAGCGGCGGTCCCAGTCCACCGCGACGCCGGCCCGGTAGAGGGCGGCCAGCTGCTCGGCCACCGAGGCCGGCGCGGCCGAGTGCCACTCGGCGTAGTCGTGCGCGGCGCCGCCGAGGCCGCGGAAGGCGGCGTCCACCTCGCCGAGCACCAGGAAGGCCGAGGGGTCGGCCTCGGCGAGCCGCTCGACCACCGCGCGGGTACGGGCCTCCAGGCCGTCGCCGCCGGTGACGGGCTCGGCCCAGGCCTCGGCGAGCGGCAGTTCGCCGCGCAGTGCGCGGGCCACCGCCCGGCCCCGGCCGGTGCCGAGCAGCACCTCGGGGGTGAGCCCCTGGGCACGCAGCTGCTCGACCAGTGCGTACTGGTGCCGTGCCTCGGCCGGCACCCCCTCGGTGGCGGCCAGCGCCTCGGCGTACGCGGGGTAGGCGGCCGCCCAGGCGTCGAGATCGGCGCCCGGGGCGGGGTCGCCGAGCACCAGCACCAGGCGGCGGGCGGCGGCCTCGGGCCCGGCGCCCTTCTCCAGCGCCTCGCCGAGCTCCCGCAGGCCCTCGCGCAGCGAGTCCAGGCCGCTGACCGGGAAGGCGGCGCGGTGGGCGTGGTCGTCCCGGCCGGCGTTGAGCACGAAGAGGGCGTCCGGCAGCTCGGCCTCGCTCAGCGCGGGCAGGTGCTCGGTGAGCGCCCGCACCTGGCGCAGCAGCGCGGCCGGAGTCCGGGCCGAGAGGGTGGCCAGCTCGTACGGCTGGGTGGCGCCGGCCCGGGCCGGGGCCTCGGGGGCCTCCTCGACCACGGCGTGCGCGTTGGTGCCGATCAGCGTGAAGGAGCTGACCCCGGCGACCCGGGGTCGCCCGTCCGGGGTGGTCCAGGGCCTGGTCTCGGTGGAGACGGCCACCGGCTCGCCGTGGGCGGCGAGTTGGGGGTTGGGCCGGTCGAAGTTGATCGACGGGTAGTGGGTGCGGTGGCGCAGCGCGAGCACGGTCTTGATCAGGCCCGCGACGCCCGCGACATTGCCCAGGTGGCCGATGTTGGTCTTCACCGAGCCGATCGCGCAGGCGTGCCGGCCCGCGCCGGCGGCGGTGAGCACCCGCTGGGCGGCCTCGATCTCGATCATGTCGCCGAGCCGGGTGCCGGAGCCGTGCGCCTCGAGCACGGTGAGCCGGTCGAGGCCGATCCCGGCCTCGGCCCAGGCCCGCTCGATCACCTCGGCCTGCGCGGTCACGCCGGGGGCCGAGAAGCCGTTGGAGCGCGCGCCGTTGTGGTTGACGGCCAGGCCCCGGATCACGGCGTGCACGGTGTCGCCGTCGGCCAGCGCGCGGTCCAGCCGCTTGAGCAGCAGCACGCCGCCGCCCTCGCCGGGCGAGGTGCCGGCCGCGGCCGCGTCGAAGGCCCGGCAGACGCCGTCGGTGGCCATCACCTCGGGGAAGGCGTCCGCGCCGGCCTGCTGGAAGAGCAGCGGGTAGAGGCTGACGCCGCCGGTGAGGGCGGTGGTGACGGTGCCCTTGGCCAGCTCGCGGCAGGCGTAGTGCATCGCGACTAGCGCGCTGTTGCAGCCGGTGTCCACCACCACGGCGGGGCCCTGCAGGCCGAGCAGGTAGGAGACCCGGCCGGAGAGCGCGGGCGGCGCGGTGCCGAGCATGGTGGTGAGGTCCTCGTCGCCGACCAGCCGCGTGTAGTCCGGGCGTGGGGCGCCGACGTACACGCCGCAGTCGGCGCCGCGCAGCGCGGCGAGCCGGTAGCCGGCGTTCTCCACGGCGTTGACAGAGAGTTGGAGCAGCAGCCGCTGGTGCGGGTCCATCGCCTCCGCCTCGGCGGGGGTGATGCCGAAGTACTCGCGGTCGAACTCCTCGATGCCCTCGAGGGCCGCGATCTTCGGGTGCGGGCCGGTCTGTCCGAGCCCGGCCAGCGCGAGCCGGTGGGCGGGCATCTCGCCGACGGTGCCGACCCCGTCGGCCAGCAGCCGGTGCAGGGCGGCGGCGGAGTCCGCCTGCGGCAGCCGGACGGCCATGCCGATGACGGCGACCGGGGTGAACGGCTCCTCGGGCGAGGCGGTCGTGGCGGCGGGTGGCTCCATGGTCGAGTTGCCCTTCTCTGCTTCGTCCTGCGGGAGTTGAGTCATGGGGAGGGGTGAGCGGCGGCTCACAGGTCGAACTCGGCGCCGGCCGTGCCGGGGGCGGGCGCGGCGGCGCCCCGGCGGTCCAGGACGGCGGCCAGTTCGGCGCAGGTGGTGTACTCGAAGAGCTCCACCAGCGAGAGCGCCGCCGCGGGGAAGAGCTCGCGCACCAGGCCGTGCAGCGCGACGAGCAGCAGCGAATTGCCGCCCACGTCGAAGAACTTGTCGTCCCGGCCGATGCCGTCGACGCCGAGCAGCTCCTCCCAGGCCGCGAGCAGCCGGGCCTCGCTCTCCGTCCGGGGCCGCTCGGCGCCGGCCTCGCCGCGGCCGAACTGCGGTGCGGGCAGCGCGCGCCGGTCCACCTTGCCGTTGGCGTTCAGCGGCAGCTCGTCCAGCCAGACCAGCGCGGCGGGGATCATGTAGCCGGGCAGCGCCCCGGCCAGCAGCTCGCGCAGCTCCGGATCGGGCACCGGCTCCCGCTCGGGCACCAGGTAGGCCACCAGGTCCCGGCCGCCGGGCAGGTCGTCGCGGACCACCACCTCGGCGGCCCGCACCGCCGGGTGGCGCTGCAGCACGGTGGTGACCTCGCCGAGCTCGATCCGGTAGCCGCGCACCTTGACCTGGCCGTCGATCCGGCCGATGAAGTCGAGCCGCCCGTCCGGCAGGCGGCGCGCCAGGTCGCCCGTCCGGTAGAGCCGGGCGCCGGGCGGGCCGAACGGGTCCGGCACGAAGCGGTCGGCGGTCAGGCCGGGCCGGCCGACGTAGCCCCGGGCCACCCCGGGACCGCCGAGCCAGATCTCCCCCGGCACGCCGACCGGCACCAGCCGGAAGTTCTCGTCCATCAGGTGTGCGGTGGTGTCCGGCACCGGGAGGCCGATCGGCACCGTCGAGCGGGTGTCGTCGATCTCCGTGAAGCTCGCGGCCGTCGCGAAGACCGTGCACTCGGTGGGGCCGTAGTTGTTGACCACCACCCCGCCCGCCGGCAGGTTCTCCGCCGCCCGGCGGGCGTGGACCGGCGACAGCACGTCCCCGCCGGTGGTCAGCTCGTGCACCCTGCCGAGGAGGTCGGGGAAGGCGTCGAGGGCCATCTGGAGCTGCGCCGACATCAGGAACAGGTGGTCGATCCGGTGCCGTTCCAGCGCGTCGCGCAGATTCGCCGGGAAGGGCAGCGCCGGGTCGGGCAGCGCGAGCGCACCGCCGTTGAGCAGCGTCGACCACAGCTCCCAGACCGAGCCGTCGAAGGAGAGCGGCGCGAGCAGCAGCCGCACGTCACCGGGCCCGAGGCCCGGGTAGCTCTTCTCGTGCACCCGGTGCAGCACCGAGCGGTGCGAGATGCCGATGCCCTTGGGGGCGCCGGTCGAGCCGGAGGTGTAGACGATGTACGCGAGGTTGTCGGCCAGCGCGGTCGGCGCCGGGTCCTCCGCGGGCCACGCGCCGGGCTCCGCCCGGTCGAGCAGCACCGCGTGGGGCGCGCCCTGGTACCCGAACCGCTCGGCGTACCGGCCGAGGGTGAGCACCACCGGGGCGCCCGCCGCGCCGACGATCTGCCGCAGCCGGTCCTCGGGGTGGCTCGCCACCAGCGGCACGTACACGCCGCCCGCCTTGAGCACGGCCAGCACGGCGACCACCATCTCGGCGGTCGGCGGCAGCAGGATGCCGACGGCCTGCTCCGGGCCGGTGCCCAGCGAACGCAGCCGGTGGGCCAGGCGGTTGGCCCGCTCGTTGAGCTCGCGGTAGCTCAGCGCCGTGCCGTCGGGGCTCAGCACGGCCGGCGCCTCGGGCGTGGTGGCCGCCCAGTGCTCGAACCGCGGCCCGATCGCCTCATGGGTGAGCAGCGCGCCGCCGGGGCTGTTCCACGGCCCGAGCAGCTCCTGCCGCTCCGCCGCGGGCACCAGGTCGAGCTCGGAGAGCGGGGTGCCCGGGTCGGCGACGGCCGCGGCGGCGAGCGCGGTGAAGTGGGTGCCCATCCGGGCGATCACGGCCGCGTCGAACAGGTCGGTGTCGTACTCCAGGGTGCCCCAGAGCCGCTCGCCGTCGTCGTGCACCGTCATCTGGAGGTCGAACTTCGCGATGCCCAGGTAGAGATCGATCTGCCGCAGCTCGGCACCCTCCAGGCGCACCCCGGCGGCGACGGCGCGGTCGAGGGCGAAGGTGGTCTGGAACAGCGGGTTGCGGCTCAGGTCGCGCGGCGTGCCGATCCGCTCCACCAGCCAGGAGAACGGCAGCTCCGCGTGCTCCACCGAGTCCAGGAACTCCGCCTGCGCCCGGCCGGCCAGCTCGCGCAGGCTCGGGTCGTCGCCGGTCCGGCCGCGGAAGACCAGCAGGTTGACGAACATGCCGACGGTCTCCTGCAGTTGGGGCGTGTTCCGGCCGCCGACCGTCACCCCCACGCACACCTCCTCGGCCCGGCTGTACCGGCACATCAAGGACTCGAAGACGGCCAGCAGGGTGGCGAACAGCGTCACCTGCTCGCGGCGGGCGTACTCACGCAGCGCCTCGATCAGCCCGTCCGGCAGCTCGAAGCGGTGCACCTCGCCCCGGTGGGACTGCTGCGCCTGGCGCGGCCGGTCGGTGACCAGGTCGAGCACCGGCGCGTCGGCCAGCCGCTCGCGCCAGTACGCGACGTCGGCGGCGATCGCCTCCTCGGTCAGCCGGTCGAGCTGCCACTGCGCGAAGTCGCCGTACTGCAGCTCGGGTTCGGGCAGTTCGGGCTGACGGCCGGCGAGGGCGGCGTGGTAGCAGACGGCGAACTCCCGCAGCAGCACGGCCAGCGAGACGCCGTCCACCACGATGTGGTGCGCGCTCAGTACCAGCAGGTGCTCCCGCTCGCCCGCGCGCAGCACCCGGATCCGCAGCAGCGGGCCGGCGGCCAGGTCGAAGGGCGCCGCGGCCTCCGCCCGGGCCACCTCCTCCCACCGCTCGGCCGGCACGGTGAGCTGCGCCCAGTCCAGCGGCACCGGCTCGTCCTCGGCCGGCTCGGCCACCAGCTGGGTCAACTGCCCGTCGTCCCAGCGGAAGCAGGTGCGCAGCGGCTCGTGCCGCAGCACCAGGTGCTCGAAGGCGGTCCGCGCGGCGGCGGGGTCGAAGGCGCCGTCCACCCGCAGTGCGCACGGCACGGCGTAGGAGGCGGCCTGGCCGCCGAAGCGGTCGATCACCCACAGCGCCTGCTGGGCCGGTGCGGCGGGCAGTTCGACGAACTGCCGGACCGTGTCGATCATCGTTCTCCTCCGGGCTGGTCGGCACGGCTGGCCTGGGCGGTGCGGCTGTCCTGGGCGGTGCGGCTGTCCTGGGCGGTACCGCGTACGACGGTGCGGGCCCGGCGGGCGATCCGCACCGGGCCGGCCGCCGGCTTGCTCGGGCCCGACTCGGCGAGCCTGACGGCCAGTTCACGGACGGTGCGGGCCTCGAACACGTCCCGTACGATGACGGCGCCGAGCGCTCTGGCCTCGATCTCGGCGACCAGTTTGATCACCAGCAGCGAGTGGCCGCCGAGCTCGAAGAAGCTCTCCTCCGCGCCCACTTCGGGCAGCCCGAGCACCTGGGCGAAGAGCGTGCAGAGCACCTCCTCGACCGGGGTCCGGGGCGCGGTGGCGCCGCCGTCCTGGCCGAACTCCGGTACGGGCAGGGCGGCGCGGTCGAGCTTGCCGTTGACGGTCAGCGGCAGGGCCTCGAGCAGCACCACTGCCGCGGGCACCAGGTGCGCGGGCAGGCGGGCGGCCAGCTCGGCGCGCAGCTCGGCCGGGCGGGCGCCGGGCTGCGCGGGGACGGCGTAGCCGACCAGCCGGCGGTCGCCGGGCCGGTCCTCGCGGACCACCACGGCGGCCCGTCCGACCTGCGGCAGGGCGGCCAACACGGCCTCCACCTCGCCGAGTTCGATCCGGAAGCCACGGAGCTTCACCTGGTCGTCCGCCCGGCCCTGGTACCGGAGCCGGCCGTCGGCGGTCCAGCGGGCCAAGTCGCCCGTGCGGTACATCCGGCTGCCCGGCGGGCCGAACGGATCGGCGGTGAAGCTCCCGGCGGTGAGCCCGGGGCGGCCCCGGTAGCCGCGCGCGAGCCCGGGCCCGGCCACGTACAGCTCCCCCACCGCACCGGGCGGGACCAGCCGCAGGCGGCCGTCGAGCACCCGGACCGTGGTACCGGGCGTCGGGCGGCCGATCGCCACCTCCGCACCGGGCCGCAGCGGCCCGGCCGCGGCGTAGACGGTGGTCTCGGTCGGCCCGTAGAAGTTGACCAGCCGGTGCCGCCCGGACCACGCCTCGACCAGCGCCTCGGGGCAGGCCTCGCCACCGGTGGCCACCACCGCGCCGGGCGCGAGCACCCGCGGCGACCAGGCGGCCAGGAACGACGGCGTGGCGATCAGGTGGGTCACCCCCGCCACCGCAGCCGAGCCGGGCGCGGCCGTCAGCACCTCCTCGGGGCGGCGCACCACCAGCGTGCCGCCGGAGAGCAGCGCCATCGTCACCTCGGCCAGCGACATGTCGAAGCCGATCGAGGCCAGCTGCAGCACCCGGCTGCCCGGCCCGATGCCCAGCTGCTCGTCGTGCGCGGCCACCAGCCGGGCGATGCCGCGGTGCGGCAGCGCGGTGCCCTTGGGGGTGCCGGTCGAGCCTGAGGTGTAGATCAGGTAGCAGGCGCTGTCGGCCGTGACCCGCTCGGGCAGCGGATCGGCCGACTGGGCGGCGAAGTCCGGCAGCTCGGTGAGCACCAGCGCGGGGGCGGTGTCGGCGAGCAGGAACTCCCGGCGCGCGTCCGGGTACGCCGGGTCCACCGGGAAGTACACGCCCCCGGCCTTCACCACCGCGAGCAGGGCCACCACCCAGTCGGTGCCGCGCTCCAGCGAGACCGCCACCGGCACCTCCGGGCCGACCCCCTGGGCGGCCAGGTGGCGGGCCAGCCGGTTCGCCCGGGCGTCCAGCTCCGCGTAGCTCAGCCGCTCGCCCGCGTGCTCGACGGCGACCTCCCCCGGGTGCAGCCGCACCTGCCGGGCGAACAGGGCGCCGAAGGTCTCCGGCGCCACCTCCGTGCCGTGCGCCCACTCCGTCAGCAGGCGGGGCCCCTCGGCAGCCGACAGCAGCTCCAGCTCGCCGATCCGCAGCTCCGGCCGCTCGACCGCCTGCGCCAGGACGGCGACCAGGCGCTCGGCCAGTGCCTGCACCGTACCCGCGTCGAACAGGTCCGCCGCGTAGCCGACCGCCAGCCGCAGCCCGCCGCCCCGCTCCGGGGTGAACTCCAGGTCCAGGTCGAACTTGGCCGCCCCGAGCGTCACCGGCTCCGTCCGGCACTGCGCGCCGGGCAGCACCAGCTCCGGCTCGGGCTCGCCCTGCCAGACCAGCGAGGTCTGGAACAGCGGGTGCCGGCCCAGCGACCTGGCCGGGTGCAGCTCCTCCACCAGGCGGTCGAACGGCACCTCCCGGTGCTCGAAGGCCGCCAGGTCCGTCTCGCGCACCCGGGCCAGCAGCTCGGTGAAGGCCGGGTCGCCGGAGGTGTCGGTCCGCAGCACCAGGGTGTTCACGAAGAACCCGACCAGCCCGTTCAGCACTTCGTCGTCCCGCCCGGCCACCACGGTGCCCAGTGGTACGTCCTCGCCCGCGCCCAGCCTGGTCCACAGCGCCGCCACCGCGGCCTGCGCCACCATGAACGGCGTCACCCTGCAGTCGTGCGCCAGATCCTCGATCCGCTGCGCCAGTTCAGGGCTGATCGCCAGCTCGGCCCGGCCGCCCCGGTGCGAGGCGCGGGCCGGCCGGGGCCGGTCGGTCGGCAGCGCCAGCTGCTCCGGCGCACCGGCCAGGGCCCGCCGCCAGTAGTCCAGTTGCGCCTCCACCAGACCGGCCCGGGCCTGCAGCCACAGGGCGTGGTCGGCGTACTGCACCGGCAGCGGCTCCCACTCCGGCGCGCCGCCGGACAGCCGGGCCGCGTACGCCGCCGAGAGGTCCGCGACGAACGGGCCCATGGACCAGCCGTCGGTGGCGATGTGGTGCACCACCACGACCAGCGTGGGCCCGTCCTCCCCCGGCACGAGGGCCGCCCGGATCGGCAACTCCGCTGCCAGGTCGAAGAGATGACCGCACACGACGGCGACGTCCGGCTCCTGGGTCACCACGACCGGCTCGGGCGGCCGGACGACCTGGACCGGCTCGCCGTCCACCTCGGCGAACACCGTCCGCAGCGTCTCGTGCCGGCCCACCACGTCCGTCAGCGCCGCCGACAGGACGGCCGGCTCCAGCCCGCCCCTGATCCGGACCACCAGCGGCACGTTGTACGTCGCGCTGGGCCCGTCCAGCCGGTGCAGGAACCACAGCCGCCGCTGGGCCGGGGAGAGCGGGAGCGACTCCGGGCGCGGCCGCACGGCCACCACCCCCGCCTGGCCCGGTGCCTCCTCCTCCGCCAGCCTGGCCGCCAACCGGGCCACGGTCGGCGCCTCGAAGACCGCCCGCATGCCGATCTCCACCCCGAGGGCGGTCCGGATCCGGTTCACCAGGCGGATCGCCAGCAGCGAGTGCCCGCCGACGTCGAAGAAGCCGTCGTCGATACCGACCTCGGGCAGCCCGAGCACCTCGGCGAACAGCCGGCACAGCACCGTCTCCCGCACCGTGCGCGGCGCCCGGCCGCTCACCGCGGCCGCCCAGTCCGGCGCGGGCAGCGCAGCGCGGTCGATCTTGCCGTTCACGGTCAACGGCAGCGCGGGCAGCACGACCAGCGCCGAGGGCACCGAGTACTCCGGCAACCTCTCCGCCAGGGCCGCCAACACCTGCTCACCGGACGGCAGTTCGGCACCGGCGAGATAACCCACCAACCGGTCCTCACGCAACACCACCGCCGCCTGGCCGACACCCGGCACAGCGGCCAGCGCCGCCTCCACCTCACCCAGCTCCGCCCGGAACCCCCGGACCTTCACCTGACCGTCACCACGCCCCAGGAACAGCAGCTCACCAGCACCGGTCCAGCGCACCAGATCACCCGTGCGGTACAACCGGCCCCCCGGCTCCCCGAACGGATCCGCCACGAACCGCTCGGCCGTCAGGCCAGGCCGGTCCAGATACCCCCGCGCCAGGCCCGTCCCCGCCAGGTACAACTCCCCCGCCACCCCGGGCGGCACCGGCCGCAGCGAAGCATCCAGCACCAACAGCCGCGCCCCGGACATCGCCGCGCCCAACGGCACCGAACCGCCAGGAACCTCCGCCCAGACCTGCCCGCTGACACAGAGCGTCGCCTCCGTCGGCCCGTACAGCGTCCGCACCCGCAGCCCCGGCACCGCCGCCAGCAGGTGGCCGACCGCACGGGCCGAGACCACGTCGCCCCCGGTCAGTACCTCGGCCAGCCCCGCGAAGGCACCCGGATCGTCCTCCGCGATCACACCGAACAGCCCGGCCGTCAGGTGCAGATGAGTCACCCCCTGCTCGGCGACCAGCCGCCGCACCCCCGCCGCGTCCAGCTCGCCCGCCGGGCCCACCACGATCCGCCCGCCAGCCAGCAGCGGCACCCAGATCTCGTACGTCGAGGCGTCGAACGCGTGCGGCGACTGGAACAGCACGGCACTGGCGGCGTCCACACCCCAGCCCTGGTCCAGCGCCAGGTCCACCACCCCGCGATGGGTGACGGCGATGCCCTTCGGCTCACCCGTCGACCCCGAGGTGTACATCACGTACGCCAGCTCCGCCGGATCGAGCACCGGCGCCGCGAACTCACCCTCCGCGCCCGAAGAAGCCGGCACCACCCGCCGGCCCGCCAACACCCAGGCCCCGGCCCAGCGCTCGTCCGCCACCACCACCGGCGCCGCACCCAGCGCCCCCGCGACCCGCGCCCGGGGCCACCGGGTGTCCACCGGCAGGTACGCCGCCCCCACCCGCACAATCGCCAGCAGCCCCACCACCAGATCCGCCGAACGCTCCATCAGCACCGGCACCACCGACCCGCGGCCCACCCCCGCCCCGGCCAGCACCCGCGCCAGACCACCCACCCGGGCAGCCAACTCCCCGTACGACAGCGACACTTCACCCGCGGCCACCGCCACCGCACCCGGCGAAGCCGCCACCCGCGCATCGAACAGCTCCAGCAGCGTGCCCCGCCCGCCCGGCACCGCCGCACCCGAGCCCCGCTCCAGCAGCGCCGCCGACTCCTCCGCCGACACCACCTCCAGCGCCCCGATCCGCTCCTGCGGATCCAGCCCGCCGAGCACTCGCACCAGCCGCGCCCCGAGCGCGGCCACCGTGGGCCGGTCGAAGAGGTCGTCCGCGTAGTCGAGCTGTACGGTCAGCCCGCCGTCCGGGCGCTCCAGGAGGCTGATCTCCAGATCGAACTTGCAGACGTCCAACCGGACTTCGCCCGGTTCGCAGACGGCTCCCGGGAAGACCGGCAGGGCGCTCGGCGGCTGCCAGGCGAGCACGACCTGCACCAGCGGGTGGCGGGCCAGCGAGCGGCTGGGCGCCAGCTCCTCCACCAGCCGGTCGAACGGCAGCTCCTGGTGCGAGAAGGCTGCCAGGTCCGTCTCCCGGATCCGGCCCAGGAGTTCACCGAAGGTCGGATCGCCGGAGGTGTCGGCCCGCAGCACCAGGGTGTTCACGAAGAACCCCACCAGGGGGCTCAGGGCCTCGTCGCCGCGCCCCGCCACCACCGTGCCGAGGGGCAGGTCCGTCCCCGCCCCCAGCCGGGTCAGCAGCGCCGCGACGGCCGCGTGCACCACCATGAACGGAGTCATCTCGTGCGCTCGCGCCAGCTCCCGCAGCCGCCCGTGCACCTCGGCCGACACCGGCAGCGTCACCCGGCCGCCCCGGTACGAGGAGCGGGCCGGGCGCGCCCGGTCCACCGGCAGCGCCAGCTCCTCCGGGAGACCGGCCAAGGCCTCACGCCAGTAGGCGAGTTGCTCCGCGTCCTCCTCCTCGCTGCGGTCCAGCTGCCAGAGCGCGTAGTCGGCGTACTGCACCGGCAGCGGCTCCCAGCCGGGGGCGTGCCCGGCCTGGCGGGCCGCGTACGCCGCCGAGAGGTCGGCGGCCAGCGGCGGCATCGACCAGCCGTCGGTGGCGATGTGGTGCACCACCAGCACCAGCACCGACTCCTGGTCCGCGACCCGGATCAGCTCGGCGTGCACCGGCAGCTCCGCCGCCAGGTCGAAGACGTACGCGCAGGCGGCGGCCACGGCGGGCCCGGGGTCGGCCGCCCAGCTCACCGTCACCGCCACGGTGGCGTCCTCGGCCTCGACGACGTGCTGGAACGGCTCTCCGTCCAGCTCCCGGTAGACCGTGCGCAGGGCCTCGTGCCGGCCCAGCACGTCGTCGAGGGCGGCCGTCAGGGTGGCGGGGCAGAGCAGCCCGCGCACCCGCGTGACCAGCGGCACGTTGTAGGTGGCGCTGGGGCCCTCCAGCCGGTGCAGGAACCAGAGCCGCCGCTGCGCCGCCGAGAGCGGCAGGCCCTCCGGGCGGGGGGAGACGGCGGTGACGCCCTTGACCGAGGCAGCCGCCCCACCGAGGGCGACCGCCAGCTCGCCGGGCGTCGGCGACTCGAAGACGGTCAACGCCGTGGCATCGAGGGACAGTTCGACACGCAGGCGGTTGGCCAGCCGGGTGGCGAGCAGCGAGTTGCCGCCGAGGTCGAAGAAGCTGTCCTCGGGCTCGATCCCCGGCACCCCGAGGACAGCGGAGAACAGTCCGCACAGCTCGTGCACCAGGCCGCGACGGCCGGCCGAGGAGGTCCGCTCCGGATTCGCACGCACAGAAAGTACCTCCCCGGATCGGCAACTGGGCGCCCTCCGAACCTAGGAACGGGCAGGTACGGGTGTCCACGGCGGCCGGGCAGACTGTCAACAAGCTGACAACGGCGCACTCCACCCGCTTGGCAGGATGCTGACGGGGTTCGCCTCCGACAGGCCTTGCTGGCCCGGGAACCGCCTGAGCAGAATTGCTGTCCATCCGCCGCCCCAGGCGACTGCATCGAACAGATTCCGGCTCAGCTAAGGACCCTCTGATGCACCCTCTCTCCTCGGCTCAGCGCCGCCTCTGGTTCCTGGACCGGCTGGGAGGTGCCGGAGTCGCCTACAACGTCCCGGTGGTGCTCCGGCTGCGGGGCACGCTCGACACCGAGGCCCTCGCCGCGGCCCTGGCCGACCTGGCCGCCCGGCACGAGGTGCTGCGCACGGTGTATCGCGAGCGCGACGGCGAGCCTTGCCAACTCGTCCTGCCGGCCGCCGAGATCAGCATTCCGGTGGTCCGGACGAGCTGCACCGCCGAGGGGCTGGCGGCCGCCGTGACCGCCGCCCACGAGCACCTCTTCGACCTCGCCACCGACCTGCCGCTGCACGCCGAGCTGATCACACCGGCGGGCGCGGAGGAGTCGGTGCTGGTGCTGGTGATCCACCACATCGCCACCGACGGCTGGTCGATGGGCCCGTTCATGCAGGGCCTGTCCGCCGCCTACACGGCCCGGCTGCGGGGCGAGGCACCCGACTGGGAGCCACTCGCGGTGCAGTACGCGGACTACGCGCTCTGGCAGCTGGACGAACTGGGCACGCTCGACCAGCCCGGCAGCCACCTCGGCTCCCAACTCGCCTTCTGGCGCGAGACCCTGGCCGGCCTGCCGGCCGACCCGCCGCTGCCCGCCGACCGCGTGCGCCCGGCTCGCTCCTCGCACCGCGGCGGGCGGCTGCTGCGGGTGCTCGACCCCGAGCTGTGGGAGGCCCTGCGCGAGCGGGCCCGGGCCGCCGACGTCACGCCGTTCATGCTGGCCCAGGCGGCGGTCGGCGCGCTGCTCGCCCGCAGCGGCGCGGGCACCGACCTCGCCCTCGGCACGGTGGTCGCCGGGCGCGGCCGGCCGGAACTGGACGAGCTGATCGGCTTCCTGGTCAACACCCTCGTCCTGCGCACCGACCTCTCGGGCGACCCGAGCGTCCCCGAGCTGCTCGAGCGGGTCCGCGGCTCCGCGCTGGCCGCCTTCGCCCACCAGGAGCTGCCCTTCGACCGGCTGGTCGAGGAGCTGGCACCGGCCCGTACGCTGGGCCGCCACCCGCTCTTCCAGGTGCTGCTGCTCTGGGAGTCCGGCGGCGATCCCAACCTCGAACTACCCGGCGTCGACTGCCGCCTGGCCGACATCGAAACCGATCTGGTCAAGTTCGACCTCGAGTTCGGCTTCGCCGAGCGCCCCGACGGCGGCCTGCTCATGCTGGTCGGCTACGCCGGCGACCTCTTCGACCGCGCCACCGCTGAGGCCCTCTCCGACCGGCTGCTGCGGGTGCTCACCCAGGTCGCGGCCGACCCGGGCGTCCGGGTCGCCGACCTCGAACTGCTCACCGCCGAGGAGGAGGAGCTGGTCAGCCGCAAGTGGAGCGGCGGCGAGGGAGTCACCTCCGCCGTGCTGGCCGCCCTGGCCGTGCCGGAGCTCGCCGCAGGCCCGCCCCCGGGCACCCGGCTGCTGGTCCTCGACCCCTACGGCCGGCCCACCGCGCCCGGCATGCCCGGCCTGCTGCACCTGCTCGCCGAGGGGGAGGCCGAGCCCCGGCCCACCGGGGCCCTGGTGAGCTGGACCGCCACCGGCGACCTGCTGCCGCGCCGCCCCGACGGCGCCCCGGCCGTGCAGCCCTCGGCCGCTCCGGCCGCTCCGACCGCCGACGCCGCCCTGGCCGACGACCGGCACACCGAGCTGGTCTGCGAGCTCTTCGGCGAGGTGCTCGGCGTGCCCGGGATCGAGCCGGAGGACAGCTTCTTCGACCTGGGCGGCCACTCGCTGCTCGCCTCCCGGCTGGCCAACCGCCTGCGGCAGGCCCTCGGCGTACAGGTCACCGTGGCGGCGGTCTTCGAGCACCCGACCCCCGCCGCGCTGGCCCGCGCGCTGGCCACCGGCGGCCGCCGCGCCCGGCGCGCCCTGCGGCCCGCCAACTCACCGTCCACCCAGCCCAGCTAGCATTCCGGAGAGGCAGCCACCCATGTCCACGACCCCCCTCACCCTCGACCGGGCCCAGGACGCCGTGCGGCGGATCACCGCCGAGATCCTGGAACTCGACGACATCCGGCTGGACGACAACCTGCTCGAGCTGGGCGTCGACTCCCTGGTGGCGACCCGGATCGTCGCCGCGCTTCGCACCGAACTCCAGCTGGACATCCCGCTGTTGAACGTCTTCGAGAGCCCCGAGGTCGGCGAGTTCGCCGAGTCCCTCCTCGAACTCGACCCCGACGCCGAGGTCTGAGCCGTGGCGGGCGTACCGGGGCAGTTCCCCTACGATGCCGGCATCCACCCGACGGGGTACACCTCCCGGCTCTGGACCATGCGCCAGCTGGCCGGGCTCCAGAGCGCCGCCGCCACCAACGAACGGTTCAAGGAACTGCTCGCCCTCGGCGAGACCGGCCTCTCGCTCGCCTTCGACCTCCCCACCCAGCTGGGCCTCGACCCGGACGCCCCGCTCGCCGACGGCGAGGTCGGCGGCACCGGCGTCTCGGTGGCCACCGTGGACGACCTGGCGGGCGTCTTCGCCGGGATCCCGCTCGACCAGGTCTCGGTCTCCTTCACCATCAACGCCACCGCGCCCATGCTGCTCGCCATGTGGATCGTGGTCGCCGAGGAGCAGGGCATCGCCCCGACCGCCCTGCGCGGCACCCTGCAGAACGAGATGCTCAAGGAGTTCCTCGCCCGCAAGGCCTACGTCTACGACCTCGGCACCAGCGTCAGCTACGGGCTGGACGTGATCGAGTACTGCGTGCGCGAGCTGCCCCGGGTCAATCCCGTCTCGGTCTCCGGCGGGCACGCCCGCGAGGCCGGGGCGGACGCCGCGCTGGAAGTCGCCTGCGCGCTGGCCGCCGTGGACGAGTACCTGGGCGGCATGGTCGCGCGCGGCTTCGCGGCCGAGGAGGTGGCCGCCCGGTTCAGCTTCATTTTCGGCACCGACATGGAACTCCTCAAGGAGGCCGCCAAGTTACGTGTCGCCAGGCGGCGCTACGCCGAGCGGATGCGCGAGCGCTGGGGCGCGCGCGATCCGCGCGCGATGAAGCTGCGCACCCAGGTCAACACCTTCGGCTCGGCGCTGGCCTACCAGGAGCCGCTCAACAACATCGTGCGCGCCACCGTGCAGGCGATCGCCGCCGTGCTCGGCGGCACCCAGTCGCTGCACGTGTGCAGCTTCGACGAAGCAGTGCAGACCCCCGGCCCGCTCGGTGCTCGGATCGCCCTGCGCACCCAGCAGATCCTCGCCGAGGAGACCGATCTGGCCCGCTACGTCGACCCCTTGGGCGGCTCGCACGTGGTCGAGGGTCTGGTCGAGCAGCTCGGCGCCGAGGTGGACGACTGGCTGCGGCGGATCGAGCAGCGCGGCGGCATGGCCGCCTGCATCAGCTCCGGCTGGCTGGAGGGCGAGATCGAGGAGCTGGCCTACCGCGACCCCGGCCCCACCGTCGGCGTCACCCGGCCCCGGCGCTCCGACTCCGAGAACCAGCTGCTGCTCGCCGAGCGGCACACCGCGCTCGGCAGCCGCCGCGACGTCAAACGCCTCCCCTGGGGCCCGGAGCTGGACCGCCTCCGGGCCGACGCCACAGCCGGCCGCAACGTCCTGCCCGCCCTGATCGACGCCGCCCGCGCCCGCGCCACCATCGGCCAACTCACCGAAGCCATGCGGCCGGAGCCTCCGGCCCCCACCCGGCACAGCGAAGTCCACACCCTGCACAGCGAGCCCCCCGCCCAGCAAGGCGAAGCCCATGCCCTCGCTGCGGGTGGCGAAGCCCACCCGCCCGCCGACCCCGGCGGAGCCCCCGCCCCAACCTCCACCTCCACCTCGACTTCGGAGTGAGTGATGGCCGTGACCAGTCTGATCGAGGCGGTACGCAGCGGGGCCGAGGGCGCCGAACTGCTCGCCTGTGAGGTGCCGGAGAGCTTCCGTGCGGTGCACCTGCGGCGTGCGGACGAGACCCTGTTCGACGGCGAGAGCGGCGAGACCGGCGAGCGCGACGTCCGCCGCACCCTGCACGTCGGCGAGGTGCCGATGCCGGAGCTGGCGCCGGACGAGGTGCTGATCGCCGTGATGGCCTCCGCCGTCAACTACAACACCGTCTGGTCGGCGATGTACCGCCCGATCTCCACCTTCCGCTTCCTCGACCAGTTCGCCCGCCAGGGCGGTTGGGCCGCCCGGCACAGCCTGGACCACCAGGTGGTCGGCTCGGACGCGGCCGGCGTGGTGGTGCGGGTGGGCAGCGCGGTGCGGCACTGGAAGCCGGGCGACAAGGTGGTGGTCAACCCGCCGTACATCGACGAGCAGGACCCGGTGGCCCAGCAGGACGGGATGCTCACCACCGGCATGCTGGCCTGGGGCTTCGAGACCAACTTCGGCGCCTTCGGGGACTTCTGCGTCGCCCGGGCCACCCAGCTGGTGCGAAAGCCGCCGCACCTGTCCTGGGAGGAGGCGGCCTGCAACACGCTGTGCCTGGGCACCGCCTATCGCATGCTGATCGGTGACCGCGGCGCCCGGATCACGATGGGCGACGTGGTGCTGATCTGGGGCGCGGCTGGCGGCCTCGGCTCGTACGCCGTCCAACTGGTGCGCCAGGCCGGGGGGATCGCGGTCGGGGTGGTCGGCTCGGACGGCAAGGCGGAGCTGCTCGAGCGGCTCGGCTGCCACCTGGTGGTCAACCGCAACGACATCGGCCTGGGCGAGGACGGCCCGGGCGACAAGCCGGCCTGGAAGGTGCTGGGTTCGATGATCCGCAAGGAGCTCGGCGAGGACCCGCACGTGGTCTTCGAGCATGTCGGCCGGGCCACCTTCGAGACCTCGGTCAACGTGGTGCGGCGCGGCGGCGCCGTGGTCACCTGCGGCTCCAGCAGCGGCTACCAGCACAGTTACGACAACCGCTACCTCTGGATGAAGCTCAAGCGGGTGATCGGCAGCCACGGCGCGAGCGCCTGGGAGGCGGTGGCGGCCAACCGGCTGCTGAGCCTCGGCCTGGTGGTGCCGACGCTGTCGAAGGTCTACCCGCTGGACCAGGCCCCGGAGGCGACCCGCTCGGTGCAGCTCAACGAGCACGAGGGCAAGGTCGGCCTGCTGGGGCTGGCCACCGCCGAGGGCCAGGGCGTCGAGGACTGGGCGCTGCGCAAGCGGATCGGCGAGGACCGGCTGCGCCTGTTCCGCGACCACGCCGCCGCGCACCCGGTGCCCGCCCCCG
This sequence comes from Kitasatospora sp. NPDC002227, assembly GCF_040296285.1. Lineage (NCBI taxonomy): Bacteria > Bacillati > Actinomycetota > Actinomycetes > Kitasatosporales > Streptomycetaceae > Kitasatospora > Kitasatospora sp. NPDC002227. Next base: position 105,951 of record NZ_JBEOWY010000017.1, read on the forward strand.
GTGACACTCCCGCGCCCGTCTCGGCGGTGGGCCGGTGAGGACCGTGTCCGCGGCCTTCCGCCGCCAGGCCGCCGCCACCCCGGACGCGATCGCGCTGGCCGATGCCGGGCGCACCCTCAGCTACGCCGAACTCGATGCCCGGTCCGAGGCCTTGGCGCACCTGCTCGAGACCGAGGGCGTGCGGCCGGGCGACCGGGTGGCGGTCTGCTTCGAGCGCTCGGTCGAGCTGGTGGTGGCCCTGCTCGCCGTGCTCAAGGCCGGGGCGGCCTACCTGCCGCTGTCGCTGACCGAGGCCCCGGCCCGGCTGGCCGCCATGCTCACCGACGCCGGGGTGGAGCTGGCGGTCTGCGACCGGGCGGGCGCCCGACTGCTCGCCGGGCAGCACGCCCGCACCCTCACCGAGCTGCCCGAGCCGGGCGCGGGCCGGGCCACCGCCGAGCCCGGGCCCGAGCAGGTGGCCTGCCTGATGTACACCTCGGGCTCCACCGGCCGCCCCAAGGGCGTGATGGTGCCGCACCGCGCGGTGGTCAACCTGGTCACGGCGCCCAACTACGTGGAACTCGGCCCGTCCGACCGGTTGTTCCAGCTCGCACCGGTGGCCTTCGACGCGGCGACCCTGGAGATCTGGGGCGCGCTGCTGAACGGCGCCCGGGTGGAGATCCCCCCGCCCGGCCCGGTCGGCCCCGGCGAGCTGGCGGTGCTGCTGCGCGAGCGCGGCATCACCGTGCTCTGGCTGACCGCCGCGCTCTTCCACCGCCAGATCGACGCCGACCCCGCCTCGCTGGCCGGGCTGCGCACCGTACTGGCCGGGGGTGACGTGCTCTCCACCGAGCACGTCCGCCGCCTGCTGGCCGCCGCCCCCGGCCTGGAGGTGGTCAACGGCTACGGACCGACCGAGGCCACCACCTTCTCGCTCTGCCACCGCATCGCCCCCGGCGAGGACTTCACCACCTCGGTGCCGATCGGGCGCCCGCTGCAGAACGTCCTGGTCGAGCTGCGCGGGCCCGCCGGGCCGGCCGAGGAGGGCGAGCTGTGGGTGGCCGGGGCGGGGGTCTCGCTCGGCTACTGGCAGCGGCCCGAGCTGACGGCCGAGCGCTTCGTGCCCGACGCCGAGGGTCGGATCTGGTACCGCACCGGCGATCTGGCCCGGCGGCGGCCGGACGGCGTGGTGGAGTTCCTCGGCCGGCTCGACGGCCAGTTCAAGCTGCACGGCCAGCGGGTCGAGTCCGGCGAGATCGAGAACGTGCTCGCCGAGCACCCCGAGGTGCGCCAGGCCGCGGTGGCCGTGCGTACCAACCACCTGGGCGATCCGCGCCTGGTGGCCTGGCTGACCCTGGCCGCCGGGGAGTTGCACCGGCGGGAGCTGCGGTCCTTCCTGCGCGAGCGGCTGCCCGACCACATGGTCCCGGCGCTGTTCGCCACCGTCGAGGAGCTTCCGGTCACCGCCAACGGCAAGGTGGACCGCAGGGCCCTGCCGGACCCGGACTGGAAGTCGAAGGCCCTTTACCTCTGAGCCCGGTCGAACTGACGTATCGTCAGCGCGACATCGCTCGACCTGCACCACCGTCACATGGGAGAAAGCCTTGCTGTCCGTCTCTGACGCGGCGTCCACCCGCAAGCCCGGAAAACGCGACGTCCGGCTGTGGATCACCGGCACCAGCGTCTCGCTCTTCGGCGACGCCGCCCTGTGGATCGCCCTCGGAGTCTGGGTCCACGACCTCACCGGCTCCAACGGGGCCGCCGGCCTGGCCTTCGCCGCGTACGTCATCCCCCGGCTCGGCGCGCCCTTCCTCGGCCTGGTGGTCGACCGGTTCCGCCGGCGCCCGCTGATCGCGCTGCTCAACTTCGTGCTGGCCGGCTGGGTCTCGCTGGCCTTCCTGGTCCACGACAAGCAGCAGGTCTGGCTGCTCTACCTGGTGCTGTTCGGCGTCGGCCTCGGCGTCGGCATGCACAACGCGGCGGGCAGCGCGCTGCTCACCAGCCTGGTGCACCCGGACGAACTCGGCCGTACCAACGCCCTGCTGCGCACGGTGCAGGAGGGCGGCATGCTGGTCTCGCCCGCCGTCGGCTCGGCACTGTACGTCTGGGCCGGGCCGCGTGCGGTGGCCGGACTCGAGGCCGTCACCTTCCTGGTCTGCAGCCTGTGCGTGCTCGCCGTGCGGGTGGACGAACCCAGGCCCGAGCCGCCGAGCGGCACCATCGGGCGCGAACTGGTCGCCGGAGTGCAGCACTTGGTCCGGACCCCCCGACTGCGCTCGGTCTCGGTCGCGATGGGCGGCGGCCTGCTCGGCTTCGGCTTCATCGAGACCGTGATCTACGCCGTCGCCGACCAGGGCCTGCACAAGGCGGCCGCCTTCGTCGGCGTGCTCACCGTCGGCAAGGGCATCGGCTCGGTGCTCGGCGGGATCCTGGGCATGCGGGTGCTGAAGAAGCTCGGCAACGGCCGCGAGGCGATGCTCACCGTCTACGGCCTGGCCCTGATGGCGCTCGGCTGCGCAATCCTGATGCTGCCCGGCGTGGTGCTGGCCATGGTCGGCGTCTTCGTGATCGGGCTCGGCATCCCCGGCGCCGTGGTCGGCCTCTACACCTCGATGCAGCGCTACTCCCCGGCCAATCTGCAGGGCCGGGTGGCCTCCGCCGCCAGCATGCTCGCCACCACCCCGCAGGTGCTCGCGGTGGCCACCAGCGCCGCACTGATCGCCTCGGTGGACTACCGCGTGCTGCTCGCCGTGATGGTCGCCCTGATCGCCTCCAGCGCCAGCTACCTCGCCCTGCGGGCCCGTTCCTTCCCCGACACCGGGGAGTCGGCCCTCGGCGGCCCCGCCCCGGCGCTCGAAACGGAGACCTCCTGATGGCCGCAGGCACCGACGTGACGGTCCTCCCGCTCACCCCGCAGCAGCGCGGGGTCTACTTCCTGCACTGCCTCGCGCCCGACAGCGCCGTCTACAACGTGCCCATCATGCTGCGGGTGCTCGGTGACCTGGACGTGCCGCGTCTGCAGCGCGCGGTCGACCTGCTCCGCTCGCGCCACCAGGCCCTGCGGCTGACCGTCGAGGAGCGGGACGGCGAGCTGCTCCAGCTGATCCACCCCGCCCGTACGGCTCCCGCCGTGACCATCGAGCACGGCCCGGCCGCCGACCTCACCACCGCTGCCGCCGAGGCGGTGCGCCGCGCCGCGCTGCCCTTCGAGATCACCCGCGGGCCGCTGTGGCGGGTGAGCGTGCTCACCGTCGGGCCCGCCGAGCACGTGCTGATGCTCTGCTTCCACCACATCGTGATCGACGAGGTCTCCGCCACCGCCCTGGCCGCCGAACTGCACCGCGCCTACAAGGACCCGGACGGCCCCGACCCGGCCGGGCCCGAGCACCGCTACGCCGACTTCTGCGCCGACCTGGCCGCCGAACCGGCGCCCGCCGTCATGGAGTTCTGGCGCCGGCAGCTCGCGGGCCTGGACACGCTGCGCCTGCCGGAGGAGCACATCCCCGAGGAGCACGGCCTCTTCACTGGCGACCGGATCGGCTTCACCCTGCCCGCCGGGACGGCCGAGCAGGTCACCGCCGTCTGCCGGGCGCACCGGGTCTCGGAGTTCATGGTCTTCCACGCCGCGTTACTCGTGCTGCTGCACCGCTGGACGGGCGCGGCCGACCTGGCCGTCGGCACCCCGATGGCGGGCCGCACCGACGAGCGGTACGCCGAGACCATCGGCTTCTTCCAGAACACCGTGGTGCTGCGCAACCGCCTCACCCCCGAGCTCACCTTCGCCGCCCTGCTCAAGGCCGGCCGCCGCACCGTCCTGGAGGCGCTGCAGCGCGAGTCGGCGGCCTTCGAGCGGGTGGTCGAGGCCGTCCGCCCGGCCCGGGACGGCGGGCGCAACCCGCTCTTCCAGGTCGCCCTGGTCTTCAACCGCCGCAAGGTGGAGCAGGACTGGACCCTGCCGGAGCTCACCGTCGAGCCGCTGCCGTTCAGTTGGAAGACCTCGCACTTCGACCTGACCCTCACCATGCTGCACGAGTACGGCGTACTCAAGGGTGATTTCGCCTTCAGCGCCCAGCGCCTCTCCCGGGAGACCGCCACCCGGCTGGCCGAGGCCTTCGTCGTGCTGATCGGCGAACTCACCGCCCGTCCCGAAGGATTGCTCGACGAGGCCGAGCTGCAGACCAGGGCCGCCCGGGACCGCGTGCTCGCGCTGAGCGCGGCCGAGGGCAGGTACGTGCTGGACGGGCGCGGACGCCCGCAGCCGCTCGGCTTCTACGGCCAGGTGCACACCGGCCGCCCCGGCGGCTTCCGCCCCACCGGTGAGCGCGGCCGCTTCACCGGCCAGGGCCGCTTCGAGCTCTGGCGGGACCCGGTGGCCGCCGCGCTCACCGCCCACCCGGCCGTCGCACGGGCGGCCCTGTCCGAGGCCGCCGGGGAGAGCGTCGCCTGCGTGGTGGCCCACCCCGGCGCCGAACTACCCTCCGGCCGCGAGCTGTTCACCCACCTGCAGGCCCGGGTGCCGGGCTACCTGCTGCCGCAGCGGATCCTCCCCGTCACGGAACTGCCTGCCGATGCCGCCGAGTTGGCCGCGCTGCTGACCGCCGCACCGGCCGCACTGCCGGAGGAGGAGCCGCAGGGCGAACTGGAGCTGCGCCTGGCCGCGCTGTTCGAGGAGCTGCTCGGGGTGCCGGGCCTCGCCCGCCACGACGACTTCTTCGACTACGGCGGCCACTCCCTGCTCGCCGTCCGGCTGGTCGGCCGGATCACCGAGGAGCTCGGACTCCCGGTCAGCGTCGGGGTGTTCATGAACCACCCGACCGTCGCCGGGCTGGCCGCCGCGATGTCCGACGGCTCGGCCACCGCCCTGCCGCCGGGCGTGGTCCGGCTGCGGGCCGGCACCGACGGGGGCAAGACCGCGCTCGCCCTGATCCACCCCGTCGGCGGCACCCTGATGTGCTACGGCGAGCTGGTCCGGCGCCTGCCCGAGGGCATCGAGGTGATCGGCCTGGAGCGGGTGGCCGGCGCCCACCCCGAGGACGCCTCCTACCCGGCCCTGGTCGACCGCTACGCCGCCGCCCTCGCCGAGGCCCTGCCGGGCAGGCCGCTCGCCCTCTGCGGCTGGTCCCTCGGCGGCGTGCTGGCCCACTCGGTGGCCGCACGGCTCGCCGGACTCGGCCACCAGGTCGAGCTGGTGTCCCTGCTCGACTCGCTCGCCCAGCGCACCGCCTGGGACGCCGACCGGATGGCCGCCACCGCCCTCGAGCTGCACCGGCTCGCCGCCGAGGTGCGTGCCGGCGGCACCGGGGTGATCGGCCGGACGGACGAACAGCGTTTGCTGATGCGGCGGTTCGGCGTCGACCTGGCCGCCCTGCACGAGACCCCGCCCGAGCAGGCCGCCCGGATGCTGGCGGACTGGGGCCGCCTGCTCGCCCTGGTCGCCGAGTGCGCGCCCGAACCGAACGCCCTGCCCGTCCAGTTGGTGCTCTGCGCCGACAACCCGGCCGGGTACCCGGAAGCGCTGGCCGCCAGCTGGGCGGGCCTGTACGGCACCCTGGAGCAGCTCTCGGTGCCCGGCAGTCACACCGAGGTGCTCGCCACCCCGGCCGTCGACCTGGTGGCGGCGGCGCTCGCCGAGCGGATAGCCCGGTCATGAGCCGGGTCGCCGAGGACTGGTACGAGAGCGCGGGCGTGCGCAGCCGCCCGCGCCGCACCCTGGCCGAGGAGCGCGAGGCGGGCCTGGCGGTCTTCCCCGCGCAGCTCGTCCCGCACCTCGCCCACCCGGCCGTGGCGGAGCTCGGCACCGACGCCCGCGCCGCCCTGCTCGCCCAGCACTTCTACCAGTACATGTACTTCACCACCCACCTGGAGACCAGGGTGGTGAACCGGGGCACCGCGCTGATCGCGCACGGGCAGGTGGACTTCACCCTGGACCCGCGGGCCCGGCTGGACGCCTTCAAGATCTACTGCGACGAGGGCTACCACGCCCTCTTCAGCCTCGACCTCGTCCAGCAGGTGGAGAAGTCGCTGGGCATCCCCGCCCTGCCCTACGACTTCGCCCCGCGGCTGGCCCGGCTGGAGCGCACGGCCGAGACCTTCCTGCCCGGCCACGGCTCGCTCGGCCAGCTGCTCCAGGTGGTCGCCTTCGAGACGGTCGTCACCCGCTTCCTCGCCCAGATCCCGCGCGACCAGGGCGTCTTCCGGGTGGTCCGGGAGGCGGTGGACGACCACGTCCGCGACGAAGTCCACCACCACGCCTACTTCGTGAAGTTCTTCAAGGAGCTCTGGGCCGCCCTCTCCCCCGCCCTGCGCCGCCGAGTCGCCTGCGCGATGCCGCACTTCGTCAACGACTGCCTGCGCCCCGACCTGGCGCCGGTCCGCGCGGCCCTGCGCTCCGTCGGCCTGCCGGCCGGCACCACGGCCGACGTTCTGGCGGACTGCTACCGCGAGGACGTCCTGGCCGCCACCGTCCGCGAGGCCGGCCGCCACACCCTGGGGCTGTGCGAGACGGTCGGCGCCTTCGACCACCCCGAGGCCCGGGAGCAACTCCATCTCCTCGGCCTGGCCTGAGCGGCCCGCCCTGCTGCTAGCCTCTGGCCTGACTTCCGCTCAGCCACGCTCTTTTCGAGAGGTTTTCGACGTGACCCTGCACACCGACACGGCCTGGATACTCTTCTTCGCGGGCGTCATCTTCACGGTGGCGCTGCTGCTCGGGGTGTGGAAGTGGCAGAAGATGTCCACCTCGCCGACCGGCCAGGCGCACCCCTACGTCGACATCGCCCACCGCTCGGCCCTGCTCTACTCCTTCGCGGCCGGGCTCGTCTCGGCCTTCGTGCAGTTCTCCGAGTGGCCCGCGGGGGTCAACCTCGCGGCCGGCGGCACCATGGTGGCACTCTTCCTGATCACCATCGCGAACTACACCCGCCTCGGCCTGCAGGGCACCACCGAGAACCAGATGCACAACCCCCCGAGCAGCATGCGCGGCGTCCTGGCCCTGCTGATCGTCGGCGAGATCGGCGGCTTCCTGGTCCTCCTCACCGGCTTCGCCGCCGCCCAGCTCTGACCGCAGGCGCCGTCAGTACGCCCGCCAGCCCTCCTCGTCCACCCCGCCCGGGACGGCGGCGGCCGGGCCGTAGGGCTCGCGGGTGAGGACGAAGGAGCCGAGGTCGAGGTGGCTGACGGCGCCGTCGGGGGTGTGGACCACCCGGAGGGTCTCGCCCGCGTAGTAGCCGTCGAGGCCGGTCCAAGTGCCGTCCGGCTCGGGGCGGAAGCGGGAGTCGCGGGTGCCGCCGCCGAGGGGGGCGAGCTCCAGGTGGCGGTCGGCCTTCACCCGCAGCACGTTCGGCGCGGCGCCCCAGTACCAGGGGCCGGTGAGGGCCAGCAGCTCCTGGTCGACCTCGGCGAGCGGGCGCCAGGGCTCGGGCAGCCGGGGCTCGTGCTCGGCGGTGAGGGCGATCAACCGGGCCGCGAGCAGCGGGGTGTTGGCACCGCTGGTGGCGTTGGAGAGGGCGAAGGCGGCCAGGCCGTCCGGCTCGCTGATCCACAGGCCGGCCGTGAAGCCGGGCATCGAGCCGGAGTGCCCGTACAGCACCCGGCCTTCGTGGCGGCGCAGTTGCAGCCCGAGGCCGTACGCGGAGGTCCAGCCGTCGTCCTCCGGGCCGACGGCGGGGCGGCGCATCTCCTCCAGGCTCGCCAGGCTCAGCACTGTCGCGTCCCCGCCCGCCAGGAAGGCCGCCCAGCGGGCCAGATCGGCGCCGGTGGACCAGAGTTGGCCCGCCGGGCCCATCAGGCCGGTGTCGGTGAGGGGCTCCGGCAGCATCACGTCCGCCCAGGGGTGGACGGCGAAGCCGCCGGCGTGCGGCGCGGCGGGGAGCAGCGTGGTGCGGGTCATGCCCAGCGGGGCCAGCACCTCCCGCCGCAGCACCTCTCCCCAGGGCCGGCCGCGCAGCCGCTCCACCAGCGCGCCGAGCAGGGCGTAGCCGGGGTTGGAGTAGTGGTGGCGCCGCCCGGCGGGGTGCTTGGGCGCGGGCTCCACCAGGTCGCCGACCGAGGGCCGGAGCGAGCCGTCGGTCCGCTCCCACCAGGGCGCGGGCGTCTCGGCGGCGAGCCCGGCGGAGTGCGCGAGCAGCTGGGCGACGGTGGCGCCGTCGGCCGGGGTGCCGGGCAGGTGGCGGGCCAGCGGGTCGGCGAGGTCGAGCAGGCCTTCGTCGCGCAGGCGCAGCACCAGGACGGCGACGAAGGTCTTGGTGAGCGAGCCGATCCGGTACTGCACGTCGAGGTCGGGCGCGTGCCCGTCGACCATGCTGCGCGCGCCGTCCCAGACCAACGACCCGTCCCGCAGCACCCCGGCGACCAGCGAGGGCGTCCGCCCCTCGGCCTGCGCGACGGCGAGCCGGTGCAGCAGGGCACGCCGGGTGGTCGGGAGCAGCTCGGCGGTCATCTGGGCCTCTCGGTCGTGCCTGGTGGTCGGACCCAACCTAGGTCACACCCCGTCAGCACGGCCAGCCGTTAGGGTCTGTCCGGCCGATCACGTCAGATCAGCGGGCGGCGTTGGGGTGCGTGCATCGGCGGCGCCGACGAAGAAGTCCATGCGGAGCATCGGCGACTGAGGAGAAGCCGGCGAGGCGCGTGCCCCGGCGTCGCCCGCCTGGCGTGATCGGCCGGACAGACCCTAAAGCCGTGGCAGCTCCGGCTGCTGGAGCCAGGCCTCGAACAGCGGGCCGAGCGGGGTGGTGGCGTAGCGCGAGGCGTGCGCCACCAGGTCCGCGGTGGCGACCACGCCGTGCCGGTTGAGCGAGGCCCAGTCCCGCAGCATGGCGAAGAACGGCTCTTCGCCGAGGGCCTGGCGCAGGGCGTGCACGGCCAGGCCGCCGCGCTGGTAGAGGCGGTCGTCGAACATGAGCTTGCGGCCCGGGTCGCCGAGCACCAAGTCCTGCGGGAGGCCGGCGAGCAGCCGGTGCGCGGCGGCCGCGTGGGCTGCGGCGACGGGGCCGCCGGCCTGCTCGGACCAGAGCCACTCCGCGTACTTGGCGAAGCCTTCGTTGAGCCAGATGTGCCGCCAGTCGGCGATGGTGACGCTGTTGCCGAACCACTGGTGGGCCAGCTCGTGCGCGATCAGCCGCTCGCGCTCCCAGCCGCCGCCGAGGTGGTTGGTGCCGAAGGTGGCCACGCCCTGGGCCTCGACCGGGACGTCGAGCTCCTCGTCCGCGACCACCACCGCGTACTCGCCGAACGGGTAGGGCCCGAAGACCTCGGTGAAGTGGGCCATCATCTCGGGCTGCCGGGCGAAGTCCCGGGTGAAGGCGGGCACCAGCCGGTCGGGCACGTACCCGGTCTGCGGCACGCCCGGGCGCGCGGCCACCGGCACCGGGCGGTAGTGCCCGATCGAGACCGTCACCAGGTACGGCGAGGTCGGCGCGCTCTGCTCGTACACCCAGGTGGTGCTGGAGGCCTTGGTGGTGCGGGTCAGCAGGCGGCCGCTCGCCACCACGGTGAACGGGGATGGGGTGGTGACGGCGATCTGGTAGGTCGCCTTGTCGGCCGAGCGGTCGTTGCAGGGGAACCAGGACGGCGCGCCGATCGGCTGGCTGGCCACCAGCGCGCCCTCCGTCAGCTCCTCCCAGCCCAGGCCGCCCCAGGGGCTGCGCACCGGGCGCGGGTTGCCCGCGTAGTGCACCTCGACGGTGAAGGCCGCGCCCGCCGCGAGCACCTTGGCCGGGCGGATCCGCAGCTTGCCGCCCCGGTGGGTGTACCGGGCGGCGGACTTGCCGTCGACCAGCACCCGGCCGATCCGGAACTCGGCCAGGTCCAGCGCGAACTCCTCCAGCGCTGTGTTGGCCACCGCGCTGACCCGGGCCTTGCCGGCCAGCCGGTTCGGGCCGGGCTGGTAGTCCAGCGTCAGCTCGTAGCGGTGGGCACGGAAGCGGTGGTCGCCGCTGTTCGGGAAGTACGGGTCCGGGGCGCCGGCGGCCGCGGGGGCGTGCTTGGACTTCACGGGGGCGAGGGCTTCCTGCGGGCCGGGACTGGTGGTCATGACGTGGTCTGCCACGCCTCGATCGGGTTGCCCAGCCACCGCGTGTCCGCGGGTACCGACTCGGCCCCCATCACCAGCGAGGCCGGGCCCAGCGTGCTGCGCTCGCCCACCGTGCTGCCGGGCAGCACGATGCCGCCCGGGCCCAGGGTGGCGCCCTCGCGGAGTTCCACAGTATCCATCCTCATGATCCGGTCGTGGAAGAGGTGGGTCTGCACCACACAGCCACGGTTGATGCTGACCCCGTCACCCAGCGTCACCAAGTCCGCCTCGGGCAGCCAGTAGCTCTCGCACCAGACGCCCCGGCCGACCCGTGCGCCGAGCGCCCGCAGCCACAGGTTGAGCGCCGGGGTGCCCGGCACCGACCCGATCAGCCACGGCACCGCGAGCACCTCGACGAAGGTGTCGGCGAGCTCGTTGCGCCACACGAAGCCGCTCCACAGCGGGTGCTCCACCGCGCGGAACCGACCGACCAGCACCCACTTGGCCACCACCGCGACCGCGCAGGCCACCGCACCCGCGCCCAGCAGCACCAGGCCCGAGAGCAGCCCGGCCGCCACCGGCGACCAGGCCGTGGCCAGCCGGGACAGCGCGGCGGCCGTCAGCAGGCCGAGCGCCCCGGAGGCGAGCACCGGCAGCACCCGGCCGACCTCGACCAGCCCGCGCGCCCAGAGCAGCCGGGCCGGCGGCTCGTAGGTCAGGCTCTGGTCGGCCTGGTCGGCGGCGCGCGGCAGCTTCATCGGCGGCATGCCCAGGTACGAGCTGCCCTTCTTGGCCTTCTCCGGGGTGGCCGACAGCACGCCGACCAGTCCGCGCTCGGGCACCGAGCGGCCGGGCGCGGTCATCCCCGAGTTGCCGAGGAAGGCCCGCTCGCCGACCTTCGCCTCACCCAGGCGCAGCCAGCCGTTGCCCAGCTCGTAGGGCGCCATCAGGGTGTCGTCGGCCAGGAACGCGCCGTCGCCGACCGTGGTCAGGCTGGGCAGGGCGAGCACGGTGGACACCTCGGCGCCCTTGCCGACCCGCATGCCGAGCGCCCGCAGCCACAGCGGGGTGACCAGCCCGGCGTACAGCGGGAAGAGCACCTCGCGGGCCTGGTCCATCAGCTGGGTGACCGTCCAGGCCTGCCAGCCGACCCGGCCGTGCAGCGGGTGCACACCGGTCACCAGGCCGACGCTCAGCAGCCGCACCAGGGCGACCAGCTGCGCCGCGTAGACGGCGCCGTACGCCAGGGTGGCGGGCAGCAGCCCGAGCAGCGCGCCGCCGAGGGCCTCGCCGAGGCCGACGCCCTGCGGGACGGTCAGCGAGAGCACGGCCAGCGCGGCCAGGCCCGGCAGCACCGGGAGCAGGCTCAGCACGGCCCCGCCCGCGCCGTACAGCGCGGCCCAGCCGGCCCGGCGCGGCGCGCGGGACTTGGGCCAGAACCGCTCGGCGCGGCCCAGCTTCACGGCGGGCGCGCCGCCCCAGCGCTGGCCGGTCGGCACCTGGCCGGTCACGCTGGAGCCGGCCACCACCTGGGCCCGCTTGCCGACCTTGGCGCCCGGCTGCAGCGAGGAGCGGGTGCCGACCACGGCGCCGGAGCCGACCTTGAGCTGGCCGATCTCCAGCCGGTCGCCGTCCAGCCAGTAGCCGGAGAGGTCCACCTCGGCCTCGACGGCGCAGCCGCGGCCGAGCTTGAGCATCCCGGTGACCGGGGGCAGCGAGTGCAGGTCCACCTCGGGGGCGACCTTGGCGCCCAGCGCGCGGGCGTAGCGGGTCAGCCAGGCGCCGGAGAGCGAGGTGGCGCCGGACAGCTCGGCCAGGCGCTCGGCCGTCCACAGCCGCAGGTGCACGCTGCCGCCGCGCGGGTGGCTGCCGGGGCGCACGCCGCGCAGCAGCAGCCGGGCGCCGCCGGCCGCCAGGGCGAGCCGGCCCGGCGGGGTCCAGAGCACCAGGGCCCCGGCGGCGACCGCCCACCAGGAGGCGGTGGGCGCCCAGGGGAAGTCCCCGAGGCGGGTGAGCAGGTTGCCGGCCGCGAGCAGGGCGACCGTCCAGCGCAGGCCGACCACGGTGAGGAGCGGGATCAGCAGGAGCAGCTGCAGCACCTTGGCCCTGGTCGGCACCAGGCTGACGGTCCGCGCCTCGCCGCCCTCGGCGGCGGAGCCCTCCAGGTGCCGGGCCAGCTTGCGCAGGGTCGGCTGCTGGTAGATGTCGAGCACCGCGACGCCCGGGTAGCGGGTGCGCAGCAGGGTGGTCAGCCGGGCCGCCGCCAGGCTGCCGCCGCCGATCGCGAAGAAGTCGTCGCGCGGCCCGCTCACCTGCACGCCGAGGATCTCGGCCCACTGCTCGGCCAGCCAGGCCTCGGTGCCGTACAGCTGCTCGCTCGGCCCGGCGCTCTCCAGCTCGGGCAGCGGCCAGGGCAGGGCATGGCGGTCGACCTTGCCGGAGGTGCGGGTGGGCAGGCTGTCGACCGGCGCGAGCAGCGGCACCAGGGCGGCGGGCAGCTCGGCGCGCAGCCGCTCGACGGCCTGCTCGCGGTCGAAGCCGTCCTGGATCACCAGGTAGCCGACCAGGAGCTGGTTGCCGCCGCGCGCGGTGCGGACGGCGGCAGCCGCCCCGGCCACGCCGGGCAGGGCCTGCAGGGCCGCGTCCACCTCGCCGAGCTCGATCCGGCGCCCGCCCAGCTTGATCTGCTCGTCGGTGCGGCCGAGGAAGCGCAGGCCCGCCGGGTCGGCCTGCACCAGGTCGCCGCTGCGGTAGGCGCGCTGCCAGCCGAGCGAGTCGAGCGGGGCGTACTTCTCGGCGTCCTTCTCGGGGTCGAGGTAGCGGGCCAGGCCGACGCCGCCGATCACCAGCTGGCCGGTGCCGCCCGCCGCGACGGGCTCGCCGGCCTCGTCCACCACGGCGAGGTCCCAGCCGTCCAGGGGCAGGCCGATCCTGACCGGGCCGTCGCCGGTGAGCAGTGCGGCGCAGGCGACCACGGTGGCCTCGGTGGGGCCGTAGGTGTTCCAGACCTCGCGGCCCTCGGTGACCAGGCGCTGCACCAGCTCGGGCGGGCAGGCCTCGCCGCCGAAGATCAGCAGGCGGACTTCGTTCAGGGCCTCGGCCGGCCAGAGCGCGGCCAGGGTCGGCACGGTGGAGACCACGGTGATCTCCTGCTCGGCCAGCCAGGGGCCGAGGTCGGCGCCGCTGCGCACCTGGGCGCGGGGCACCGGCACCAGGCAGGCGCCGTGCCGCCAGGCCAGCCACATCTCCTCGCAGGAGGCGTCGAAGGCCACCGAGAGCCCGGCCATCACGCGGTCGCCCGGGCCGATCGGCTCCTCCTGGAGGAAGAGCGCGGCCTCGGCGTCCACGAAGGCGGCGGCGCTGCGGTGGGTGACGGCCACGCCCTTGGGCTTGCCGGTCGAGCCGGAGGTGAAGATGATCCAGGCGTCATCGGCCGGGGTGGGGCGGCGCTCCTGGGCCCCCGGTCGCGGCGCCGTCACCTCGATCGAGCGCTCGGCGCCGATCACGGCGGCGACCTCGGCCTCGCCGAAGACCAGCTCGGCCCGCTCCTGAGGGTCCTCGGCGTCCACCGGGACGTACGCGGCGCCGGCCGCGAGCACGGCCAGGATCGACACGTACAGGTCGTTGGTGCCCGAGGGCACCCGTACGCCCACCCGGCTCCCCGCCCCGATCCCGGCGGCGGCCAGCCTGCGGCGCAGCTGCTCGACCTCGGCGGCCAGCGCGCGATAGCTCAGCACGGTGCGGCCGTCGTCCAGGGCGGGCTCGCCCGGGTGGTCACGGACGGTGGCGTCCAGGAGATCGACCAGGGTGCGCGGCGCGGCGGCCGGGCGGCCCGGGAACAGCGCTCGCGCTGTGGTGATCGGCAGGATCGGTTCTGCAGTCATGGCGCCCATCTGCTCCTCGCTCCGGACAACCCGACCGATGCTAGCCCGGGGCCGGAGCGGGCGCCTGGGGGCCTTTCCGGCCCAACTGGCCTTTCGGCGATCGAATCTGACGATCCGTCAGTGAACAATCAGGGCTGCCCGTACTGGACATGACGATCCGTCAGCTGTTTTGACGGTCTGTCAGATGAAATTCCGCCACGTGACCCACACCACAGCGAATACTGCTCCTTCCGGGCCGTGATCACCCGTTCAGGCGCACCTCGGACACCTGCGGCCAGCCGGGCGGCCACACCCGCCGTACGGCGCGGCGCCAGGTGCGGGGGTCTGCGGCAGCCGGGTCGGCGAGGGTCAGTGTCACGACCGCCCGCAGGGCGCCGGCCTCGCCGGTGAGCTCGACCGCTGCCGCGTGGACGCCGGGCAGGGCGGCCACCGCGGCCTCGGCCTCGGTGAGGTCGAGGCGGCGGCCGACCCAGTCGCGGACCCGGTCGGCCGGGCCGAGCAGCCGGATCCGGCCCTGGCCGTCGATCCAGGCCCGGTACCCGCTGGGCCGGGGGTCGTCGGCGAAGGCGAGCAGCCCGGGCACGCCCTGCGGCAGGGCCCGCCCCGCCGGGGTCACCACCCGGTAGCGGCGCCCGGCCGGCCCACCGGTCAGGACCGCCCCGCCGGCCGGCCACTCGCAGCGGCCCAGCCACCCCAGGGCTTCGTCCTCAAGGTCCAGCTGCTCCGCCCGGGCCGGCTGGAACCGCACCACCGGCCGCCCCGCCGGCTCACCGGGCGGCGCCGCCGCCTCCGCCCCGGGCTCGAAGAGCTCCGCCAGCGGCCGGCCGGGCTCCGCCGTCGCCGCCGCGAGCAGCCGGGCGTACCCGGCGGCGAACCGCCCGGCGGCGGCGCCGTCGAGCACCAGGGTGGAGTGGTCGAGCCGCCCGTACGCGCCCTCCCCCTCCCGCCGCAGCTGCAGGGTCAGGTCGAAGGACTGGGTGGAGTTCGGCGCGAAGAAGTCCCACTCGGCCTCGAGCCCCGGCACCTCGCCGAGGTCACGGACCACCGTCGGGTAGGAGACCCCGACTCCGTCGAAGGCGCCCTGGGTGACGTCCACCCCGTGCCGCTGCCGCAGCTGCCGCAGCACCCAGGCGAACGGCACCCGCCGGTGGCGCTGCACCAGCGCCAGCGCCCGCCCGCTCACGGCCAGCAGGTCGGTGAAGCTCGCCCCGGCGGGGACGTCGACCAGGCAGGGCACCACGTTGACCTGCAGCCCGATCAGCTCCCTGGTGCCCGGCTCGCTGGTGTCCGCCGGGATGCCGAGGACGAAGCGGGTGTTCCCGTACTCGTGCAGCCGCGCCGCCGCCCCGGCCACCAGCCCGGTGAAGAAGCTGACCCCGGCGGCCTTGGCCAGCGCGGCCAGCCGGGCGCAGGTCTCGGCGGGCAGGTCGAAGCGCGGGGTCGGCTCGACCGTCCGGCCGCCGGCCGGGAGCGCGCTCTCGCGGCGCGGCAGCACCAGCCCCGGCAGGTTGGGCAGGTCGGCGGCCAGCCAGTGCCCGACCACCTCGGCCAGCTCGGCGTCGATCGACGGATGTTCCGGGATGTCCACCGCCGCCCGTGGCCGCAACCCCTCCGGCGAGCGCAGCTCGCCGAGCGCGCTCAGGAACTGCCGGGCGAAGAGGAACTTCGACCGCCCGTCGAAGGCGATGTGGTGCACCGCCACCACCAAGGTCCGCCGCAGCTCGTCGTGTTCGAGCAGGTAGAAGGCGATCGGCGGCCGTTCGGTCAGCCGCCACGGCCGCAGCCGGTGCTCGCGGTGCCACCGGCGGGCGCAGCTCAGCTCCTCCCCGGGCGGGGCCGCGACCGTCACCTGCTCGAAGCTGAGCACCTGCTCCGCCGGGTGCACGGCGATCCGCGCCGGCGTCGCGCCCTCCCCGGGCACCACCAGCCCACGCAGCTGCGGATGGTCCGCACACACCGCCAGGCAGGCCGCCCGCAGCTGCCCGGCCGTCGCCGCGCCGCGCACCAGCACCGAGAAGATGCCGCCGTTGATGCTCTCGGGGTGGAGCAGCTGCTCCAGCCACATCGACTCCTGCGCGGGCGACAGCGGGACAACTACGGGCTGGTCAGGCGAGGGCCTCGCCGGTGCCGTCGAGTTCACGTCGTTTGACCTTCCCGCTGGTGGTGAGCGGCAGTTCGGCCACCCGCAGGAAGCGGGTGGGGACCATGTAGTCGGGCAGTTCCGCCGCGCAGGCGGCCCGCAGGGCCTCGGCGGTGGGCTCGGCCGCCGGGTCGAGCACCACGTAGGCGTGCAGGGTGGTGGAACCCGCCCGGGTGCGGCCGACCACGGCGGCCCGGCGCACGCCCGGCAGTTGACTGAGCACGGCCTCGATCTCCCCGGGCTCCACCCGGTAACCGCGCACCTTCAGCTGATCGTCGGCCCGGCCGACGAAGTGCAGCAGACCGTCCTCGCACCGCACTACGTCACCGGTGAAGTAGACCCGCCGCAATTGGCTGTCTGCATCCGCCAGTTCGCGGAACTTCTCGGCGGTGAGCCGGTCGTCACCGAGGTAGCCGACGGCCAGGCAACGCCCGCCGACCACCAGTTCGGCCTCCTCGCCCTCCTCGAAGGCCCGCAGTCTGCCCTCCGCCACCCGGTACAGCTCCGCGCTCACGGCGGGGCCGCCGAGCGCGGGGAGCACGGGCCAGTCGGCCGGATCCCCGGAGAGCCGGTGCTCGGTCACCACGTGCGTCTCGCTCGGCCCGTAGTGGTTGACCAACTCGGCGTCAAGGCCCGCGAAGAACGCCCGCACCTCACGGTTGACCACCAGCCGCTCCCCGGCCACCACCACCTCCCGCAGCGCCGGCAGCTGCCTGCCGGTGGCGCCGCAGGCGATGGCCAGCGCGTGCAGACCGGTGACCGGCAGGAAGGCCCGCACCACCGCCTGCTCGGCGAGCAGCCGGCCGAGCAGGAACGGATCGCGCCGCTGCTCGTCGTCCGCGACCACCAGGGCAGCGCCACTGGCCCAGGCGGCCACCAACTCCTGGTAGCCGACGTCGAATCCGACCGAGGCCGCGTGGCAGGTCCTCGGCACCTCGGGCAACACCCAGCCCGCCCGGTGCCAGTCCGCGATGTCCGCGAGCACCACCGAGGGCACCGCGACGCACTTGGGCGCACCGGTCGAGCCCGAGGTGCCGATCACGTACGCCAGCGGCCCGCTCTCGGCCAACATTGCTCCGCAGACGGGAAGTTCGTCGACCGGGAGCTCGGCGACCCCGAGCCCGGCCTCCGCCGTGCCCGGGTCGCGCAGCACCAGAACCGTGCCCGAGACCTTCACCAGGTGGGCCGTGCGCGCCTGCGGCACCGACGGGTCGAGCGAGTTGACGGCCGCGCCGGCCCGCCAGACGCCGAGCAGGGCGGCGCACCGCCACCAGCCGCGCGGGGCCAGCAGCCCCACCACCTCGCCCGGCCGGACCCCGCGTGCGGCCAGCCCGGCCGCGATCTCCCCGGAGAGCCGGTCGAGTTCGGCGAAGCTGTGCTCCCGGCCGCCCGCCACCACGGCGGCCCGCCCTGGGTGCGCCGCACAGGCGGCCAGCAAGCCCTCGACCAGGGTCATCAGAGCTCCACGGTGACGCCGGAGGAGAGCCAGTGGTGCAGCTGGACGGCGGCCTCCACACTCATCCTGGTCACCCCGGCCCGCAGGCCGAAGGAGGCTTCGTACAGCGCGGAGTCGACCCGGTCGGCGTCGAGCAGCTCGTTGACCGGGGCGCTGCGGTCGGCCCGGATGGCGCGCAGCTGCTCGCGCAGCGCGATCCGGTAGGCCGGGTCCTGCACGGTCGGGTACGGGGACTTCTTGCGCTCGAGGACGGCGGCCGGCAGCAGGTCGCGCACGGCGGCCCGCAGCAGGCTCTTCTCCCGCCCGTCGGCGACCTTCATCTCCCACGGCACGTTGTAGACGTACTCGGCGAGCTCGTGGTCGCAGAACGGCACCCGGCCTTCGACCGAGGCGGCCATCCCGAGCCGGTCCTTGCGGTCGAGCACCACCCGCAGGTAGCGGGTCATGTTCAGGTAGGTGATCTCGCGCATCCGCCGCTCCCGCGGGCTCTCGTCACCGCTGAGCGGCACCTCGGCGAGCGCCTCCCGGTAGCGCTCGCGGACGTACCCGGGGAAGTCGAGCTCGGCGTACAGCTTGCGGTCGAGCAGGCCGGAGAGGAACTCCATCCGGTGCGAGGCGCCGAGCCAGGGGAAGGTCTTGGAGTCCACGTAGAACGGGTCGTGGAACCAGACGTACCCGCCGAAGAGTTCGTCGGAGCCGTCGCCGGTCAGCGTGACGGTGGAGAACTTCCGGACTTCCTGCGACAGCCGGTGCAGGGACACGTACATGTCCAGTCCGGCCGCCGGGCGGTCCATCGCCCGCACCACCTCGGCCTGGGCCCGCGGGTCGGCCAGGTCGTCCCGGTGGATCAGCAACTCCCGGTGCTCGCTGCCGAGATGGGCCACCATCTGGTGCACGTACGGCGCGTCCGCCGAGTCGTGCACCTCGTCGGGGCGGAAGTTCTCCAGGTGGTAGGCGAACTCCATCGAGAAGGTCCGCAGTGGCGCCTGGCCGCCGAGCTGGCGGTTGACCAGCGCGCAGACGGCGGAGGAGTCGAGGCCGCCGGAGAGCATCGAGGAGATCGGCACGTCCGCCTCGACCTGCCGCCGGACGATGTCCTCGAGCAGCTCGCGCACCCGGCGCTCGGTGGCGGCCAGGTCGTCGGTGTGCGCGGCGGGGGCGAACTGCCAGTAGCGGGCCCGGCTCACGCCGTTTCGCCCGTAGCGCACCACCTCGCCGGGGATCACCTCGCGGGTGTGCTTGAAGACCGAGTACCCGGGTGTCGGGGTGAAGGAGAAGGCCTCGAGCAGGCCCTCGCGGTCGACCACCGGGCCGACCAGGCCGGTGGTGAACAGCGCCTTGGGCTCGGAGCCGAAGGCGAAGCCCCGCGGCGTCTCGGCGTAGAACAGCGGGTAGATGCCGAACCGGTCGCGGACCAGCACGAGTTCCTCGCGCCGCACGTCCCAGACCGCGAAGGCGAACATGCCGCGCAGCCGCTCGGCGCAGGCCGGGCCCCACTCCTGGTAGGCGCGCAGCACCACCTCGGTGTCGCTACGGTCGCGGAACTCATGGCCCCGGCGCCGCAGTTCGTCCCGCAGCTCGGTGAAGTTGAACACCTCGCCGGTGTAGCTGAGCACCACGCTCTCGCGGCCCTCGGCATCGGTGGCGATCGCGGGCTGGTGCCCGCCCTCCAGGTCGACCACCGCCAGCCGGCGCGGCACGAACACGGCGCACGGGGAGACCCACTCGCTCACCGCGTCGGGCCCGCGAAGCGGGAGGGCGTCACGCATCGCGGTGACGAGATCCTGCCGCCCGGAGAGATCGTCAACGAACGAGACCAGGCCAACTATGCCGCACATGAATCGGATCTCCCCGCCGCTACGAAGATTTGCCACAACTCCGGTTGCCGGATGATCGATTCAACAATTACCCCCGAGGAGCGTCAAGGCTCCCGGAGGGCGGCGGGGTTTCATCAACCTGCCATCATTGCTGGCCAGTTCGCCTTTCGGGATCAGTAGTAGTGCCGCAGCCGGGGCCAGAGCCGCGCCCAGGGCGCCACCGGCCCGGCGCAGAGCACCACGGCCGCGTGCTGCTCCTGGTTCGCCAACCCCTGGCCGTTGTCCACCCGGCCGACCTGTCGGCAGCCGGTGAACTCCCGCTCCACCGCGCCGAGCCCGTCCGGGTGCACGATCAGCACCGGCCCGTCCGCCGTGGCCGGCGGCGGCCCCCAGTCGGCCAGGCTCATGTGGCCCGAGTACGGCGCGGGCAGGCCGAGCGCCGGACCGTAGTGGGCCAGCGCCCCGGCCTCGCCGTAGTTGGCGGCGAACAGCACGGCCCGGGGCCGCAGTTCGGCCGGGATCTGCCGCCAGCCGTCGGCCGCGGCCATGGCCAGCTGCGGCCAGCCGACCTGCTCGCCCTGCTCGGGGTAGATCCAGGTGACGGCCGGCAGCAGCTTCGGCGGCAGCACCGGCAGCGTGATCACCACGTTCACCAGCGCCGCCGCCAGCAGCCCGCCGGTCAGCACCCGCCCGGTACCGGCGGCGGCGGTCGCGCAGCCCGCCGCCGTGAGCACGAGGAGCAGCGGCAGCGCGTAGTACGGCTTGCCGCCGCTCACCAGCACCGCCACGCACAGCAGCGGGTACGCGTAGCCGAGGGCCCGCGCCCACCGCAGCTCGGGGCTGCGGGTCAGGCTCCGGTGGCCGCGCAGCCAGACCGGTACCAACGCCGGGGAGAGGTACAGCAGTTGCATCGGCACGAACATCAGCCGGTTGCCCAGGCCGTCCTTGGCGCTGATCCCCGCCGCCACCGTCAGCTCGGGCCAGCCGTGCGCGGCCTCCCACCACAGGTCGGGCAGCGCGACCGCCAGCCCCACCGCCGCCCCGGCCAGCGGCCACCAGCCCCGCAGCACCCCGCGCGGGCCGCCCGCCAGCAGGGCGAGCAGCAGCGAGGCCACCAGCAGCAGCACCAGGTCCTTGTTCAGCAGCGCCAGGCCGGTCACCGCCCCGACGGCGGGCCACCAGCGGCCGTCACCCGTCCGCAGCAGCCGGGCCGTCAGCAGGCAGACGGCCAGCCAGGCCGTCACGTCCACCGAGCTGGTCAGCAGCAGGTGCCCGACGGCCAGCACGAAGGCCGAGCCGGCCGCCGCCCAGGCGGCCAGCAGCTGCCCGCGCCGGGCCGCCCCGAACTCCCTCGCCAGCAGGGCCGTCAGCAGCACGCTCCCGGCCGCCAGCAGTGCGGGCACCACCCGCAGGCCGGTCGGGCTCTCCCCGAACACCGCCGTCGAGGCCCGCGCCAGCAGGGGCGTCAGCGGCGGCTGGTCGACGTACCCCCAGGCCGGGTGCCGCCCCGCCATCAGGAAGTACAGCTCGTCCCGATGGAAGCCGTACCGCCCCGACAGCACCAGCAGCAGCCCGGCCACCCCGGCGGCCACCCCCGCCACGGCTCTCCCCGCGAACGGCCGCAGCCGCGGCACACCCCCGCCGTCCATTCCGCTCCCCCGTCCCCCGATCGGCCCCGGGCCTGTCATCCGCACCACCCCGGGAGAAGCATTCTGCCGTGCAGCGGGGCTCCTGGTCCCCGAAGGTGGGGTGCATGGACCACGACAGCGGCTGGGCCGTAGCAGAGGCGGTCGCCGCCTGCGTCACGGCCGGCACGGTGCTGTTCGGCGCCCTGCTGGCCTTCCCTCAGGCCAGACGCAACCGCCAGCGCGAGGTGTCGGACATCTACGTCAGGCGCTACTGGCAGCTGCTGGACCAGATGCCCGAGTCCGTCCTGCGCGGCTTGGACGTCGGGGAGGCGGATGACCGTCTGGTCCGCCTCTACCTCCGGCTCTGCGAGGATCAGGCGGAGCTCCGCGAGGAGGGCTGGGTCTCCCGGGCCAGGTGGCTGGAGTGGCGCGGTGCCATCCGGGCCCAGCTCGAGCTCCCGCTCTATCTGCGCGTCTGGGAGGAGGCCCTGACGGACTCGGACAACGGCCAGGGTGGAAGCTTCCGCCACCTGCGCCAGCTCGTCTGGGACGCCCACTACGACCCCCGTCCGCTCTGGCCGGGCAGCTCGCTCCAGCGGCTGCGGCTCGGCGTCCGCCGCCTGCTCGGGCTGGACTGACCCGCCCCGCCCGTTCCCCCGCCCGCCCCGCCGTGGGAGGCTGGCCGCCAACCCCGAGGGAGGCCCGGATGGACACCGCCCAGTCCCTGACGGTCGATCAGGTGATAGCCCAGCTCACCGCGCTGGACGCCGCGCTGCCCGAGGCGGACGGCGTCCGGGTCTTCAACGACATGTACCTCACCGTCACCGAGCTGGTCCGCGACCACCTCGCGGCCGCCTACTTCGAGGACGCCCCCGGCATGGCCGGCCTGGACGCCGTGTTCGCCGCCCGGTACCTGGCCGCCGTCTCCGCGAGCGCCGACGGCGGTACGCCGAGCGCCTGTTGGCGCCCGCTCTTCGAGCTGCGCACCCGGCCGGGCATCGCACCGATCCAGTACGCCCTGGCCGGGATGAACGCCCACATCGAGTACGACCTGCCGCTCGCCGTCCTGGCGCACTGCCGCACGGCGGGCCGCACCCCCGCCCAGGTCGAGGCCGACTACCACCGGATCAACGACCTGCTGGCCCAGGTCGAGGGCCAGGTCCGCCGCGAACTCCTCCCCGAGCCGGGCCCGTTGCAGCTCGCCGACCCCCTGATGCACGTGATCGGCGTCTGGTCCGTCGACCGCGCCCGCGACGCCGCCTGGGCCACCGTCGTCAGCCTCTGGGAGCTGCGCCACGTCCCCTTCGCCGCCGAGGCCCTGACCACCGCCCTCGACGGCTCGGTCGGCATGGTCAGCCGGGCGCTGCTCGCTCCGCTCGCCTGACTCAGGCCGCCGGGAGCCGCCCCTTCACGCTGGTGCGGGCGATCGGCTGGCGCCCCCGGAGGGCGAGGAGTTCGTTCGCGACCTCCACGACCGCCAGCGGGTGCTCGTCGCCGCGCACCTCGATGCCGGCGGCGGACAGCCCCGCGGGGACGGCCCCGGCGTCGAGCAGTACGCGCCACTCCTGCGCACCGAGCCCCAGGTACTCCAGGCCGGTCAGGCCGGCGACCTCCAGCGGGGAGGCGAGTGTGCCGGGGTACGCGACCAGGGTGCGCACCTTCGGCAGTCCGGCGATGGGGGCGAGACCGAGGGGCGGCCCGCTGTGGCTGAAGATCTCCACGACCTCCAGGTCGGGGTGGGCGGCCGGCCCGAGCTCGGCCAGGTCGCGCCCGTCACCGATCCACGCTGTGTGCGGCAGCCGCTGCCCCTCGCCGACGGCGGCCCGACCGGCCGGCACCGCCTGCTCGAAGCCGTTCAGGACCAGTTGTGTCAGGGACTCGCCCCACAGCTCCGCACCGATGTACTCGCCGTGGTTGATGAGGACGACCTGCCCGAGGTGGCCGCGCGGGCCGGGCGTCAGGTCGACGGCGAAGCAGTCGCCGCCGTTGGTGCCGAAGACGATCCAGCCCGGCGATCCGGCCAGCGTCTGGACGGCGGCGTCGGGAGCGGCGACGGCCACCGTGGTCGCGGCCTCCTCCCACGGCGCGGCGCGCGGGGCCGCCTCGGCGAGGAACAGGAGCTCCAGGGGGAACGCCTCGCAGCCGATCGCGAGCGCCGCGGGCGGAGGCCAGCCGTCCAGCGCGCCGGGCTCCGCCCCGACCGCCCGGTAGAGCGCCTTGAGCTCCTCGGGCAGCGGGACGCCGAGCCGCTGCTCCGCTGCCGCGAACTCCTCCTCGGTCGCCGCCACGGCCCCGGGCAGCCGCTCCCGGAGCGTCCGCTCCAGCAGAGCCGGGTCCGCGGACGGCGCCGGCGCGGCTGCGGGCACCGGCTCCGGCAGTCGGCGCCACGGCGCGGCGACGGCGCCCTCGGCCAGCAGGAGCGTGCCCGGGGCCGGGCTCACACCGCCGTAACGGGGCTCCACGGCAGGGCCGGTGACGAAGACGTGCAGCTCCGTCCGCCCGTCCGGCGCGAAGTCCGCCGCGAACAGCACCTCGCCGACGCCCGCCTCCGCCAGAGCGCGCTGCACCGGCGCCGCCTCGGCGGCCGGCCCCTGGTGGCTCAGCGGCAGGCTCCACCCCGTCGTACTGACGCGTCCCGTCACGTGGCCGGTGCCGACCGCGAGACGGTCGGCGTGCTCGGTCCGCAGGAGCGCCAGCAGCGGTTCCCAGGTGGCGAAGTCGTGGAGCGCGGGCACGGGTGTCCTCCGGTGGGTACGGCAGTCGTGGTGACGGCCCGCAGGACCCTACCGACCGTCACCGACAGCCGCGCCACGCGCGGGTGCTCCGGGCCGCTTACGCCCAGCTGGAGTGCAGGGGCTTGCCCTCGGCGTAGCCGGCGGCGCTCTGCAGGCCGACGATGGCCTTCTCGTGGAAGTCCTCGAGGTTCTCCGCGCCCGCGTAGGTGCAGGAGCTGCGGACGCCCGCGACGATCGAGTCGATCAGGTCCTCGACGCCCGGGCGGGCCGGGTCGAGGAACATCCGGGAGTGCGAGATGCCCTCCTCGAACAGCGCCTTGCGGGCGCGGTCGTACGCCGACTCGGCCGAGGTGCGGTTGCTGACGGCCCGCTTGGAGGCCATCCCGAAGCTCTCCTTGTACTGGCGGCCGTCGGCGGTGGACTGCAGGTCGCCGGGCGACTCGTACGTCCCGGCGAACCAGGAGCCGATCATCACGTTGGAGGCACCGGCGGCCAGCGCCATCGCCACGTCACGCGGGTGGCGGACACCGCCGTCGGCCCAGACGTGCTTGCCGAGCCGGCGCGCCTCGGCGGCGCACTCCAGGACGGCGGAGAACTGGGGACGGCCGACGCCGGTCATCATCCGGGTGGTGCACATGGCGCCGGGGCCGACACCGACCTTGAGGATGTCCGCGCCCGCCTCGACCAGGTCGCGCACACCGGCGGCGGAGACCACGTTGCCCGCCACGATCGGGATCTGCGGGTCCAGCGAGCGGACGGCGCGCAGCGCGCTGATCATCGACTCCTGGTGGCCGTGCGCGGTGTCGACCACGAGCACGTCCGCACCCGCCTCGATCAGGGTCCGGGCCTTGCCGGCCACGTCGCCGTTGATGCCGACGGTGGCGGCGATCCGGAGCCTGCCGTTGGCGTCCACCGCGGGGGTGTAGAGGGTGGCGCGCAGCGCGTTCTTGCGGGTCAGGATGCCGACCAGCTTGCCGTCGGCGTCCACCACGGGGGCGAGCTTGCGGTGCGCCTCGTTCAGCTTGTCGAACGCGACGCGCGGGTCGATGCCCTCCTCGAGGAGCAGCAGGTCGCGCGACATCACGTCGGCCAGGCTGGTGAAGCGGTCCACGCCCTGGCAGTCGGAGTCGGTGACCACGCCGACCGGCCTGCCGGCCGCGTCCACGACCACCAGCGCGTTGTGCGCGCGCTTGGGCAGCAGCGACAGCGCGTCGGCGACGGTGTCGCCGGGGGTCAGGGTGAGCGCGGTGTCGTGCACCAGGTGACGCTGCTTGACCCAGCCGATCACCTCGGAGATGACCTCGGTGGGGATGTCCTGCGGGATGGCCACCAGGCCGCCGCGCCGCGCGACGGTCTCCGCCATCCGGCGGCCGGCGATCGCGGTCATGTTGGCGACGACCAGCGGGATGGTGGTGCCGGTGCCGTCGTTCGACGACAGGTCCACGCCCTGCCGGGAGCCCACGGCGGAACGGCTGGGGACCATGAAGACGTCGTCGTACGTCAGGTCGTACGGTCCCGAATAACGGTCGTCAATAGTGCCGGTCTGAGGATTCAAGAAACGCATGAAGAAGGCTCTCTGACTTCGGGAGGGTAGACCTCGGGTGCAGTTAGGTCCGGCCGACCGAGCGCACTCGGGCGCCCCGCACCCAACCGTCAATGCTTGCCGATACCCAGGCCGAAAGCGAGTTCACACGCAATCCTTGAAGATCCACACAGAGATCACCAATCCGTACACAGGATGGCTTGTAGGAACATACAAGAACAATGCCTGAGGCATCTTTCGGCGCAGCTTGCAAGGAGGTCGACTGCCGACCCGGGACAGCCTCCGCCTCACGCAAAGTGCTCATCACGGTCGAGGCGCAGGGCTAGGGGCACCGTGCCCGGCTGCAACGGCCCCACCCGCCGGCTGACCACCACGGGCAACTCGCCTCTGACACATACCGTCGGACACCAACCAGACGGAGAACGGCACCAAACCACCGAACCCCGGAGTCGCCAGAAGGCGAGGGCGGCGGCGCCCTGCACACCGACGAAGCCCCAGCGGCGAATCCAAGATCGCGCCCGGCCAGCCGACCGAATGCTCCTGGGCCCCCTGCGTGCACACACCTAGCAGGACAGGAAGCCCACCAAGATCTCCCATGCGCTGGAGCGTTCCTCGGGCGCTATCTCCAACGCGCCGACCACTTTGGCACCCTGGATGAGGCTGATGTGGACTGCGCCCAGCTCCGCCGCTGCCCAGAGGTCCAGCCCGGCTCTCTCCCGACCGCCGAGCCCGGCAGCTGATGGACCCTGCGAGCCTCGGAAGGCAGCTCTCCATCGCGGGCATCCCCACTCTCGACGGCCGAACCGCGACTCTGCAGCAGTTGGCCCTTCAGGCGCCACCATCCGTCGTCGCTGAAATGCTCGGCTACCACACCGTCCACACCGGGGTCGTCGGCTGACAAGCCCGTGGAACCTGGAAGAAGTACGCTCGCGGCGACCAAACTCGCTGAAATCGACGACCCCTCTCAATGAGTAAGACTTCGACGACTCCAACGCTGAGTCAGTCCGAATCGACGGCCCCTATCACCTATTCGGACGATAGACGATCTCGACTCCTGGCCGATGACCATACGTTGGCCATGCGGGGCGATCCAGCACGGATAGCGAGAGCTGAGTGTTCAAGCACAAGAAGACACACGATGAAGTGAAACTGCAGGCCAGTGCACAACTGATGACTTGGCACTGGTATTCCCAGGACCAAGTACTCGCAGCTGCGATGTTCTCTCGGAAATGCGGGGAAATGGAGGCAAACCGGGCCACCCCCACTGACGACGAGAAGCGCCGGGGACTCACCTGGGCTGAGGCGGAGCAGACGGAACACCGCTCCTACGTCGTGGCCTCGGTCCTCGCCTCGGTTGCCTTCCTGGAGGCGTCGCTCAACGAGCTCTTCGCCTCCGCACCTCACGAGAACCTGGAGGTCGGAGGGGGCCGCGGAGCCCTCTCAGCGGGTGAGCGGCGATCTCTCACCGACTTGACAGGGATGTTGGACCGGAACGACTTCCTCGACAAATTTCAGCTCGTACTCCACCTGCTCGGCAAGCAGCCGTTCGACAGGGGCGCACAGCCATACCAAGATGCGCAGCTGCTTGTGCAGCTACGAAACGTTCTCGTGCACTACAAGCCGCGATGGCGCCCAGGAGGGGATGACTCAGGCCAATCCATCCAAGCGTCAGGGCTGACGAAGGGCTTGGCAGACCGAAAATTCTCCCTGAACCCTTTCACCGGCCAGGGCAACCCATTCTTTCCGGATAAATGCCTTGGACACGGCTGCACCACTTGGGCATTGACTGCAGCGCTGGATTTCGCAGACGGCTTTTTCGCCCGGCTCGGAGTAACTCCTGTGTACCAAGGCGTTCGGGGTCGACTGGCACCTTGAACTCGCCCCAGAACATACGGGATGAGGTCCCGGTCGTTGGTGCGTCCGGGACAAGGCGCCCTTCCAACCTGCGCCGCCTCGCGGCGGCAACGGCTTGATTCAGGCGGTGGGCTCGGTCAGTCGTGGGCCGGAATCCAGCGGGGCCTGCTCAGGACACCGATCGCGTGTCACGCGTGCGGCCACCCCGTGAACCGCCTCTTACTCCCGCTGGTTCGGCCTGCGAGGACCTCGGGCGCTCCGGCGGCACCTGTTGTCGGGACGGTCCGACCTTGCCACAGCCTCCCCGCGCCTCGCCAGGTGATTTCCCGAGGCACGGGACCAGGCTTGACAACGGGATTGGGAAGTTTCCGCCCTCCCACGCCTCCGGACGTGCTATCGTGACCGCCACTAGTCCACTAGTACGGTCCCGACGGGCTTCCGAGGTTTGGATACGCCCCCCATCCGCTAATGGAGTTGCCTTATGCTGCCCTCGCGCATGCCCGCGAGCGCCACGGCCTTGTCCGCGAGCGCCACGCCGAATTCTCACCTCACCTGTGTGACACGGCCACAGGTGTCTTCCGCTCGCAACCTTCGGGGCGTCTGACCAGCGAGCTGAGGCGCGGGCTCGATCCGCACGCCCGGCACCTTCTTATCCGGCATAAGGCCTTGCCTGCGTTCGGCGTGCCTCCGAACGTGGCCTCCTCCAAAGGACTCCCGTGCTGTCCGCATTCTCCGCCATCACTCCTGGGCTCCTCGCCCTCGCCGCGATCGTCCGCGTCATCGTCCGGGCTCGGATGACACGCCAAATCGCCCGTGAGGCCCTCGCCGACTCCGACCCCAAGGACAGGCCAGAGATCCTCAGGGCGCTGCCCAAGTGAGCGTGCCTGCTCACGATTGCCCGTCTTGTTACAGTCACATAGCCAACTGGACCGGAGAACCGGTGCCGGTCGATGGAGGAGTGCACAGTGTTCTACCGCGGCCCAGCGTCCGTCCTCGCTGTACGGGCCCTCTCCGGGGACCTGGTCTCTGCGGTCGAGCAACAAGCCCTTCAGGTAGGCGGGCGACTGCCAAGTCCCGGCGACCTGCAGGTGTGGGAGCGTGGTCTTCCAGCGGTTCTCGGTGTCCTCCTGGAGGCGGGTCTCGACGAGGTCGAGGTACTCGTCGGATACACGCTCCCATTCACCAGCAAGTCTGCCGACCTCGTCCTGGCGGGCATTCATCCCGTAACCGGGGCCCCGTCCTACGTCCTCGTCGAGGTCAAGCTCTGGTCACGGGCCGAGCCCGAACACGAGCACCCCTCCTTGTACCGGGTCGCCGGCCTCGCACATCCTGTTCTCAACCCGATCGAGCAGGTGAGTGGGTACTGCGAGTACCTGATTTCGTACAACGAAACGCTCACGGGCCATCCTGAGCGGGTCTCCGGTGTGGCATTCCTGCCCAGTGCGACGGACCTCATGGTGCAGGACGTCCACAACGCCGACACGGGCGTCCAGGTCGCGCTCTTCACCGGTGATCACCGGGCAGAATTCATCGGCTTCCTGCAATCACGAGTTGCCCCGAGGGGTGGCGCAGAGTCCGCCGACCGCCTTCTCTCCGCCAAGGTCGGACCGGTGCCACAGGTCATGTCGGCCGCGGCTGCCGAGGTGCGCGAGCACGAGCAGTTCGTCCTGCTGGACGAGCAGAAGGTGGCGTTCGAGCTGGTGCTCGACGCGGTCCGGCGGGCAGGCCGGTCAGACCGGAAGGAAGGGGTGCTGGTCACCGGCGGCCCCGGCACGGGAAAGACCGTCATCGGCCTTTCCTTGCTCGGTGAACTCTACCGTGGGGGCTATGCGGTGATGCATGCGACCGGATCGCATGCCTTCACCCACACCTTGCGGAAGGTGGCCGGTGCCCGCAAGCGCGAGGTACGCGACCTGTTCAAGTACTTCAACTCCTTCCTGACTGCCGAGCACGAGTCCCTCGACGTCCTGATCTGCGACGAAGCGCACCGCATCCGGGCCACCTCGGCCAACCGCTACACCTCGCAGGCGCAGCGAACAGGCCGCTCACAGGTCCAGGAACTCATCGATGCGGCCCGCGTCCCGGTCTTCCTGCTGGACGAGGACCAAGTCGTACGCCCTGGGGAGATCGGCACAGCAGCAGGGATCAGGAAGGCTGCGCAGGAAATGGGCGTGAGTCTCCGTGAGGTCGAGCTGGACAAGCACTTCCGTGCCGGTGGCAGTGATGCCTATCTTCAGTGGGTCGTCCGACTGCTGGGGCTTGCGCCAGGCGACCCGCTGGAATGGACGTCTGACGGCAGGATGACACTGACGGTGGCCGACAGCCCTCAGGAGCTCGAGGATTTCCTTGCAGCTCGCCTCGCGGAGGGTTACAGCGCCCGCATCACAGCCGGATACTGCTGGAACTGGACGAAGAAGACCTCGTCGGCAGATCCGCTTCCGCTGGATGTGCAGATCGGGGACTGGGCCCGACCGTGGAACGTCTTCGGTGACCGCGCAGTCGGCGGAGCGCCTCCGGCTGCTCTCTGGGCCACCGATCCGGCCGGGTTCGGCCAGGTCGGGGTCGTCTACACCGCCCAGGGATTCGAGTACGACTGGTGTGGAGTGATCATCGGCCCCGACCTCGTCTGGCGGTCCGACCGCTGGGTGTGCGACCGTACCGAATCCAAGGATCCGGCCCTCAGCAAGTCTGTCAGTGACGCCGACGTCGACCGCTTCGTCCGCAACACCTACAAGGTTCTGCTGACCCGCGGGATGGTCGGCACGGTCATCTACTCGACGGACGCCGAAACTCGCGCCAAGCTCCACGAGCTGGTATCGCCAGGCTCGGGCCCTCACTGAGCAGGATGTGACTGCTACTCCACCTCGGGCCCGTGGACCATGGTGTCGCCGAGCAGGGTGTGGCTGGGAAGGAGGGCGTCGAGGGCTGGGCTGGTGAACGGGTTTTCGGGCCAGGCGGTGAGGTCGGCGAGGCGGCCCGGGGTGAGCAAACCGCGGAGGTGAGCCTCAGTGGTGAGGCGAGCCGCGGCGGCGGTGTGGAGGTGGACGGCTTCGGCACGAGTGGTGACCTGGCCCGGGCCGAGGACGCCGGCGACGGTCGAGCGGGTGGTCAGGCCGTGGAGGAAGTGGGCGGCGCCGTAGCTGCCGACGGGGTAGTCGGAGCCGGCCGAGATGTCAGAACCCGCGTCGAGCCAGGCCCGGGTGGCCAAGAGGGCGGTCACTCGTTCGCCGCCCCAGTACTCGGTCTGGATCGCGGCAGCGTCGTGGAGCAGCGGCTGCTGGATGTGTCCGGGATGCCCAGGTGGACGGCCCGGCGGCGCTGGGCCCGGTCCGCGAGCCCGCCGTGCTCCATCGCCAGGGCACCGTAGGGCAGGCCGGAGGTGCGGCGCTGCACGCGCTCGTACAGGTCGAGCGGGGGAACGGCCGCCGCGGTCGCCGTAGGCGTGGATATCCATCCGCCAGCAGCGCCAGACCGCTGAAAAGACGGCCTCCTCTAACTCGTAATATTCCCAGGCGAGTTGGCTGGCGCAACCGGGGCCGAGCAGTATAGCGTCTCCAGGACGCTGGCTTCGATGCCGCCGTCCATCCAGAACCTCACGTCCCATACGCGCAGCTAGGAAGCGCTGACGTAACGCTAGACGATTCTGGGGCCCTCACTCTGATCCGATGGCCGAACCGTCCGACCGGCGCACCTGCCCAGTGACCGCGGTGGCCGTCAGCTCGACCATGGCAGGCCCTCTGGTCTGCGCGGCGTGGTCCGACGGGCTCATCCGGGTACGGAGCCTATGCAAGGGGGCGAAGCGCAAGACCTACGACTGGGTTCGGAAATCTGGTCGATGGCGCTCATCGGCAACCCGCTGATGCTCGGTATCCCGGACGGCGTGGCGGCGATCGACCTGCAGGCCCGCGCCGCAGGAGCCCGTGACACACATTGGGCATCGGCGACGCCAAAGCTCCGCTCCTGGAGCCCCTCACACTGCTGACGACTTCACGGTGAACCCAGGCTCAGCGCACGTCGGGCAACACCTGACCTGACCAAGGGTCATATCCCATCCAGAATATGGATCCTGGGAGCGATGTACGAGGCAATTGCCCGACCATGAGGGGCCGCCAGTGCCCCTTGGGCCAGGGAGAGACGAATAACTACACTGCCTTCCCGCGACGAGAGCCGGCGACTCAATTCGCTCACGGCGGGCATAAGCGACCACGCCGAGGAGATAAAACCGAATCTTCCCAGCCCAGGATCACTCAGCAACCCAAAGACAACAGCAATGTGAGGCCTCGGCGCAGATTTCAGAAGGGAGCCTTCTACTCGCCTGCGATATCCCCCTACGCCCGCCCCATATATGGGACTCCGCACCCCATCTGCCAGCCAGAAGCGACCATCCTCGGTAAATCCGCCAGAGGCGTCCGGCATCCGCATCTCGGCCATAAGGTCGCCACAGTGATCTACGACCACATCCACACCTTTCGCGCGAGTGAGGATCTCCCAGCTACCCCGATGCGGCGGCTCCCAGCATCGCGGACGGCCTCCCAGGATGCGGGACACAGCGCTTGCAAGCGATGCGTCGCCAACAGTTACGCGCCATGCGTCCGCAAAAACTGGAACAGCCCCGAATATCGACCCGGCTCTAAACATTCCCACTACTACGCCCAGGCGCCCGTCACCCAAATCCACAGCACCCCAAGCAGACCGGTCTGATGCAGGCTGGGTAGGCCTGGCCAATCCGGCCTGCCGAAGATGTACATCGCTCATTCGGGCTCGCCTTCAATTCGAGTGACGAGGAGTCTCGACACGTGGCTGCCTGGTGAGGGGCAATCACGTATCCGAGGAGCCGCAAGCGGGCGGGGTGCAGGAGGCCACTGTGGGCAGGCCGCGGCCTGCCCACAGAGCATGGTGGAAGTCACGTAGCCGCTGCCCGGCTGCTCGGACCTCCCTGAAGGCCCGTCATCTGCGCCGGGAGCTGCGGGGTCTGCGGCTTGGTGAACACCAGGACGTCCTCGTGGACGATCAGGTGCATCGGCACGCCAGCCGCCCTCGCGGCACGTACGTTCTTCAGCTGGAAGAAGGAGGGGCGGGCGACCAGCCGGTCGTCTCGCAGGCCGGCGAGGAGCGCGACGCACCGCTCGACCGGAACGAGTCCGGCCGCCTGTCCGGCGGCGATGACGGCGGCGGGCAGGTCGACGAGTTCGCCGTGATGACGCCAGGGCCGCGCGGTCACCGCGACCGTACCTCCCGGGGCGAGCAGCGGCAGGCAGTTGGTGAGGATGGTGGTGAAGGCCTCCAGGAGGTCGTCGGTGGGGGCGTGGGCGAGGTTGGCGGGGTTGTTGCCGTAGGTGGTGTCGAACTTGCCGATGCCGCGTCGGCCGGTCTCGCGGGTGGCGCGGACCTGGCCGTGGACGGAGGCGCCGTAGGGCGGCGAGGTGAGCAGGAGCTGGGCGCGGCCGTGGTGCTCCTCGCCGATGACGGTGTGCGCGGTGCGGGCGTCTCCGGTGTGGACCGTGGCGCGGCCGGTGGCCCCGCTCGTTCGGGCTTGGTTGAGGTTCGCCTTGGCGACGGCTGTCCAGCGGCCTTCGAGTTCGACGCCGATGGCGTCGCGGCCGAGGTGCACCGCCTCGACCAGGGTGGTGCCGATGCCGCACATCGGGTCCAGGACGAGCTGGCCAGGGGTGGTATAGGTGGCGATGGCGTGGGCGGCGATGGCGGGGAGCATCTTGGCGGGGTGCGCGGCCGATTCGGGGGTGTAGTGGTCGCGGCGCTGGTTGCGGGCGTCCTTCTGCGCGGTGACCCACACCGAGGTCGGCAGGCAGGCCAGGGTCACGGGAGCGACGGTGCCGACGGGCACGCGGGGCGTGGGCGGTCCGGCGGTGCAGACCTGCGCCTGGGGGGCTGTCTCGTACGGGCTGGTGGTCATGATCGGCTCCTCGCGGTCGGTGCGGCTGGGGGGCTGTGAACTGCCTGAACCCACGTGGTCGTTCACGGCTTGACCAAGACGAGCAGGTCGTTGTGGATCAAGGCGTGACGGCCCGGGATGGACTGGGAGTGGTGGCAGACGCAGTCCCGGCGGTGCTGGACGCGGCCGGGGACTGCGGGTGCGAGATGGCCGTCGGTGACGGTGGCTTCGACGGCGGCGATGTGCTGCAGGTAGACCAGGCCGGCGGCCTGGGCGTGGGCGACGAGGTGTCCGGCGGTGTCCTGTCCGGTGCTCTGGCGGGTGGTGATGACCAGCACTCCGTCGGGCTTCAGCGCCCAGGCGCAGGACTCGGTCAGCGCGGCGAGCTGGGCTGGGGTGGCGAAGGCGTGGGGCGCGGCGATGGCCAGTTGCGCTTGGCCGCTGTGCCGGTCGGCGGCGGGCGGGAGGTTGCCGGGGGCGCCTCGTCGCAGGACGGCGAGGGAGGCGACCTGGACGGCGTGGGTGTGCAGGGTGTCGTAGGCGAGGGTGGCGGCCTGGTGGGTGGGGGCATAGGCGAGGACCTTGCGGCCGGTCTGGACGGCGGCGGTCAGGCAGGCGGCGTTGCCGGCCTCGGGGACGTACACGAGGTCGCCTCGGGCGGTGAACGCCTCGACGATCTGCTTGGCCAGGCCGGGCGGGAGGCGGTGGGCACAGGCCGCGCCGATGGGGGTTTCGCAGATGGGGCAGCAGCCGGCGAGCGGTTCGCTCAGCCACACCGACAGGGGCACGCCAGTGGGGTTGGAACGCGGGGTGCGCGGCCGCTGGTCGGCATCCCGGCGGGTTCCCGGGAGGCCGGGCTGGGGCGGGGTTGCGGTGGGGCGGGTGGGCTGGTTCATGCGGGTTGGCCCGACGGCCGCCGCCTGACGCTGACACCTCTACAAACCGGATTTTGGGCCGTTTTCTAACGCACCGTCCATCCGATCGCGGATAAGTCATACCGCTGCCCGGTACGCGCCGCGCGTCCCTTCGTGCTTTCCCCGCAGGCCGTAAAGAGGGCCTCGCAAGGGGGCCGTCCAAAGAATTTCCGGGAGTTTCTCCACCACCGCCTCCCCCAGCGCACCCCCAGCCGCGTTCGGCACATTCGTGCTGGTCACGGCCGGATTGGGGACGCAGCGGGACTGTCTCCACGGTCCCGGAGACCACTGCTCCCCCAGCTGGTCCCCAGGGCTTGCCCACGGCCTGCCCGGCCGGGCCCCGGATGGTCCCCAGCGGTCCTGGCGGACTCGGCGCAGACGGCGAAAAGCCCGCCGTCATCGCCGAAGGGAAGAACCGTCATGCGTGAGAACACCACCGCCCGTATGGAGCCGCTGCGGGCCCTGGAGGAGGAGCTGCGCCGCCTCGTGGAGCGGCCCCGTCCGCTGACCCTCGTGGTCGGGGACCTGGATGCCGCTCTGCCCCGGCACCCGCTGGACATGGCGTGCCTGCGGGCGCTGCTGCTGCACCCCTCGGTCGGCTACCAGGCGCGCGGGGCGATCTGGGTGCGCCTGCTCGGCCTGACCCAGACGCCCGGGTGGCGCGGTGAGGAGTGGCCCACCGTGCTGTGCGCGATGGCGCTTTCCGGGCTGTGGCGCACCGCCGCCCGGCTGCGTCGCGAGGCGCCCGAGCTGTCGCAGACCGACGTGCAGCAGGCGGCCCTGGCCGGCTTCTGGGAGGCGGCGGTCGACCTTCGCTCGCGCCTGGACACCCTGGCGGACCCCGGCCGGATCCCGGCGAGTCTGTGCTGGGCCGCGGACCGGGCCGCCCGCGCCTACCGGACGGAGCAGCTTCGCCACGCCGAGGTGCGGGCCGACCTCGGCGAGCAGCCCGAGCAGGAGGGCGTCCCTGTCGGCTGTCCCGATGAGGTGCTGGAGCGGGCGGTCGAGCGCGGGCTGCTGGGCCGTGAGCAGGCGGAGCTGATCGCCCGCACCCGCCTCGAGGGCGTCTCGGTGCGGGAGCTTGCCGAGCGGGCGGGCGTGACGGTGGAGGCGATGGGGATGCGCCGCCACCGGGCCGAGATGCGGCTGGTCAAGGCGGTGAGGGCGGGCCTCCTGAACGGCTGACAATTCCCGCGATTTTTCTGATTGGGCGTTAGACACGCCGTCCGATCACGGTTTTAGACAGTGAGAGGGCGCCACCGGCCAGCACCGGCGGTGGCGCCGAGGGATCCGCCGCAGACGCTGACACCGCTGCACCCGTTCGCCACCGATTCCCGCGAGGGAGGTGATGGCCCACGGACCCTCCACGCGCGCACCCGCCCCCGGTGGCGCCCTCTCACCCCGCCGCCGGACACGCGGCTTCCCACTCCCCTCGCCCGCTCCCCGTCCTGCCAGTCAGGAGTGCCATGCCGAGCAACCACCCCGGGCGCAGGCCGCGCCGCCCGCCCCGCTCCCCCTACGCCCTGCCCGCGGTGCTCGCAGCGATCGTGCTGCTGCTCATCCTCACCGCGCACGTCGCCTCCGCCGCCCCGGCCCGGCTTGCCGGTCCGGCGACGATCGACCAGGTGTTCGCGAACATCACCGCGTGGATCGTGGGGATCGTCGCGGCGATCGCCACCACGTTCCTGACCATCGGCGGCCTGCGCTACCTCATGGCCGCGGGCGACCCTGGCGAGGTCGAGAAGGCGAAGGGCGCGATCAAGTCCGCGGGTATCGGCTACATGATCGCGATCCTCGCCCCCGTCATCCTCGACATCCTCAAG
Source organism: Kitasatospora sp. NPDC002227 (assembly GCF_040296285.1). Classification (NCBI taxonomy): domain Bacteria; kingdom Bacillati; phylum Actinomycetota; class Actinomycetes; order Kitasatosporales; family Streptomycetaceae; genus Kitasatospora; species Kitasatospora sp. NPDC002227. The sequence goes on from NZ_JBEOWY010000017.1 coordinate 141,623, forward strand.
GGCCTGGTCGGCGCCAGGTGACGCCACGTCAATTCCCGAGAAGACCCTGGTGGGCGTGGGCGGTGGTGGCCGGTGCCACGCTCGTGATGCTCGCCGTGGTGCTGGCCTGCTCGCAGGTTCGGGCCCACGCCGACCCCGGCGGGCCGCAGCCGGCGCCCGGTGCGACCCCGGCCGCGCCCGTACCCTCTCCGCCCACGAGCACGCTCGAACCGACACCCGGCCTGACTCCGACCCCGTCGGTCAACGAGAAGCCCCGGCCGACTCCCACGCCAGCGCCGTCCCCCGGACCCGCGCCAACTGCGCCTCCTGACGGCGGGCCAGGTGGTGGCGGCGGGGAATCGGTGTCGTTCTGGGACGTCCCCGGGCAGATCCGCCAGGCCATCACCGGCTGGCTCGCCGACCTGATCCGACCGCTCGTCAACCCGCTCATCAACTCCGTGGTCCGCGCCCTGCTCACCACCCCCGACCCCGCCTCCTCCTCCCGGATCCGGGAATTGTGGGAGGCGATGCGGGTCATCGCGGTCGCCGGCTACGGCCTGTTCGTCCTCGCCGCCGGGATCACCACCATGACCCACGGCAGCGTCCAGCAACGCTGGGGCGCCCAGGACCTCCTGCCCAGGCTGGTCCTGGGCATCGCCGCCTCCAACCTCTCCCTGACGATCTGCACCACCCTGCTCGACCTGACCAACGCCGTCGCGGCGGCGATCTTCGGGGACGGCGTCAGCGCGGACGACGTCGCCGGCACCCTGATCGGCCTGCTCCTCGCCCAACTGACCGGCGAAGCGCCCCTGTACATCCTGGTGATCCAGCTCGTCGCTCTCACGCTCGGCGCCGTCCTGCTGGTCACCGTGCTGGTGCGGACCGCCGCGATCATCCTGCTCACCGTCGCCTCCGCGCTGATGCTCGCCTGCCACGCCCACCCGCTCAGCGACGGCGTCGCCCGCCTGTGGTGGCGCGCGTACCTCGGCTGTCTGGGCACCGAGATCGCCCAGGCCATCGCCTTCCTCGTCTGCGTCAAAGCCCTCCTCGACCCGAACAACTACGGCCTGGTCATCCTCGGCTCCAGCACTCAGCTCATCAACCTCATGCTGCTCTGCTGCACCCTCTACCTCCTCATCAAGATCCCCTCCTGGATCCGACGCATCGTCACCACCCCTGCCCGGACCATCACCGGCGGCACGGGCGGGCCCAAGGTTCCCGGTCTGCGGATCCTGCGCAAAGTCGCCCTCGGCGCCCTCGGTATGCCGCTCGGCCCGTACGCCTTCGGCGCCAGACTCGCCACCGGATTGGGCATCGGCAGAGGCGCCACCAGGGCTGCCAGGACGGCGAGGACCGCGACGGCAGCGACCGGTGCGGGAGGAAGACGGCCGGGACGAGGCGGTCCCGGCGGAGCGGGACTCGGCGGCCCGGGACTCGGCGGCCCGGGGCCGGCCAGGGGGCCGGGCGGCCCAGGCGCGGGAGCGGGCGGGGGCAGGCCCGGCCCGGGCCCCGGCGGTGGGGCCCCACCGCCGCCGACCGGCGGCCCCGGCACGGCACCCGGCCCCGGCGGCGGTCCCGGCGGTGCGAACACTGCATCGGCCTACCAGTGGGGCCGCCCCCGCAGACACACCCCCGGCAACACTCTGGGCGGGCCGAACCCGCCGCCCACCCCGGGCGCCGGTCCGGGTCTTCCGCCCGGGAACCCCGGCGGCCCGGGCAACCGCCCCGGTACCGGCGGACCACCAACTGGCCCCGTCAGTCCCGGAACGCGCCCGCCTCGGCCGCTTCCTGGCGGCACGGGTGGCAGCGGCCGGACCGTGCCACCGCCGCCCGCCGTGCGACCCAACGCGGCGTCGAACCTGCGCCCTGCTCGCGCCAACCTCCCGCCCCCGCTCCCCAGACCCGCCGTCCTACGCCCGCCGCTGGACGACCACCCGCCCGGCACCCGCCGAAAGAGGAGCCCGAGATGAGCAGCCGCCCGAGCGACGACGAGCCGTGGACCTCGATGGTGAAGATCCCCGACGTCGACAAGGAGGACACCGTTCTCGGACCCCTGACCGCCCGTCAGGCCGTCCAGCTCGCCGCCGGCCTGCTGATCGTGTGGCTCGGCTACAACGCCACCAGGAGCGTGGTGCCGCCGCTGTTCTTCGCCGCCGGCGCCCTGCCCCTCGCAACGGCGGCAACGCTCGCGGTCCTCACCCGCCGCGACGGCCTGCCCCTGGACCGGTGGCTGCTCGCGGCCCTTCGCCACCACCGCTCGCCCAAGCGCCTGACCCCGACCGGAGGCCTGGCGGACGTGCTGCCGTGGCAGGCCGAGATTCTGGACGGCCAGGCGGCGGAGAGTGTCGGAAGACTCTGTCTTCCGGTCGCGGACGTCGACGAGGACGGCGGCCTGGATCTCGGGCCCGGCGGGTCCGCTGCGATCGGCGAGGCCGGTACCGTCAACTTCGCCCTGCGCACCGGGGCCGAGCAGCAGGTACTCGTCTCGGCGTTCGGCCGCTGGCTCAACTCGCTCAGCGGCCCCGTGCAGATCCTGGTCCGCACCCGCCGCCTGGAGATCGGCTCGCGCGTCGCCGACCTCGAACAGGCCGCGCCCGCGCTGCCGCATCCGCTCCTGGAACAGGCCTGTCTCGCCCACGCAGACTTCCTCGCCGACCTCGCCCAGCAGCAGGAGCTGCTGCAACGCCAGGTGCTGATCGTGCACCGGGATAACAGCACCGACCCGGGCGCCGCAGGACGAACGCTCCGGCGCTGCGACGAGACCGCGGGGCTGCTCGCCGCCGCAGAGATCGCCGTCCGGACCCTGCGAGGAGCCGCCGCCTACGCCGCGCTCAGCGCTGCCTGCGAGCCCGACACGCCGCCCCACCCGTTGCCCGCCCTGCCGCACGTCCCCGTCACGACCGCGACCACTCCCGGAGAGTCCTGGTGAAGATCCCCCGTCACCTGAACGCCGATACCCGCGGTAGCCTCGCGCTCGGCCCCGACTCCGTCCAGGTCGAACCGCGCGTGCTCGCCGTCGGCGACCTGCTCACGACCACCCTCATCGTCACCGGCTACCCCGCCGAGGTCGGCCCCGGCTGGCTCGATCCCCTGCTCGCCTACCCCGGCCGCCTCGACGTCTCCCTGCACATCGAGCCCCTCTCCACACAGACCGCATCCGACCGGCTGCGCAAGCAGCGCGCCCGTCTGGAAGCCACCCGCCGCACCGGCCACCAGCACGGCCGACTCGAAGACCCGGAAACCGAGGCCGCGGCGGCCGACGCCGCGGAACTCGCCTGGCGCGTCGCGAGGGGCGAAGGAAAGCTCTTCCGCGTCGGTCTCTACCTCACCCTCTACGCCGCCGGCCGGGAGGAACTCGCCGACGAGCTGTCAGCCGTCCGGGCACTGGCCGAGTCGATGCTGCTGCGCTGCCAGAGCGCCACGTGGCGCGCGCTGCAGGGCTGGACCACCTGCCTGCCGCTCGGCATCGACCAGCTGCAGGCCTCCCGGACCTTCGACACCACAGCCCTGGCCACCTGCTTCCCGTTCTCCTCCCCCGACCTGCCCAGCACCGACCCGGACACCGAGAACGGGGTGGGCGCGGTGCTGTACGGACTGAACACCGCAGCCTCCGGGCTGGTGATGTGGGACCGCTTCGCCCAGGACAACCACAACTCCGTCACCCTCGCCCGCTCCGGAGCCGGCAAGTCCTACCTCACCAAGCTCGAAGCACTGCGCCTGCTCTACCAAGGCGTGCAGGTCTTCGTCATCGATCCCGAAGAGGAGTACACCCGCCTCGCGGACGCCGTCGGCGGCACCGTCATCCGCCCCGGCGCACCGGGCGTGCGGATCAACCCGCTCGACCTGGCCGCCAACGGCCCGGTGGACCAGCTCACCCGCCGGGCCCTGTTCCTGCACTCCTTCCTCGCCGTCCTGCTCGGCCAGACACCCTCCCCCTCCGAGAAGGCCCTGCTCGACACCGCGATCCTCACGGCGTACCGGCAGGCCGGGATCACGCTCGACCCGCGCACCCATACCAGGCCGGCGCCGTTGCTCGCCGACCTCACCGCCGCCCTCGAAACGAACAGCGATCCGGCTGGCAAGCTCCTCGCCGACCGACTCGCCCCGTACACCACCGGCACCCACAGCCAGCTCTTCGACGGCCCCACCAGTCAGCAGCCCGGCGGGCACCTCACCGTGTACTCGCTGCGCGACGTGCCCGAGGAGCTGAAGACCGCTGCCACCATGCTCACCCTCGACCAGATCTGGCGCACCGTCACCGACCCTCACGACCGCAGGCCCCGCCTGGTCGTCATCGACGAGGCGTGGCTGCTCATGCGCGACGAGCACGGCGCCCGCTTCCTGCACCGGATGGCCAAGTCCTCGCGCAAGCACTGGGCCGGCCTCGCCGTCGTCACCCAGGACACCGCCGACCTTCTCGCCACCGACCTCGGCAAAGCCGTCGTCGCCAACGCCGCCACCCAGATCCTGCTCCGCCAAGCCCCGCAGGCCATCGACGCTGTCGCCGACGCATTCCGCCTTTCCGCCGGGGAAGCCGCCTACCTCCTCGCCGCGGCGAAAGGCGAAGCCCTGCTCTGCAGCGGACCAGGCCAGCGGGCAGCGTTCACCACCGTCGCCTCCGACGTCGAGCATCAGCTCGTCACCACCGACCCCGCCGAGCTCACAGGCACTGCGGCGCCGTACGGCAGACAAAACGACCAGGAAGAGCCGGCCAGTAGTCAATACGCCGTGGCCGATCTGCCCGCAGCGTTCCTCAACGGCCCTGAGGAGAACGGGTGACCGCCCCCGTTCCGGGCGGGCCGCTCAGCCACGTTCTCATCGACCCGCACAGCTGGTGGCAGGCCATCACCGATGCCGTGATCTCCGTCGGCACCACCGACTGGCCGATCCTCATCCCAGCAGCAGCCGGGTCAGCAGCCGCCTACTCGACGACCCGATGCGCGGTGCACCACCGACGCCAGCGGCGGCTCACCACCGACGGCATCGCGGTCACGATCCTCTCCCCACCCACCGTCGACCCCGCCGCCGCAGAAGCACTGTGGAGCCACCTCGTCGGACTGCTCCGCCCCTGGTACCGGCGCCTGCTCACCGGCCAGCCCCACCTCGCGTTCGAATACCACTTCACCCCTGCCGGACTCACCGTCAGACTCTGGGCGCCCGCCTCGGTGCCGCAGGCCCTGTTGCGCCGGGCCGTTGAGGCGGCCTGGCCCGGCGCCCACACCCGGACCGAACGCGCGGCGGTCCCGCTCTCGAAGCAGGACCTGTTCGTCACCGGCGGCGCGCTGCGCCTGGCCCGCCCCGAGACCCTGCCCCTCAGGACCGACCACGACAGCGACCCGCTGCGCGCCCTGCTCGGCGCCGGACTCGCCCTCCAAGACGGCGAAACGATCACCGTCAGCATCCTCGCCCGACCCTCGACCGGACGGCGCGTTCGGCGCGCCAAGCACCAACTGCGGCGACTGCGGACCGGCGCCGGCAGCCCCACCCGGGCCGGGCGGCTGTTCGACCTGCTCACCCACCAGCCCTCCCGCGCCACCCCCACCGCCAAGGACCCCGAGCAGAACGTCGAGCTGCGCGCCGCCCTCACCAAAGCCGCCGGGCCCCAGTGGGAAACCGCCATCCGCTACGCCGTCAGCGTCCCCGTCCAGCAGCTCTCCGCCGACCCCGGCCGTGAGAAGGAAGCCGCCCGCGAAGCCCTCAATACGGCTCGCGCCCGGGCCAGGGGTCGCGCCCACGCGGTCGCCTCCAGCTTCGCCGTCCACTCCGGCCGCAACTTCCACACCCGCCACCGCCTCCGCGACCCCGCCGGACGCATCGCCGAACGCCACTTCCCCCGCCGCGGCGACCTGCTCTCCATCGCCGAGCTCGCCGGCGTCGCACACCTCCCCCTCGACCCGGCCGCCCCCGGCGTCCAACGAGCCGGCGCCCGCTCCGTCCTGCCCACCACAGCCATCCCCGTACCCGGGCCCACGGCGAAGCCGCTCGGCACCGCCGACATCGGCGTACCCCGGCCCGTCGGCCTGGCAGTAGCCGACGGCCGTCACCACCTGCACATCATCGGCGCCACCGGCTCCGGCAAGTCCACCCTGATGGCCAACATGATCCTCGCCGACGCGGAAGCCCGGCGCGGCGCACTCGTCATCGACCCCAAGGGCGACCTCGTCCACGACCTCCTCGCCAGGCTCCCGGAGTCGGCGCTCGGCCGGACCGTCCTCATCGACCCCGACGACCACGCCATGCCGCCCCGGCTCAACGTCCTGGAAGGCCCGGACGCCGACGTCGTCGTCGACAACCTCGTCGGGATCTTCCGCCGCATCTTCACCGCGTTCTGGGGCCCGCGCACCGACGACGTCATGCGCGCCGCCTGCCTCACCCTCATGACCTCCACCACCACCCGAGGCGCCGTCACCCTCGCCGACATCCCCCGCCTGCTCACCGAACCCTCCTACCGCCGCCGCACCACCCAGGGCGTCAACGACCGTGTGCTGCGCGGCTTCTGGAACTGGTACGAACAGCTCTCCGAACCCTCCCGCGCAGCCGCCACCGGCCCACTCATGAACAAACTCCGCGCGTTCCTGCTGCGCCCGTTCGTCCAGAACACCATCGCCGCCGGCCCCTCCACCTTCGACCTCGACACCGTCCTCGACGGCGGCATCGCCCTCATCCGCCTCCCCAAGGGCGTCCTCGGCGAGGAGACCGCACGCCTCCTCGGCTCCTTCGTCGTCGCCAAGACCTGGCAGGCCGCCGCCCGCCGCGCCGGCACCCGAGAACACACCCGCCACGACGCCGCCATGTACCTCGACGAAGCGCAGAACTTCCTCACGCTGCCGTACCCGCTGGAGGACATGCTCGCCGAAGCCCGCGGCTACCGCCTTTCCCTCGTCCTCGCCCACCAGCACCTCGCCCAACTCCCCCACGACCTGCGCGAAGGCATCTCCGCCAACGCCCGCAACAAGGTCGTCTTCAACGCCTCCCCCACAGACGCCCGCGAACTCGAACGCCACATGGCGCCCAACCTGACCGCCCACGACCTCTCCCACCTCGGCGCCTACCAAGCCGCCGCCCGCCTCGTCACCGCCAGCGCCAACACACCCGCCTTCACCCTGCGCACCACCCCGCTGCCCCCGCGCGTCCCTGGGCGGTCCACCGCCATCAGGCAGTCCTCCCGCGCCGCCTACGGACCCACGCCTCCACCCGGAAAGTGAGAACGCCCGTGCAGCCCACCGCTCCGCCCCGCCAGCGCGCCACCACCCCCTCCAACCGCCACAGGCCGGCACTGGCGGCCCTCGCCCGGCGGCTGACCCCCCGCGACATCTGGCTCCTCGAGATGCTCCAGGAGCACACCGTCCTGACCTCCAGCCACCTCACCGACCTGCTCGGCACCTCCCGACGCTCCGTCAACCGCCGACTGGCCACCCTGATCGGCCTCGGTGTCCTGCACTCGTTCCGCCCCCACCACCGACCCGGATCCGCCCCCGAGCACTACGTCCTCGGCCCGGCCGGCGCGGCCCTGCTCGCCGCCCGCTACGCCACCACCCCCGCAGCGCTGGGCTGGCACCCCGACCAGGCCACCCGAACGATGTTCTCCCCCTTCCTCGCCCACGACCTCGGCGCCCGCACCTTCTTCACCCACCTCACCCGCCCCACCCGGCCCGGCGAACAGCTCACCACCTGGTGGTCCGAACGGCGCTGCGAACACCTGTGGGCCGACCTCGCCCACCCCGACGGCTACGGCCACTACACCGGCCCATACGGCGAGTTCTCCTTCTTCCTGGAGTACGACACCGGCACCGAGGCCCTGACCCGCCTCGCGGGAAAGCTCGACGACTACGCCGAACTCGCCAACGCCACCCACACCCGCCCCCTCATCCTCTTCACCCTCCACAGCAGGGCCCGCGAGACCAACCTCCACGACCGCCTCACCAACCATCCGGCCCTGGAACACCTCGCGGTCGCCACCACCAGCCGCGACCAACACCACCCCGCAACCGGCCATCACCACCCCGCCGACCCCGTATGGCTCCCCGTCTCCCACCCCGGCACCCGCACCCGCCTCGCCGACCTGCCCGCCGCCTGGCCCGTCCACCAGCGCCCCGGCACGGTCACCACCGGCCAGGACACCGGCGACCGCAACGACGGGCGGCGCCACATCCCCGCCCCCGCACCGACCCCACCGGCCCACGCCGCGCCCACCGCCCGCCCACCGGGCGGGAACTGACCCGGCGAGGCCGCTGTGGCGTCCACCCCCGCGCGGATCGCCACCGGGGCCGGGGCGGGCTGCCTCGCCTTCCTGGCCCTCGTCATGGCTGCCGCGACCGCCGTCGTCTCCACCCTCTCCGGCGGCGGGCTCTTCGGCTTCCTCCTCGCCGGCGACGGCTCCCCCAGCGGCGAAGCCCTCGCCGACATCCCGCCCCGGATGCTGATGCTCTACCAGCAAGCAGCTCCGGCCTGCCCTGGCCTGCCGTGGACCGTGCTCGCCGCCATCGGCAAGATCGAGTCCGACCACGGCCGCGCCCCCAGCCAGGTGTCCAGCGCCGGGGCCATCGGGCCGATGCAGTTCCTCCCCGACACCTTCAACCAGTACGCACTGCCGGTCCCGCCCGGCGGCGCCAACCCGCCCACCCCCTGGGACCCGCCCGACGCCGTCTACGCCGCCACCCGCCTGCTCTGCGCGAACGGCGCGCGCGACGCCCACGACCTGCACGCCGCTATCTACGCCTACAACCACGCCGACTGGTACGTCAGCAAAGTCCTCGCCCAGGCCCGCGAATACGCCGAGAACGCCAACCAGCAGCCCGGCCCCGTCAACGCCCCCAACCACGCTGCCGCGACCGCCATCACATTCGCCCGCTCCAAGATCGGCATCCCCTACGAATGGGGCGGCACCGGCGAGCCCGGCCACGGCTACGACTGCTCCGGCCTCACCCAAGCCGCCTACGCAGCCGCCGGACTGCACCTACCGCGCGTAGCACAGGACCAGTACAACGCCACCGCCAAGATCCCCGACGGAGCGCCGCTCCTACCGGGCGACCTCCTCTTCTACGGAGACGACCCCACCCGCATCGTCCACGTCGGCCTCTACACCGGCAACGCGCGGATGATCAACGCCCCCAGAACCGGCAGATCCGTCACCGAGACAGCCTACCGCTACCCCGGCGACCACTACCTCGGCGCCACAAGGCCAACCCCATGACCTCGACCAGGAAGTGCCGCTCACCACCGGCCCGCACGAGGCATCAACCCCGCCGGTGAACGTCGGTCAGAAACAACAGCGCGTCCTCCCAGTCGGGGGACAGGTGACCACCCACACCCCAGCCGGTGCGCACCCGGACACCAGGGTGCGCACCCGTCCCCGACCCGAGCACCCTCAGGAGCCTCCGGCCATGACCAGCGCGTACCCGACCACCCCGCCTACCCGTACCGAACTGCGCCGTACCGGCCGCATGCTCACGGCCGGCACCTGGGTCCTGATCGGCGCGGTGTGCACCTTCTCCGCCATGACCGGAGCCCAGTTCATCGGTGCGCACTCCCCCTGGCACTGGTCGGGCTGGGTCCTCGCCGCCGGCATCGACATCGCCTTCGTCATGGCACTCCAGGCCGACGCCACCCTCGCCCGCTTCGGCTCCGCGGGCGGACGCTGGCCCTCGGCCTTCCGCTGGCTGACCGGCGCGTTCTCGGTGTTCGTCAACATCGGAAACGCCGCCCTCCAAAGCGACGCGGTCGGCATCGCGGTCCACCTGATCGCCCCCGCCCTACTGCTCGTGCTCGGCGAGGCGGGACCGGCCTGGCGTCGCCAGCTCGTCAACCTGGAACGCTCATCGGCCGTCATCAGCCACCACTTGTCATCGGAACGGCAGGTACCCACTCGCGGGCCTGCGTACCAGCCCGAGGTGACCACCTGGGGTGCACACCTCGGGAGCGCGGTGCGCACCGCAGCCGAAAAGCTGCGCACCCTCGAGCCGCCTGAGCAACCCGTGGTGCCCGCCCAGCCGTCGGCACACGCCGATGAGGTCGACGCCGATGACACCGATGAGTTCACCGTGGGCGACGGGGGTGAGCACGGCGACCACTGCACCGTAACCGAGCCCCCCGCCGATGCCCGAGAGGCACGTTCTCGAATCGTGCGTGGTCGCCTCGACGGCCTGAGTCAGCGTGAGACCGCCCGCTGGGCGCACCGCAGCCCCACGTTCGTACGCAAGATCTGGGCCATCCTGGATGAGGACCACCAGCACAAACTCGGGTCCGACGAAACCAGGGCCCCAGGTCCAGGCGAAGTAACCAATCACGCCGCGCCCCGCGCGGCCGGCGGTGTGGGATGACCAGGTTGGTGCCCGGATAGCCGCCGTCGGCGATGGTCGTGGTCCTGCCGACGGCGGCCTTCGCGCCGGATTCCTCCCATGCCTTGCAGTCGTTGCGGTTGCCCGGCAGGGGTTTGCCGACAGCGACGACGAGCCGGGTGTGGGCGTCGACGACGACCTGGTGGTTGGTGGAGCGGGCTTTGCCCTATTTCGTGGACACTCGCCAGTTATGTGACCAGCTCCAGGTTAGTGACGCTGGCGGCGTGCTGTCGCTCGTAGTCGACCGGGCTGCGGTAACCGAGGGCGGAGTGCCGCCGCTTGCGGTTGTACCAGGCCATCCACGCGAACACCGCCGTACGAGCCTGAGGCCGGTTCAACCAGCGTGAACCGTAGAGCAGTTCCCGCTTGAGCGTGGCGAAGAACGACTCCGCCATCGCATTGTCGTAGCTCGAACCGACCCGGCCCATCGACCGGCGTATCCCGTGCGCCCGGCAGACCTCGGCGAAGGCCCTAGAGGTATATTGCGCCCCGCGATCGGAGTGAAAAATCACCCCGCGCACATCGCCGCCCCGGGCGGCGATCGCAGCCTTGACCGCGTCGACGACCAGGCCCGCGCGCATGTGCTCCGCGAGTGACCAGCCCACGACCCGCCGCGAGTGCATGTCGATCACCGTCGCCAGGTACATCCACGCCCCGCCGACCGGCAGGTACGTTATGTCCCCGCACCAGCGCACATCCGGCGCCGACGCGGTGAAGTCCCGCCCGACCAGATCCGGGGCCGGCGGCACGTTCCGGTCCGCGATCGTCGTGCGAACGGTACGCCGCAGGTGCCGACCCGCGATCCCGCGCTCGCGCATCAGCCGGGCGACCCGCTTGTGGTTCACCGGCCCGTGCCGCTCCCGCAGCTCCCGGGTGATCCGGGGGACGCCGTAGGCGCCGTTCGACTCTCCGTGGATCTCCTCGATCCGCGCGCCGAGGTCGTCGTCGGCCGTCTTCCGGGCCAAACGGGTGGCCGCCGCCGCGATCCACCGGTAGAAACCGGACGCGGACACGCCCAGCACCCGGCACAGCCGCTGCACTCCGTACAGCCCTCGGTGATCGGAGATGAACCGCCAGCGGCCGGTCATCGGCCCATCTCCTTGGCAAAATACTGGGCTGCCTTCCGCAGGATCTCCTTCTCCAGCTCCAGCTC
>NZ_JBEOWY010000018.1:0-76376 GCF_040296285.1 Kitasatospora sp. NPDC002227
CAACGGCCCAAGCGTCGTTCGGCGTTGGCGGGCGACCCCACGCCGATTTTCACGCCCGCGAGGCGTCACCCGCAGGTGAACGGCTGACTCCTATGGATGTCAGTCCTTGTAGACGTGGAGGATCTTCCCGGTCGGGCCCGCAGTGAGGTAGCCGCCGCCGTCGTAGTTGTCCGTCAGGTAGTAGAGCAGGGTGATCCCGTCGGCGAACCAGCCGTACCGCACGGTGATGTAGCGGGACTTGGGGTTCGTGACCCCCAGCTCGGTGGTGGCGGTGGCGAACACGCCCGGGGTCTGGTTCCAGTCGATCTGGCTGAGGTCCGCCACCTTGTCGAGGCTGTTGACGGTGCCTCCCGGCTCGGAGGTGACCGTGCCGTTGCGGTAGCTGACCTCGTCCCAGTGCTTGGGGTTGTCCTTGTTCACCACCTTGGCACTGGCGTAGTCCGGGTAGATCGTCATGTCCGTGACCTCGGTGCTGCCGGTGGCCTTGCGGATCGCCTCGACCAGGCTGCGGGCGCCGTCCGGGGAGAGCAGGTCCTTGCCGGCGGCGACCGTGGCGCTGGTGGCCGCGGGCGTCGGCGCGGCGGCCTTGGGGGCGCTGGAGGAGGCTGCGCCCTGGGGCGGGCCGGACACCGAGGGTGTGGTGCCCGGGCCGGTGGCGGCGTGGTTGCCGGAGCCCGGGGTGTCGTGGTTGAGCGACCAGATCAGCAGGCCGCCCGCCAGCGCGGCGCCCACCACGGCCGCCACGGCCGGGACGGCGTGCCGGCCGATGCTGCCGCGCTCGGGCTTCCGGTCGGTCAGGTCGACCGGCGGCACGGGCCCGGCCGGCCCGGCGGGCTCGGCGGGCCGCAGGGCGTAGGTGGGCGTGCCGGGGTAGCTCGGGTGGCCGGCCTGGCCCGGGTACCCGGCTTGGCCCGGGTAGCCGCCCTGGCTCGGGAGAGGGGCCTGGCTCGGGTGGGCGGGCTGCGGGATCGCGTCATTGAGGTAGGTGGGGGAGTAGGACGAGCCGCCGAGGGTGCCGTCGATGCCCTGCTCGGCCGCGGCGAGCAGCCGGTCGAGCTCTGCGGCGTCGGGCCGGGTGGCGGGGTCGCGGGCCAGCAGCGCCGCCAGGGTCGGCCCGAGCGGGCCGCAGCGGGTCGGGGGCGGGAGGGGCTCGTCCATGATGGCGGCCAGGGTCGCCAGGGTGGTGGCGCGGCGCAGCGGGTGGTGGCCCTCCACGGCGACGTACAGCATCATGCCGAGCGACCAGAGGTCGGAGGCCGGGTTGCCCTCCTGGCCGCGGATCCGCTCGGGGGCGATGTACTCGGGCGATCCGATCAGCGAGCCGGTCGCGGTCAGGCTGGTGGACTCGCTGAGGGCGGCGATGCCGAAGTCGGTGAGCACCGGGGTGCCGTCGGCGCGCATCAGCACATTGGCCGGCTTGACGTCGCGGTGCTGGATCCCGGCGGCGTGGGCGGCCCGCAGGGCGGCGAGCACGCCGCGGCCGATCCGGGCGGCCTCGGCCGGTGCGAGCGGGCCCTGCTTGAGCCGGTCGTACAGCGAGCCCCCGCGCACCAGCTCCATCACCAGCCAGGGGTGCGGGAGTTCGGCGCTGTCCACGATGTGGTAGATGATCACCACGTTGGGGTGCTGGAGCCGGGCCAGTGCCTGGGCCTCGCGCAGCACCCGCTCGCGCAGCTCGTACGCGGCGGCCGGGTCGGCGGCGAGCATGGCCGGATCCGGCGGGCGGACCTCCTTGAGCGCCACCTCGCGCTTGAGCGCGGTGTCCCGGGCACGCCAGACCAAGCCCATACCGCCGCCGCCGAGTCGTTCCAGCAGCTCGAAGCGGCCGTCGACGAGCTGGGCGTCCGCCCACCCTGTAGTCATGGCGGTCATCGTAGGGGCTCCGGCGGACAGCTTCCGAACTCGCGATCGGGCCGTACCCGGAGGACCGAACGGGCCTCCGGATACGGCCGCGAAGGCGCTCAGCGGGCCGTGCCGGTGATCTGCGCGAGGGCCGGGCTCGCACCCGGGTAGGGGATCAGGCCGGTCCGGTTGGGGCCGACCCCGTCCAGTGAGGTCACGAGCGTGTTGCCCGGGTCCGTCCAGGCGACCACCCAGCCGCCGCCGGCCGCCGGGGCCACCGCCGGGCTGGTGCCGGGCTGGTACCCGGAGCCGTTGATGAACGCGGAGCCGCCGGGATCCAGTACCCAGGTCCAGCCCTCGACACCGTTGGCGGCGATGTCGATCTCCCCGGAGGGCAGGGTGGTGATCGCCGGGCTGGTGCCGTACGCCGCCGTGATCGTGGTCGGGAAGGTCTGCGCGTGGCCCCAGTCGGCCGTGCGCACGCTGTGGTCGGGCGCCTGGTAGGCGATCTCGTAGGCGCCCTTCTGCCCGGGGACGTACGTGATCGCGGGGCTGGTACCCGGGGCGACCGGGGCGTGCGGAGTGCCGAGCCCGCCCCAGCCGCTGACGGGGTCGATCACGTCCAGGTTGCCGTTCTGGTCCGCGTACGCGATCGCGACACCGGCCGAGGTGAAGGTCACCGCCGGGCTGCTACCGGCGGCCATCCCGAAGCCGGTGCTGCGTCCGCCGGTGGCGGGCGAGTAGGTCCACAGGACGCTGTTGTTGGCCTGGAACGCGACGGTGTAGGTGTCCGGGCCGGTGGCGGTGAGGCTCGGGCTGGTCCCCGCGGCCATCCCGAGGCCGGTGTCGGCCGCGGCGCCGCTGGGCGCCACCACCCACAGGTCGCCGTTGGTGCCCTGGTAGGCGGCCTGGTAGTCGCTGCCGACGTTGGCCAGCGCGACCCGGGTGCCCGGGCTCACCGGGGCGCCCCGGCCCGGCACCCGGGCGTGGGTCTCCACCTTGGTCTCGGTGCCCGAGTCGTCGGGGAAGGCCAGCGCGGCCCCGCCCAGCCCGTTCACGGTGTACTGCGTGACGGTGACCGACTTCGAGTACAGCTCGGTCTCGCCCCCGCTGTTGGCCGCGCTCAGGGTCCAACTCGCCACGCTCGGCCCGTCCTGCGTGATCTGGACGGTCCGGGTGCCGGAGGCCGGCACGGTCTCGTCGCCGTCGAAGCCGGGGCCGGACATCCGCTCGGAGGTGATCGGGCACCCGGCGGTCCCGCTCGCCTTCCAGCTGACGGCCACCTTGCCGCCGGACATGACGGTGTTCGGATTCACCATGACCGTCCCGACCGGCTCGCACAGGGCGGCGGCCGCAGTCGCGGGGCCGGCCGCGAGGGCCAGGCTCCCGGCGGTCAGGGCCAGCGCGGCGACGAGGCCGCCGCGTCGTGCTGATGATATACGCATGTTCGTTCCTCTGATCAGTGGTAGAAGTACGGGTCGAGCACGCGGACTTCGGTGACCTGGCCGGCGGGCAGCCCGGCAGCCCGGCAGCCCGGCGGCTGGGACCGCGCCGCGGACGGCAGCGCCCGGCGCCCTTCGGGGGGCGGCCGGGGTGTGCAGCCCGTCGGCGAAGCTCCGACGGACGGGGTGTCGCGGCAGGTCGCACGCTCCTTCCCGGCCCAGAGCATCCGCCCGGCGGCGACCCGGCCGCATCGGGAGCGCCTCCCTACCTTGGGATCGCGAACTCCCCATGCCAGGCGGTGAGTCGGCGAACCTAGACTTGGCCGGTATGGGGATCCTGGAGCGGGAGGGCGAGCTGGCGGCCTTACGGGACTGCCCGCCGGGCCGGGTCGTCCTGGTCACGGGGGAGGCGGGGATCGGCAAGACCTCGCTGGTGCGGGCCTTCTGCGCCCAGGCGGGACGGCCGGTGCTGCGCGGCGCCTGCGACGCGCTCCGGACGCCCCGGCCGCTCGGCCCCTGGTACGAGCTGGCCGCCGCGGCGGGCGGGCGGCTGGCCGGGCTGGCCCGCACGGGCGGGCCGCGGCACGCGCTCTTCACCGCGCTGCTGGCGGAGTTGACGGAGCGTCAGTGGCTGACGGTGGTCGAGGACGCGCACTGGGCGGACGAAGCCACCGTCGACCTGCTGGTCTTCCTCGGGCGGCGGATCGCCACGACGGGCAGCCAACTCGTCGTCACCTACCGGGAGGAGGAGGTGGGCCCCGCCCACCCGCTGCACCGGCTGACCGGCGCACTGGCCACCGACCGGACGGTGCTCCGACTCCGGCCCGCGCCGCTGTCGGCCGCGGCCGTCGGTGAACTGGCCAGCCAGGGCGGCCCGCACGCCGCCGAACTGCACGCCAGGACCGGTGGCAACCCGTTCTTCGTGACCGAGGCGCTCGCCGACCCGGGGCGGCGCCTGCCCCGGACCGTCCGGGACGCCGTACTGGCCCGGGCGGTCGCCCTCGGCGCCGCCCGGCGCGGCGCGCTGGAGGCGGTGGCGGTGTTCCCCGACGGCGCACCGGCGGCACTGGTCCCGGCGCCGGCGGAGGCCGTCGACGCCTGCGTGGAGGCCGGGGTGCTGGAGGCGGAGGGGAGCCTGGTCCGGTTCCGCCACGAGCTGGCGCGGCTGGCTGTCGAGGAGAGCATCCCGCCCGGCCGGCGCGCCGCGCTGCACCGGCAGGCCCTGACCGGCCTGGCCGCGGCCGGTGCCGCACCGGCCCAACTGGCCCACCACGCGGAGGGATCGGCCGACGGGCCGGCGGTGCTGCGGCACGCCCCCGAGGCCGCCCGCTGCGCCGCTGCGCTCGGGGCCGACCGGCAGGCCGCCGAGCACTACGCGCAGGCGCTGCGGTTCGCCGACCTGCTGCCCCCGCCGGAGCACGCCGGGCTGCTCGAGTCCTACGCCGAGTCCTGCGGGCGCCTGTGCCGGGACGAGGAGGCCGTCGAGGCGCTGCGCAGGGCGCTGAGCCTGGGTGCCCGGCCCGAGCAGGAGGCCGCGCTGCTCGCCAGGTGCGCCTACCACCTGTGGCGCGGGGGGCAGGGCGCCGAGGCGCTGGAGACCGGCCGCGCCGCCCGCACGGCGGCCGACCGGATGCCGCCGGGGCCCGCCCAGGCCGCCGCGCACACCTGGTCGGCCATGCTGCTGATGCTGGCGCGGGAGATCCCCGAGGCCGTCCGCACCGGCTGGCGGGCGGTCTGGCTGGCCGAGCGGTACGGGCAGCGGCAGTTGCTCGCGCAGGCGCTCAACGCGATCGGCTCCGCCCAGTGGTTCTGCGCGCCCGAGGCGGCCGAGGAGACGCTGGCCCGGAGCATCGAGGCGGCCAGGAGCGCCGGGGACGACGTGGCGGTCGGAGCGGCGCTGACCAACCTCGGCTCGGGTGCCGGGGAGGTCCGGCGGTACGCCGTGGCCCAGCCCTGGCTGCAGGAGGCGGTCAGCTGGTGCGGGGACCGGGACTTCGACGGCCACCGGGCCTACGCCACCGCCTGGTTGGCGCGCTGCCTGTTCGAGCGCGGCCGGTGGGAGGAGGCCGAGGCGGCGCTCGGCGAGGTCGACACCGGCGCGGGCGCCGGCGCCCGCACGGTGGCCCTCACCGTGCTCGGCCGGCTGCAGGCCAGGCGCGGTGACCCCCGGGCCGCCGCGACGCTGGACACCGCGTGGGAGCTGGCCGCGCGTGCCGAGAGCCTGCAGCGGCTGTGGCCGGCCGCCGCGGCCCGCGCCGAGCTGCACTGGTTGGCCGGGCGGCCGACCGACCGACTGGTGCGGCCCACCTACGAGTTGGCGGTCCAGCTGGGGCATGGTTGGGCGGCCGGTGAGCTCGGCCAGTGGCTCGACCCGGCGGCGCCGCCGTCGGAGCAGGGCGGCGCGGCCGAGCCGTACCGGCTGCCTCCGGCCGAGGCGGCGGCCGCCTGGGAGCGGCTCGGCTGCCCGTACGAATCGGCGCTCGCCCTGGCCGGGGACCCGGATCAACTCCACGTGGCACTGCGGAGGTTGGAGCGGCTCGGTGCCGGCCCGGCGGCCGAGCGGATCGCCGGGCGGCTGCGCGGGCAGGGGCGGCGGCCGCCCCGCCGGTCGACCCTCGCCGACCAGGACGGGCTGACCGCCCGGCAGGCCGAGGTGCTCGCACTGGTGGCGGCCGGGCTGAGCGATGCGGAGATCGCCCGGCAGCTCGGCATCTCCCCCAAGACCGTCGGCCACCACGTCTGCGCGGTGCTCGCCAAGCTCGGGGTGCGCAGCCGGCGGGAGGCCGCCCGGCGGGCGGCGGCTCGGGCCGGGGGGCTTGACGGCTGAACGCTACGGGCCGCACGCTCTGCCGCACATGACGGCGGGGAGTGGGGAGGCGCGTGGTGGGCGGGCGGCGGTTGTGGCGGGGCGTGCTGATCGGGCTCGGAGTGCTGGCCGGGCTCTGCCTGGTGGCGGCGGTCGTGGTGGCGGCGGTGGCGGTCCGGGTGGACGGGCACAGCATGCAGCCGACGCTGGCGGACGGTCAGCGGCTGCTGACCGTGCCGGGGACGGGCGGCACGGCGCACCGGTTCGACGTGGTGCTGCTGCGCACGCCGGGGCGGGAGACCACCATCGTGAAGCGGGTGATCGGGCTGCCCGGCGACCGGGTGGAGATCACCTCGACGCCGGACCAGCCGTTCACCGTGCTGGTCCAGCCCGGCGGCAGCGGGCCCTGGTACCGGGTGGGCCAGCCGAGCTGGCCAGGCCAGGCGCACCGCAGCAGCAACTGCTGCCTGCCGGACGGGCGCCGGGACGCCACCGCGCACGCGCAGACCGTGCCGCCGGGCAAGCTGTTCTTCCTGGGCGACAACCCCGACGGCTCGGACGACGCCCGCAGCTTCGGCTGGGGTGAGCTGGCCACCGTCAGCGGCCGGGTCGGCCTGCGGGTCTGGCCGCTCGGCGCGCTGGGCGCACTGCCGGCCGCGCCCACCCTCACCGCGGTGCCGGTGCCGGTGCCGGTGCCGGTGCCGGTGTCGGCGTCCTGACCGCGATTGCGATACGGCGGGGAGCGGAATTCATTACCGTACGACCCGGAGCGGAAATACCGAACCGGCGGTGTCCGGGAGGAAATGCGAAACGCCGGGTAGCGGAATTCGGGGTCAGCCGGGGTCGACCACGCCGGAGACCCGCATGACGATCTCGGCGATCCGCTGCGCCGCCGCGGTGATCCCGTCCGGCTCCGGGTGGGCCGAGGACTGCAGCAGGTGGCTCGCGGTGAGCCGGACCACGGCCTCGACGGCGAGCGAGCGGGAGAGGGTGTCGACCTCCGGCCAGACCTCCTCGGTGTAGCCGACCAGCAAGCCGGAGAAGGTGTCGAAGGCGGCGTCCGAGCGGGTGGTCAGATAGGTGAGCAGGCCGCCCTCGTCCTCCCGGCCGGCCGTCAGCACGGCTCTGAGCAGCGGGTTCTCGGCCGCCTCGAGGAGGATGAAGCCGACGCCCGCCTCGGTGGAGGCGCGCAGCCGGCCGCGGTGCGCCTCGAGTTCGGCCAGCACGCCGAGCGCGATCCGCCCGAGCTCCCGGTTGAAGAGCTCCAGGCCCAGGCCCTCCTTGGAGCCGAACTCGTTGTAGACCGTCTGCCGGCTGACCCCGGCCTGGGTCGCGACCGCGGTCATGTGCAGCCGCCGGAACCCGCGCGCCACGATCAGCTCGGCCGCCGTGTCGAGCAGCCGGGTGCGCAGCGGCGAGCTCTCGGGTTCGTGGTGCGGGGCGGGGAGTTGAGCCATTCACGGAGTCTAGTCAGCGAATCCTGTTCATCTTATTGACGCCATGTCTGATAGTGCCTAGCGTCTGGACACACTGCCGAATGTGTAAACCAGTTCGGGTGGTTTCCAGGCGGATCCTCCCGTAATCGGCAGCTCCCTCACCCACCCCCCCGCCCCGGCGGGAAGAGAGTCGGAGTGACTCATGCTGGACAGATCCGAGGAAGGCACAGCCCAGGGCACAGACGCACGGCCGGCCGCGCAGCCCCGCGGGGTGACCCGCTGGCGGCGCAGCGCGGTGGTGGCCGTCCCGGCCGTCGTCGCGATCACCGTGATGGCGGTGGCGATGACCGAGGGTGCGCTGGCGGCGAACCTGTCGCTCACCGCCGTCCCGTTCACCCTCAGCTCGAACACCGTGGCCGCCCCCAAGGGCCTCGGCGCCGTCATGACCACGGTGAACGCGGGCACCAGCCCGACCGCCGTGACCGAGGTCGGCCTCGCGAAGGCGGGCCTGGACGGCATCTGCATCCACGCCACCCAGTCGGTCAACCTGCCGGTGGTGGGCACCGTCGGCACCTGGTCGCTCAACATCACCTCGCCGGCGGCCACCACCCCGCTGACCACCGCCCAGCTCGACGCGGGCCAGGGGCTGCAGGCCAGCAACCTGATCCTGGACGGCGGCGCGATCACCGGCGCCAGCGCGACGCTGAACGCCACCGCCACCACGCCCAACCAGATCGGTGCGGGGGCCGACAGCGCCAACATCAAGAACAGCGGCATCACCGACGGCTCCACCGGCCAGTTCGGTCTGGACGCCACCGGTGGCGAGACCGACATCAGTGGTCTCAAGGCCCACGCGAACGGCGCCACCCTGGGCGGGGCGATCACCCTGCCCAACCTCAACATCGCGCTCGTCAACGGCGACACCGCCGGGAAGGGTGCGGGCGGCGGCGACTGCTGATCCGCCGGCGGCGCGGGGGGTGGAATGAATGTTCATTCCCCGCTGCCGCTGCCGCTCCCGGTGTGTGGAATGAACATTCATTCCACCACTGGCATGCCCGGGCGGGGCGGAATGAACATTCATTCCGCCCCGCTCGAGTGGAGCCCGCCCCGCCAGGGTGGAGCCCGCACCACCGGGGCTCCACCCGTACCGACCCCCGACCCCGATGAGGTTCACGATGGCTGACGACCACCCCGGCGCCCTGAGACGGGCCCGGCTCGCCTTCCGCGGCTGGCGCCGCACCCGGCCCTTCTGGGCTGCCGTCTGGACGGCCCTCGGCGGGTTTGTCATCTTCTACCTGCCCCTGGCCCCGGTCACCGCACTGCTGCACGTGGGCCTCGGCGGCATCACCGGCATGGCCGGCGGCGCGATCCTGATGGCGCTCGCCCTGCTGATGCTGCTGCTGCCGAGCCAGCGCTACACCGCCGGGATCATCACGGTGATCGTCGGCGTCGCCTCCTTCCCGCTGACCAACCTGGGCGGGTTCTTCGTCGGCATGTTCTGCAGCGTGCTCGGCGGGGTGATGGCGGTCGGCTGGATGCCGGCCAAGCCGGCCCGCAAGTGGCGCCGCCTCCGGCGGATCGCGGCCGCCGAGGCCGCCGCCCCCAACTCCTGACACCCATTCGGACGGTACAGATGAACCTCCGTCAGTCAACGCGCCAGTGGCACACCCGCGGCCGCACCGCCGCCCTCGACTGGAACCGGCGGATGCTCGAAGAGGCCGCCGACGGCACCCGGCGCGGCACCTGCTGGGGCCGCTGTGCCGCCGTCCTGCTGCCCGCCGGGCTCGGTGCCGGGGCGCTCGGGGCGAGCATGGCCGCCGGCGTGCTCGCGGCGAGCTTCAACGTGACCAACACGCCGTTCACCCTGATGTCCAACGGGGTCTCCGGTACCGGCTTCGGCGCGATCCTCAACACGCCCACCATCGAGTCGAACACCGGCACCACCTCCAACTCCACCGCGATGGCCCGGGTCGGCTTCGCCAGCGCCAACCTGGCCGGGCTGTGCGGGATCGTCCACCAGTCCTTCGCCGGGGTGGGCTACTCGCTGCTGCTGACGGCCGGCCAGCAGGTCACCGCGACCCCGCCGGCCACCTTCACCACCGACCTGAACGCCTCCAACCTCTACATCGAGGCGCCCTCGCTGAACGCCAGCGGCAGCACCACTCTGCAGAACGCGGTGCTCGGGATGGCCGCCGACCAGGTGATGGTGGCGGGCTCCCCGCTCACCGGCGCCCAGGCGGGCGGCTTCGGCCTCGGCTCGGCCGGCTCCGGGCCGGGCGGCAGCACCGTCACGCTGGCCGGGCTCAATGCCACCGCGAACACGGCCGAGATCGCCGGTTCGCTGACCCTGCAGTCGCTCTCGATCAGGGTCGTCCCCGGATCGGCGACCTCGTGCTGAGCCGGGCCCGGGCCGGCTGGGGCTGGTTCCGGGCGTTCCGGCGGACCAGGCCGTTCTGGGGCTCGCTCTGGCTGGTGGTCGGCGGCTGGACGGTGCTCAAGTTCTCGCTCGGCGCGATCCGCCTGGTGACGGTGACCGGTTTCAACGCGCTCTCGGGCTACCTGGTCGGCGGCGGCATGATGCTGTGCGGGCTGGTCCCGCTGGTGCTGCCGCGGCAGCGGTACACCTTCGGGCTGATCGGCGTCGTGCTGGCGGTGGTCTCGCTGGTGCTGTCCAATCTCGGCGGCTTCCTGGCCGGGATGCTCTTCGGGGTGCTGGGCGGGGCGATGATGGTCGGCTGGGGGCCGCGTCGGGAGCGCAGGGTGCGGGGTGCGCAGTGAACCGGTGGCGTCAACTCCTGTCCGTCGCAGGGGCGTTCGCCCTGCTGGTCGCGGTGGCGGTGCTGCCCGGCGAGGGCCACGCGCACGCCGCCGCCCCGCAGGTGCTGCCCGGGGAGCCGGCGCCGCTCGGGAT
This sequence comes from Kitasatospora sp. NPDC002227, assembly GCF_040296285.1. Taxonomy (NCBI): domain Bacteria; kingdom Bacillati; phylum Actinomycetota; class Actinomycetes; order Kitasatosporales; family Streptomycetaceae; genus Kitasatospora; species Kitasatospora sp. NPDC002227. The sequence continues at coordinate 10,438 of NZ_JBEOWY010000018.1, forward strand.
GCCGTACCTGCCGACGCCGAGCGCGATGCACGTGACCATCGACAACCTGACGGCGATCGGGCTGACGGTGAAGAACAACGTGACCATCCGGCTCTCCGACGGCACCACCGTCACCACCACCCAGTACACCTTCACCCAGCTGCAGGTGAACAGCCATATGCACGTCACCCACACCGCCCCCGACGGCACGGCGCTGACCATCGACATCCCGGCCGCCGGCTCCCTCGGCGGCCTGGACACCGCCGGGCAGCCGGAGACCACCGTGATGTGGGGCACGATCGACAACATCTGCGTCACCGTGCTGATCCCGATCTGCGGGGTGCAGGGCCTGCTCAACTTCTTCGGCTCGTTCATCAAGCTGAACGCCGGCGCCAGCGGCTTCGACGCCCGGGTCTACGGCATTCAAACCATCGACAACCACGCCGCGCTGAGCTCCACCGACAACCCCGTCCACCTGCCCGGCACGATCACGGTGACCACCCCGTGAGCGCCCCCGGGGGCGAGGAAGGCCGGACGCACTGGCGGCAGGCCTCGCTCGTGCTGCTGCCCGCACTGGTCGCGGCGGGCGGACTCGGCGGGGCGCTGGCCGACGGGGCGCTGGCCAGTTCGCTGCTGGTGCAGAGCGGCACCATCCAGCTGACCACCACCAGCCTGTACGGCACCCACTACGCCGCCGCCCTGGTCGACCAGACCTACGAGACCGCCACCGGCGCCACCGGCACCGCCCACCCGCTGCGGATGGGCTTCGCGAACGGCCTGCTGAACGGCCTCTGCCTGGCCCAGCAGCAGCAGATCCTGGGCGCCACCTACACCTTGATGATCACCCTGGGCGACACCGACCCGGGCAGCTGGGAGATCAGCACCCAGAACACCGTGCTCGACCTGCGCAGCGCCACCGGTGTGCTCGACATGGACGGCCTGGTCGATCTCAACATCAACGGCCCGGACGTCACCACGGTGAACGACGCGAACGGCGTGCCGGTGCCCAACCCGCTGCTCAGCCCCGAGCACCGCTTCGGCATCCAGGCCGGGTACGCCAAGTTCGACCGGGTGACCGCCACCGTGGACGACCTGCAGGTGCCGGGCCTGCTCACCACGCCCGGGCTGAACATCTCCGTCCATCCGGGCGCGGCGAGCTGTCCGGCCCCGCCCGCCCCGACCGGGACACCGGGCACGCCATGACCTGACGGAGCGTCAGGAAGCCTTCGGCAGGGCGCCGGTGATCTGCTGGGCGAACTTGCCGGCGGTGGCCGCACCACTGTCCTTGGGGCTGCTGGCGAGGACGGTCACCACGGCCGCACCCTTGCGCGCGGCGATCAGGGTGGTGCCGCCCTTCCAGGCGGCGCTGGTCATGGTGATCTCGTAGGCGCCGTCACCGAGGCCCGTGAGGGGCTTCTCGGTGACGCGGACCTTGGCGTGGGTCTGGTCGTCGGTGTAGGAGGGGCAGACCTTGTCGAGCATGCCGAGCGCCTTCAGCACCGTCTGGGCGGTGTCGCCCTGGTAGACGTCCACCTCCTGGGCGATCTCGGCGGAGGCGTTCTTGTCGATGTAGTCGTTCTGCGCGAACGAGACGCCGTCGATGCCGGTGATGGCCGACCAGGAGGTGCCGCCGAGCTTGGTGCAGTCCGGCTTCGGCACGTCGGCGGTGGTCGGCTCCTGGAAGGTGTCGCCGGTGTCCCGGCTGCCCGAGTCGTCCAGGGCGTAGCCGGCCGGGAAGGCGGCGGCCGGGACGAGCGCCTGCTTCAGCTGGGTGCCGGTCGGCAGGTGGGCGTTCGGGCCGGCCGGCTGCGAGGCGGTGGCCGTGGGATCCGCCCCGGCCGCGGTGGTGGCGGCCGCTGGGGCGGCGGCGGGGGCGGCGCTCTTGGCGGCGGAGGAGCAGGCGGTGAGGGCCAGTGGCAGCAGGCTCGCGGCGAGCAGACGGCGGGAGAGGGTGCGCAGGGGCATGGCGGATCGTCTTCCGGTCGGGGATGCGGAGGGCATGCGGGGGGCATGCGGGAGGAGGGGTCGCTGCGGGGGTGCGACCGAGGCGGCATCCTATAGCCGGTGAACGTCCCTGCGAGAATCGGGTCTTCGCAGGTCAGATGGGGTGTGGAGGGTGTGCGCGTGGAGTGCTGGCGCCGGGACCGGCCTTCGCAGATCGTCCCCGGGCCGTCAGGTGTCGGCCCGGGGACGGGAGGTTCAGCTCGGGGATTCGGCGCCCTTGCGGGCGTAGTACCACCAGGTGAGGGCCAGGCAGCTGAGGTAGAAGGCCACGAAGCCCCACATGGCGCTGGTGACGGCGAAGTTGGCGAACATGGCCGGGATGAAGAAGAAGCCGTAGGCGGCGATCGCGGCCGTGAAGCCGGTGACGGCGCCGGACTCGGTCTCGGCCTGCTTCAGCGCCTGGTCGTGGGCGGGGGTGCCCTCGGCCAGCCCCTTCAGGTGGCGGCTGCGGAAGATCACCGGGATCTGCCGGAAGGTCGAGCCGTTGCCGAGGCCGGAGAAGAGGAACGCGGCCAGGAAGCAGGCGAAGAAGCCGTAGAAGGAGCCCTGGTCACCGCCGGACGGCAGGAAGGCGATCACACCGACGATGGACAGCGCCATCCCCGCGAAGGACAGCAGGGTGACCCTGGCCCCGCCGAGCCGGTCGGCGATCCAGCCGCCGCCCCAGCGGGCGAGCGCGCCGAGCGCCGGGCCCATCCAGGCGTAGGTGGCCACCGAGTAGGCGGGGAAGGTGGTCTTGATGAGCAGCGGCAGGGCGGCCGCGAAGCCGATGAACGAGCCGAAGGTGCCGACGTACAGCCAGGTCATCAGCCAGGTGTGCTTGCGCCGGAAGATGACCTTCTGCCGCTTGAACGGGGTGGCGGCGGCCTTGAGGTCGTTCTGCCCGAACCAGCTGACGGCGGCCAGCAGCACCAGCAGCGGGATCCAGACGAAGGCGGCGTTCTGCAGGAAGACGGGGGTGCCGTCCGCCCTGTGCTGGGCCGAGCCGATGGCGAGCGCGGAGGAGGTGATCAGGATCGGGGTGAGCAACTGCACCACCGAGACACCCAGATTGCCCAGGCCGCCGTTGATGCCGGTCGCGCTGCCCTTCTCCCGCTTGGGGAAGAAGAAGCCGATGTTGGCCAGCGAGGAGGAGAAGTTCGCGCCGCCGAAGCCGCAGAGCGCCGCGATCGCCGCGAGCTCCAGGTAGGAGGTCGAGGTGTCCTGGATGGCGAGGCCGAGCCAGAGCAGCGGGCCGACCAGGACGAGGGTGGAGAGCGCGGTGAAGCGGCGCTGGCCGATCCGGGGGCCGAGGAAGGTGTAGAGGATCCGGGCCGTGCCGCCGGTGAGGCCGGGGATCGCGGTCAGCCAGAACAGCTGCGAGGTGGAGAGCTGGAAGCCGACGTCCTTGAGGTTGGTCGCGGTGACCGACCAGACCTGCCAGACCACGAAGGCCACCAGCAGTGCCGGGACGGCGATCCAGAGATTGCGGGTGGCCACCCGGCGGCCGACGGAGCGCCAGAAGACCTGGTCCTCGGGATCCCAGTCGGTGACGGTACGGCCCGGCCGGTACTGCTCGAGGCCGGGCCGGTCGTCGGCGGGCGGGCGGGCGGAGTGTCTGAGCGAGGTACTCACGGTGCGTCCCCTGCAATCACGAGGCATCGGTGGACTTGTCTCCACCGTGCGCCTTTACCGGGGCATTACCGAGAGCCGTAGGTCGCGTCCACCCCGGCCGAAGGTCCCGTCGGATCAGCCCAGGGTCACGCCGCGCTCCTCGGCGAGGGCCTCCAGGCCGTAACGGGCGACGTGCTCGGCGTTGCCCAGGTCGACGGTGCGGAAGCCCGCGGCCGCCAGCCGCTCGTTGATCTCGTCCAGGTGCTGCTGCACCAGCAGCTTCTCGGCATCCGTGGTGCGGCCCTTGTGCGGCCGCCCGGCGAACTCCACGCTCGCGTAGTTGACCCGCTCCTTGGCGGCGGCCGGGGCCGCGGCCTGGCCCGGCACGGTGGCCGCCACCCGCTTGGCACCGCGCAGCACCTCGGCCATCGAGCCGGCCACGGCCAGCCGGTCGAAGGTCTCGGCCTCGAGGACCATCGTCTGCGGCTCCGCCGAACCCGGCCGGTGCAGCTCGACCGTCACCAGGTCCAGCGCCAGCTCCTCCACCGAGGCCAGCTCCTCGGCCAGCGCCTCGATCTCGACCGGCCCGTGCTCCAGTTCGGGGTGCTGGCGCACCACGACGCGCACCAGGTCGTCCTCGTCCTCGACGTGCTTGCCCGTCAGGTCCGAGAACCGGATGATCTTCTGGCCCATTGTCTGCTCCTCCTGCGACTGCGATCGGCCAAGAGCCTAAGGCCCCGGGGTGGGAGCTGTTCGAGTACCAGGGGGAGCGGATGCGGGACCTGTCGTGGAGCGGGCCGGCCGGGGCACCGCGCAGGTGGCGCAGGTGGCGATCAGACAGAACACGCCGCCCCGTCCGACCGGGCCGGGCGGTCGTCGTACGGTCGCACGGACTCGGGGCGGAACGTGATCGGCGAGAACGTCGTGAACTGCCGTCAGCCGACCCGCGACCGGTTACCGCGCCTGCGCCTGTGCGGCCGGGGTGCGGGTGGTCCAGGCGACGGCGGCGAGGAGCAGGAGGCCCGGGGTGATGCCCGCGACCGTGGCGATGGCGGGGGTCGGGGCGTCGGCGAAGGCCAGGGCCAGGCCGCCGGCGCCACAGGCGCTGAGGCCGGCGGCGAGCCAGTGGACCGAGGGCATCCGCCAGACGGCCGCCAGGCCGAAGAAGTGCACGCCGACCACCAGGGCGATCCAGCCGACCGCCGCCTTCGGGGTGTCCAGCACCTGGCCTAGGACGAACAGCCCGGCGGCGCCGGCCACCACCTCGGCGGCCACCACCAGGCGGTAGCCCCGGCCGAAGGTCGCGGCCGCCTGCCCGGTCTCGGCCGGGGCGCTGCGCCGGATCAGCAGGAACAGCCGCAGGAAGGCGAGGATCGCCAGCACCCGGAGCGGGATACCGGCGCCGGAGGGGAGCTCCCCTGCGTTCCGCAGGACGAAGACGAGACCGAATATGGCGCCGATCAGGCGGCCGAGCTGGTTCTTCTGCACGGCGCGCAGGTTCTCATCCAAGTGGATCATCGTGCAAAACACTTCGGACGGCGGGCCCGGCGGGTGGCCGGGCCCGCCGGGGTCACTTGACGGTGAAGGTGGTGCCGGTGGTGCTGTCCCCGGTCAGCAGGGTGTAGGAGCCGGGGGAGACGGTGGGGCGGCCGGCGCCGGTGATGTCGCCCTGGGTGTGGGCGAGGAGGGAGACCGGGACGGTGACGGTCGCGGTGGTGGTGGCACCGGCGGCCAGGTGGACGCGGGTGAAGCCGACCAGCCACTTCGGCGGCGTGAGCACCTGGCTCACCGCCTGCGACACGTAGACCGGGACCACCAGATCGCCGTCCCGGGCCCCGGTGTTGCTGACGGGGACGCTCACCTTCAGGGTGCCGTCGGGGCGCACGGCGGTGCGGTCGAGGCTCGCCGAGCCGGTCTGCCAGCCGGTGTAGGACAGGCCCGCGCTGAACGGGAAGAGCGGGCTGTAGCCGGAGTCGGTGCCGCCGTTGGTACCGGGCAGCTGGGTGTAGAACTCCGGCTCGTTGCCGATCGCCTTCGGCCAGGAGACGGGCAGCCGGCCGGAGGGCTCGGCCTTGCCGTACAGCAGGTCGGCCACCGCGTCGCCGCCCTCGGTGCCGGGCAGCCAGGCCATCAGCAGCCCGGCGGTCGTCGCCGCGCTGCCGAGCACCAGCGGCCGGTCGGCGACCACCACCACGACCACCGGCTTGCCGGTGGCCTGGAGGGCGGCCACCTCGGCCTGCTGGTCGGCGGCGAGCGAGGGGTTGGGCTGGTCGTTCGGGCCTTCGGCGCCGGGGGTGTTGCCGACCACGACCACGGCCGCGTCGGCCGACTTCAGGGCGGTGGCGGCGGAGCCCGCGTCCGGCTGGTAGTCGATGCCGGTACCCGCCGGCGCCCCCGAGCGCAGTCCGGCCAGGACGGTGACACCGGGCACGGCCGTACCGTTCGGCACGCCCTGCCAGCCGATGCTCCAGCCGCCGAGCTGGTTGGCCATGCTGTCGGCGTTCGGGCCGGTGACCACGATCTTGTGGGTGCCGGCGCCGAACGGCAGCACCGCGTGCTCGTTGCGCAGCAGCACGGACGACTCGGTGGCGGCCTTGCGGGCCAGGCCGAGGTCGGCGCCGTTCACCTGCGCGTCCGCCCCGGCGGCGTCCACGTACGGGTGCTCGAACAGGCCCATCCGGAACTTCAGGGTGAGCACCCGGGACACGGCCTGGTCGATCCGCGCCTGCGGGAGCAGCCCGCGCTGGACGGCGGTCAGGGCGGCGGCGGTGAAGCCGGGCGCGTCGGTGGGCTCCATCGCCATGTCCACCCCGGCGTTGACCGCCTTGGCGACCGCCTCGGGGTAGTCGGCGGCGACGTGGTAGGCCGTCTGCAGGCTGCGGACGTCGCTCCAGTCGCTCACCACCACGCCGTCGAAGTGGTACTGGCCGCGCAGCACGTCGGTGAGCAGCTCGTGCGAGGCGGTGACGGGCACGCCGTTCACCGCGCCGGAGTCGGCCATCACGCTGAGCGCCCCGGCGGCGATCGCCTGCCTGTAGGCGGGCAGGACGGTGTCCTGGAGGTAGCGCGGCGAGTAGTCGGCCGGCACCCGGTCGTGTCCGTTGAGGGGCTGTGAGTACCCGGCGAAGTGCTTGACGGTGGCGGCGACCTGGGCGCCGCTGGTGCGGTCCTGGAGGCCGCGGACGGCGCTCGCGGCCATCGTGCCGGTGAGCAGCGGGTCCTCCGAGAAGGCCTCGTAGTAGCGGCCCCAGCGCTGGTCCCGCGCGACTTCGGCGACCGGGCCGAAGGCCCAGGTGGTGCCGGTGGCGGCCACCGCGCGCTGGGTGGACTGCTCAACTGCCGTCTCCAGGGCGGGATCCCAGGTCGCGCCCATGCCGATCTGCTGGGGGAACATGGTCGCGCCGAGCACGTTGTTGTGGCCGTGCACGGCGTCGATGCCGTACAGGACGGGGATGTGCAGGCGGGAGTTGGTGATCGCGTAGCTCTGCACCTGGTTGGTCAACTCGGCCCAGTCCTTGGGGGAGTTGACCTGTGGGGGCATGCCGCCGCCGGAGAGCACCGAGCCCGCCGCGTTGTCGACCAGCACGCTGTGCAGACAGTCGGGGTTGAGGGCGCCGCCGCTCCAGTTGCAGGTGCCCTGGAGGGTGACCAGGGCGAGCTGGTCCAGCTGGCCGATCTTCTCCTTGAGGGTCATCCGGCGCAGCAGGTCCGAGACCCGGTCGGGGATCGGGGCACGGGAGTTGAGGTAGGTGGCGGTGTCGGCGGCCGGTGCGGGGGCGGCGCCGAGGCCGGTGAGGGCGCCGCCGAGCAGGGCCAGGCCGGTCAGTGCGGTGAGGGGGCGGCGGAGCCGGGGTGGCGCGAAGTGCATTGGGGACCGTCCGTTCGTCCGTTCGGAGGTGGACATGACCACAAGAACTAGTGGGGGAGTTAACCCGGTGGCGGTCTTTCGGTCAATGAGTTGAACGAAAAATTGGTCCAGTCCAGTCCGGTCCAGAGCATTGACGCTGGTTTCGTACAGGAGTTGAATCCCCGTCAGTCGATTCCAGGGAGTTGCCGATGTTCAGACGAATCCTCCCCCTCGTGCTCCTGGTGGCTTTCGCGTTCGCCCCCTGGCGGGCCGAGGCCGTCTCGGTGCCGCCCGCGCCGTCCGGCTGGACCACGGTGTTCAGTGACGACTTCGCCGGCCCGGCGGGCAGTGCGCCCTCCGCCGCCCGCTGGGTCTACGACACCGGCCCCGGATCCAACTTCGGGACGGGTGAGATCGAGACCATGACCAACTCGACCGCCAACGTGCATCTCGACGGCAACGGTCACCTCGCCATCACCGCGCTTGGCAGCGGCGGGAGTTGGACCTCCGGCCGGATCCACACACCGAGCGCCCCGGCCGGGGCCCCGGCCGGCGGCAAGCTCCAGGTGACCGCCTCGATCCAGCAGCCGAACCCGGCGAGCGGCGCCGGGTACTGGCCCGCGTTCTGGATGCTGGGCCCGGGCCAGTGGCCCGAGAACGGTGAGATCGACATCATGGAGGACGTCAACGCGCGCTCCCAGGTGGCCGGGACGATCCACTGCGGCACCTACCCCGGCGGGGTGTGCAACGAGGGCAACGGCATCGGCAGCGGGTTGCGGGCCTGTGCCGGCTGCCAGGGCGGTTACCACACCTACTCGATGATCCTCGACCGCACCAACACCTCGGCCGAGTCGATCACTTGGTTCCTGGACGGCGCCGCGTACTTCTCGGTGAGCGAATCCCAGGTGGGCGCGGCGGCCTGGCAGCAGGCCTTCGACCACAACCTCACCATCATCTTCGACCTCGCCATGGGCGGCGGCTTCCCGAACGGCGTCTGCGGCTGCAACACCCCGACCGCGGCGACGAGTTCGGGTGGCACGATGAGCGTCGGGTACGTGGCCGCGTACACCACGACGGGCTCCGGCGGCACCGGCGGTGGTGGCCCGGTGGTCGGCTACGGCGGGCTCTGCCTGGACGACCGCAGCGCGAGCACCGCCGACTTCAACCCCGTGCAGGTGTACACCTGCAACGGCACGCCCGCCCAGCAGTGGACCTTCGTGCAGGCCGGGACGACCCTGCACGTGCTCGGCAAGTGCCTGGACGTCAACGGCGGCGGCACCGCCAACGGCACCACCGTCGACCTCTACACCTGCAACAACACCGGAGCCCAGGTGTGGATCCCGCAGGGCAACGGCTCGTTGTACAACCCGCAGTCCAACAAATGCCTGGACGACACGGGTTGGTCCACCACGCCGGGGACTCAGGCGGAGATCTGGGACTGCACGGGAGGGGCCAACCAGCAGTGGAAACTCCCGTGATCACCCGCCGCTCCTTCGTGCTCGGCGCCGCGCTGGCGGGCGCGGCCGGCACCGTCGGCGCACCGGCCCGGGCCGCCGCCCGGAGCCTGCCGGTCACCCTGGTGAACGCCTCCGGCAGCGGCACCGTCTACGCCTACCTCACCGGCGCCGACTCCGCCGGCTGGCCCGGATTCGTCGGCCCGGACGGGGTGTTCACCCGGCTGCCGAACCCGCCGGCCACCGTCACGCCCGTCGCGGACCACTCGATCCGGCTGGGCGCGGGCGGCAGCGCCACCGTCACGCTCACCGACTGGGTGATCGGCGGCCGGGTCTGGTTCTCGGTGGGCAAGCCGCTCCAGTTCTTCGCCAACCCGGGCAGCCCGCCCGGCCTGGTGCAGCCCGCGCTCACCCCGGGCGACCCCAACTGGGCCACGGACTGGACCTTCTGCGAGTTCACGTACAACAGCGCCAACCTCTACGCCAACATCAGCTACGTGGACATGGTGGCGCAGCCCGTCGCCATGCGGACCACCGGCAACGCCGGCCCGCAGTCGGTCAGCCCGCTGCCCGCCGGGGCGCTCGACACCCTGGCGGCCGGGCTGCGCGCCCAGCACCGGAGCGACGGCGCGCCCTGGGACAGGCTGGTGTGCACCGACAGCGGCGGGGCAGTGCTGCGGGTGCTCTCGCCGACCCACTCCCCGGTGGACTTCGGCGGGTACTGGAACCCGTACCTGGCCCAGGTCTGGTCCCGCTACCAGGGGCAGGACCTGACCGTCGACACCCAGAGCGGCTACGGCAGCTTCACCGGCCGGGTCTCGGGCGGTGTGCTGACCTTCGCGGGTCTGGACACCCACGGGGTGCCGTTCACCCAGCCGAGCGCGGCCGACATCTTCGGCTGCGCGAGCGGGCCGCTCTACAACTCCGGCGGGGACGCGCGCGGCGCCGTCGCCGCCCGGCTGGCGGCCGCGCTCAACCGCAGCAGCCTGCTGGTGAGCGGCGGCGGAGCTCAGCCCGGCGGGGTGCCGGCCGCGCAGTACTACCGGGAGAGCATCACCAACCACTACGCCCGGCTGGTGCACCAAGTCGCCAGCGTGGGTTACGCGTTCCCGTACGACGATGTGGGCCCGAGCGGGGCCGCGCCGGTGGACGGGCACCTGCAGGACGCGGCGCCGACCTCCTGGACGATCACCTTCGGCGCCGCCGCCGCGGGTGGTGTGAGTGCCCGGAGCACCGTCCAGGCGGCCTCGTTCAGCGCGCAGAGCGGGACGCAGACTGAGGCCTGCGCCGACACCGGCGGCGGCCAGGACGTCGGGTGGATCAGCGCCGGGGACTGGCTGGGCTACGGCGGCCTCGACTTCGGCGCCACCACGCCGGGGCAGTTCCTCGCCCGACTGGCCTCGGGCGCCGCCGCCGGGGTCAGCGGGGCGGTCGAGGTGCGGCTGGACTCCGTCACCGGCCCGAAGATCGCCGAGATCGACCTGGGCAGCACCGGCGGCTGGCAGTCCTGGCGGACGGTGCCCGCCAACGTCACCGGCACGGCCACCGGGGTGCACGACGTCTACCTGGTGTTCTCGGGCAGCACCAGTGACTTCGTGAACGTGCACTGGTTCACCTTCCAGTAGCTCGAACGGTGGCCCGGCGGGGTCGGAGGACGCGCAGTAAGGCTGAGGCCGGGTGGGGCCAGGCGGGTGGCGGGGCGAGCGATTCTGTTCGGACTTGTTGACTATTGGTCAACTGGGCTTCATTCTGGGCGGAATTGCTCACCCACCCAAACCCCTGGAGTCCCCCCATGGGTCGTAGAAGCATGTCCACGGCGTGCCGGGCCGTCGTGACCGCCGCCCTGACGCTGGCCGGCCTGACCGGTGCCCCGGTGGCATCGCAGGCCGCGCCGGCCGCCACCAGCACCGCCATCACCGTCAACGGCAGCAGCCCCGGCCTGACCTTCGACGGTGTCGGCGCCATCTCCGGCGGCGGCGGCAACTCCCGTCTGCTGGTCGACTATCCGGAGCCGCAGCGCAGCCAGCTGCTCGACTACCTGTTCAAGCCCGGCTACGGCGCCTCGCTGCAGGTGCTGAAGCTGGAGATCGGCGGCGACACCAACTCCACCGACGGTGCCGAATCCAGCATCGAGCACACCGCCGGGGCGATCGACTGCAACAACGGGTACGAGTGGTGGCTGGCCGAGCAGGCCCAGGCCCGCAACCCCGCCATCAAGTTCTACGGCCTCTCCTGGGGTGCCCCGGGCTGGCTCGGCAGCTTCTGGTCCCAAGGTACGGTCAACTACCTGATGGACTGGATGGGTTGCGCCACCCAGCACCACCTGGACATCAGCTACCTCGGCGGCTGGAACGAGCGCGGCTTCGACAAGACCTGGTACGAGAACCTCAAGTCGGCTCTCACCTCGCACGGTTACGCCGCCACCAAGGTGGTCGCCGCCGACGACGGCTGGAGTGTGGCGGATGCGATGGCCACCGACCCGGCGTTCAAGCAGGCCGTCGACATCGTCGGCGTGCACTACCCGTGCGGCTACCTCGGCTCGTTCAACTCCTGCCCCAGCACGGCGACTGCCCAGGGCCTGGGCAAGCCGCTGTGGGCGAGCGAGAACGGCTCGGAGGACGCCAACGACGGTGCCACCTCGGTGGCTCGCGCGATCAACCGCGACTACCTCGACGGCAGGATGACCTCGTACATCAACTGGCCCGTCATCGCCGCGCTCTACCCGAACCTCTTCTTCGGCACCGACGGGATGTCGATCGCGAGCCAGCCCTGGTCCGGCAACTACACCATCGGCAAGACGACCTGGGTCACCGCGCACACCGCCCAGTTCGCCCAGCCCGGCTGGCAGTACCTCGACTCGGGCGGCGGCTACCTGGGCGGCAACCGCTCCAACGGCAGCTACGTCACGCTGAAGTCCGGCGGGAACTACAGCACCGTGCTCGAGACCGTGGACGCGACGGCCGCGCAGACCGCCAACTTCACCGTCAGCGGCGGACTCTCCACCGGTACCGTGCACGTCTGGTCCACCGACCTGACCTCGGCCGACCCGGGCAACTGGTTCGTCCACTCGCAGGACGTCACCCCGGCGGGCGGGAAGTACTCGCTGACCCTCCAACCGGGCCGGGTCTACACCGTGACCACCACGACCGGCCAGGGCAAGGGCACCGCCACCCCGCCGGCCGCCGCCCCGCTCGCCCTGCCCTACGCCGACTCCTTCGAGACGCCGGCCACCACCACCTCGCCGAAGTACTTCACCGACATGAACGGCGCCTTCCAGACGGTGAGTTGCGGCGGCGGCCGGTCCGGCACCTGCCTGCGCCAGATGGCGGCGACCACCCCGATCCGGTGGACCGACGAGCCGTACAACGCCCCGTACACCTTCATGGGCGACGGCGGCTGGGCCAACTACACCGTCACTGCCGACACGCTGTTCGAGCAGTCGGGCACGGTCGAGCTGCTCGGCCGGGTCAACCAGCAGGGCCGCAACAACAACGGGCTGAACGCCTACCACCTGCGGGTCAGTGACACCGGTGCCTGGTCGATCGACCGGAGCGACACCAGCTGGAACTTCACCACCCTGGCGAGCGGCACCACCACCGCACCGGGGACGGGCAGTTGGCACAGTGTCGCGTTCAAGCTGGAGGGCACCACGCTCACGGCCAGCCTGGACGGGCGCACGCTCGGCAGCGCGATCGACGCCGTCTTCACCAACGGCCAGGCCGGCCTCGGGGTGACGGGCTACCGCACCGAGCAGTTCGACAACTTCGCCCTGACCGCCGGTACTTCGACCAACCACACCGGCCCGGTCAGCTCCGGTCTGGCCGGCAAGTGCATGGACGCCTCGGCGCCGACCGCGGTGGCGCTCTGGGACTGCACCGGCACCGCCGCGCAGACCTGGACCTGGTCCAACGGCACCCTGACCCACGGTGGCAAGTGCCTGGACGTCACCGGCCAGGGCACCGTCAACGGCACCCTGGTCGAGACCTGGGCCTGCAACGGCGGCGCCAACCAGCAGTGGACCCCGCAGCCGGACGGCACCCTGAAGAGCACCCAGTCCGGCCGCTGCCTGGACGACCCGGGCTTCACCACCACCAACGGCACCCAGCTGGAGATCTGGGACTGCAACGGCGGCGCCAACCAGCGCTGGACGCTGCCGTAAGGGATCAGTTGGCGGCCCGGGTCTCCGCGAGGGCGGGGATCTGGGCCGCGCTGGGGAGGATGTAGGTGTGCGGGTGGGTGGCGAGGTACTTCTCGTCCACCTTGCCCGTGAGGACACCGACCACCACGCCGGCCCCCGCGTTGGAGCCGGCCTGGAGGTCGACGGCGGTGTCCCCGGCGGCCAGCACGGCGCGGACGTCGAGGACGCCGGTCTTCTCCATCGCGCGGTGGATCATGTACGGCGCCGGGCGGCCGCGGCCGACCTCGTCGGAGGTGACCACCGCGTCGAGGTTGCCGCCCTCGCCGGTGGACCAGCCGATGGCCGCCAGCAGCGGCCCGGCGACGTCCTCGCTGAAACCGGTGGTCAGGGCGACCTTGATGCCCCGGGCGCGCAGCTCGGCCAGCGCCTGCTCGACGCCGGGCAGCGGCTGCGGGGGAGTGGCGCGGTACGCCTCGCGCAGGAACCCGGCGAAGGCCTGGTAGCTCTCCTCGACCAGGGCCGGGGTGGGGGTGCCGCCGCCGAGGCGGACCAGTGCGTCGATGGCCTCGCGCTTGTCGGTGCCCATCCAGGTCTGCAGGTCGTCGTCGGCCACGGCGACGCCGTTGCGCTCCACGGCGGCGCGCAGTGCCTGGTAGACCGCGCCCGCCTCGTCGATGGTGGTGCCGGCCATGTCCAGAACGGCGAGCTCGATCACGGTTCAGTCCTCTTCGGTGCGGTAGCGGCCGACGACGGTGCGGCCTTCGATGGTGTTGTCGATGGTGAAGGTGGCCATGGCCGGCAGGTAGCGGTCGTCGCCGTACTCCAGCGGCTCGCCCTGGCCGGAGGAGGTGAGGCGGCGGACCCGCAGAAGCGGTTCGCGCACCTCGACCTCCAACAGCTGGGCGTCCGTGGCGTCGGCGGCGACGGCGTCGATGGTGTGGCGGGCGTGGTGCAGGCCGACCCCGCGGCGCAGCAGCTCCGCGTAGACCGAGCCGGAGTCCGGGTCGAAGTCGTACAGGTGGCGGCCGACCTCGGCGATGAAGCTGGAGCGCTCCACCATCGCGGGCACCCCGTCGAGCAGCCGCAGCCGGACCAGCTCGACCACGAACTCGCCTTCGGCCAGCCCGAGTCGGGCGGCCGCCTCCGGGGAGGCCCGGCGGCGGGCGACCTCGACCGTCCGCTGGCCCGGCACCCGGCCGATCGACTCGGCCCACTGGGTGAAGGACAGGAAGGTGGCGAAGGGCTGCGAGGGTGCGGTCCGGCGGGCCACCGGCGGTTTGCCCTGGCCGCCGACCAGGCTGCCCTCGCGGCGCAGCGTGGCCAGGGCCTGGCGAACCGGCCCCCGGGAGACGCCGAACTCGGCGCACAGCTGGGCTTCGCTGGGCACCGGCCGGCCCTCGGGCCACTCGCCGCTGTTGATCCGGCGGAGGAACTCGGCGCTGAGCCGCTGGTGCAGCGGCCCGTCCGTACTTGTCTTCACAGGTCGACTATGACACCACGACGGCGGAATTCTCAAGGCGCGTCCGATGGCTGATTCCGCTGGTGATCGGCAGGTGATCTGTCGGAGAACAGGCGCTGACTTGTCTATACAGGCCTTGACAGGGGGTGCGGTCCGAGGCAACCCTGATGGCCATGAGCACCGCACCTTCAGACCTGGTCATCGTAGGAGCCGGCATCGTCGGCCTTGCGCACGCGTTCGAAGCCCTCGCCAACGGGCTGTCCGTCACCGTGGTCGAGCGCGACCGGCAGCCGGTGGGCGCGTCCGTCCGCAACTTCGGCCACTGCTGCATCGGCGCCCAGCAGGGTGAGCTGCTCGACATCGCCGAGCTCTCCCGGGGCGGCTGGCTGCGGGCCGCCGCGGCTGCCGGGTTCTGGGCGCGGGAGGCCGGGGCGCTGGTGGTGGCCCGGTCCGAGGCCGAGTCGGCGGTGCTGGAGGAGCTGCATGCCGCGCGCGGCAGCGACGTGGTGCGGCTGCGCAGCGCCGCGCAGACGGCCGAGGCATTGGGCCGCGACTCGGTGGGAGGCGTGACCGGCGGTGCCTTCCTCCCCGCCGACCTGCGGGTCAACCCGCGCGAGGCGGCGCCCGCCCTGGCGGCCTGGCTCGCGTCGCAGCCGGGGGCCCGTGTGCTGTGGGGCACCGCCGTCACCGGAGTGGAGCCCGGCACCGTGCACACGACCCGTGGCCCGGTGCACGGTTCGCAGATCCTGGTCTGCGTCGGGCACGACCTCGACTACCTCTTCCCGGAGGTGGCCGAGGCCCACGAGATCCAGCGCTGCCGCCTGAACATGGCCCGGGTGAAGGCCCCCGCCGCCTTCCGCGCCGACTCCGCCGTGCTGACGGCCACCTCGATGCTGCGCTACGACGCCTTCACCGCCCAGCCCTCCGCCGCCCGGCTGCGCGAGGAAGTCCTCGGCCACAGCCCCGAACTCCTCGAGATCGGCGCCAACGTCATGTTCACCCGCCTCCCGGACGGCACCGTCCTGGTCGGCGACTCCCACCACTACGACGCCACCACCCCGCCCTTCCTCGACGAGCGGGTCTCCCAACTGCTCCTCGACGCCATCGCCGACGTGCTCGGCGTCCCCCACCTCGAGGTACTCGAACGCTGGCAGGGCGTCTACGCCAACAGCCGCCGCGGCCCCCTCCTGGTCCGCGACCTCGCCCCCGGCGTCCGCGCCATCTCTGTCACCTCAGGCGTCGGCATGACCCTCTCCTTCGGCCTCGCCGCCCGCACCTTCGCGGGCACCCTGTCGGCTACGGCTGCCGACTGAGCCTAGTACTCCAGCTATAGATCGTGATCTTGCTGGAGGGGACCCGTCAGCGGACGCAGGCGGCCACCGTTGATCATTCGCGGCCCTGATGGCCAAGGTGGCGGGCAGGTTCGCCCGGATAGCGAGTGGTCCCGTCGGCACCCCGCGCCGACGGGACCACTCGGCTTCAGCCCTCGGGGAAGGGGGCGTGCGGAACCGGGGCGACCAGGCGGGCCCCCGCGTCGGCCACTGACCGGGGGACCTTCGGCTGCCACTCGGGGCTGTCGGCGATGGCCTGCCACCGGTCCAGCGGGACGGGCGGTTCCTGCCGGGTGGTCGCCTCCTTGTGGCCGTACGCGTTGATCGTTCCGCTGTACTCGCTGAGGACCAGCAGGTACCCGGTGGGCTGCCAGAGGGTCACCCGGTAGCCGTACAGCCCCGGCACGACGGCGTCGGTGGCGGTGACCACCGCCCAGCTGCCGTCCGCGAGGTACCCCGCGTGGCAGCTGATCGGTCCGGGCGGGGGGCCGCTGGGGCGCCGGGGCTGGAGGTCACAGCCGGGCATCCCGTCCTGGATGCCGGGGGTGCGTCCGGCGGACGGGAAGGGCTCGGACTTCTTGCGGAAGACGAGCTGGATCTCCGAGACGCCGTGTCCGTCGTCGTAGGACAGGAACGTCCCCACCTCGGGGAAGGGGCCGGTGGTCGAGGACGTGTCCTGGTACTTGACGAACCGTCCGCCCGGCGGCAGCTGGTCAGTCAGCAGCTTGACCATGGCCTCCGGGGTCAGCGGTGTGTCGGCCGGCTCGGTGGACGCGTGCGCGGAAGGAGTGGTTGCCGTCGTGACGGGTGTGGAGCTCACGACCGCCTGTTGCTGGCCGCCGTGCGGGCCGACGGTGAGGAGCGCCCCGAGGCCCAGTGCGGCGACGGCGAGCACCGCGCTGCCGGCCCGCAGTCGGCGCAGGCGCTGCCTGCGCCGGCCCAGCCGGCCGCTCTGAGTGGCGATCTCGGCCACCGGGGCGGTCAGGTCCGCGACGCCGGCGCGGAAGGCGCGGGCGAGTTCCTCGTCCAGGTCCATCTGGGAAAGCCTTTCGTAACGGAACGAACCGAACAGGACCGGTCAGTCCTGCAGCAATGCGGCCCGCTCGGGCCCGAGGATCTGCCGGAGCGCGGTCAGCGAACGGAAGCTGAGGCTCTTGACCGCGCTCACCGTGGTGTCCATGGCATCCGCGACCTCTTCGAGGCTGTAGTCCTCCAGGTAGCGCAGGACCACCGCGGCCCGGTTGCGGGGCGGCAGCCGGCTCAGCGCGTCCAGCAGCGTGATGCGCAGCGCCGCGCCCCGGTCCTCGCCGGGCCCGGGCCGGTCGGGCAGGTCGGCGACGGCCACCTCGCCGGAGCGGCGCAACCGCCGGTGTGAGATGTAGCAGTTCAGCAGCACTTTTCGGGCGTAGGCGTCCAGGCTGACCACATCTTCGCGCCTGGTCAGCCGCCCCCAGACCGGGTAGAGCCGGGACAGTGCGGTCTGCACCAGGTCTTGTGCCTGGTGGTAGTCCCCGCACATCAGGTAGGCGGTCTGGAACAAGCGTTGGGCGCGGCTGGAGGCGAACTCGTCGAAAGCGAGTCCCTCGGGCATGGCGTCTCCCCTGGACGTCGGACGATCGGACGCGGTGTTACACGCTTCGAGCCGCTGGTGCGTTGCGGGCGACTTTGCGACTTCGAGACGTCCGGAGCGGCCGGGACCCGGGCCGGTCGGCCGGAAGGCTTTCCTGGTCGGCCGGTTGGCGCTGTCTCGCCGGAGCCGGCTCGGCCTGCTTGGCGCCGCTCAGTACTCCGGCTGTCGATCGTGATCTTCATGGTTGGTGGGTAGCCTGCCGCTGGTAGTGGCTGGTGCGGGAGCGCGCTTGGTGGTGGCGGCGCCAGGCCGACCATCGCAGGTGGTGGGCGAGGTCGCGGGCGGGTCTGGGCAGCAGGGTGGTGAACAGGCGTCGGATCTCGCTGCAGCTCAGCGGGATGAGTTCGGATGACGGGGCGCTGGGGGTCCGTTCGATGGCGGCGGTGATGGCGAGGAAGGCGTGCGCGAGCATGGCCAGGGTGGTCCATCGATGCCAGGAGGTCCACCGGCGGACTTGGTGCTCGTCCAGTCCCGCCAGGCCTTTGGCGGCTTGGAAGGTCTCCTCCACCGTCCAGCGGCGCCCGGCCACCTTGACCAGTGTGGTCAGTGGGACTGGGTGGGCCGAGTAGCAGCGGTAGAAGGCGAGTTCACCGGATCGCCGGTTGCGCCGGATCAGCAGCCACCGATGGCCAGGGCGCTCTGGCGTGTGGATCTCGACCTGGGCCCAGTCGTAGAACCGGTGCCCCTTGGCGCCGGGCCCGGCGGAGAGCCGCTGCCATGCGTGTTTCGGCAGGCCGTGGGCAAGACTGCTGGCACGGAAGACGCCGGCGCGGGTGGGGACGGGGCGCTTACGGGAGACGGCCAGGACATAACCGATCCGACGCCTTTCCAACTCGGCGCTCAGGTGTGGGTCGCCGCCGTAGACCTCGTCACCGGCCACCCATCCGGCCGGGACGCCGGCGTCCAGGGCCTGGGCGATCATCTGGGTGGCAAGTGCGGGCTTGGTGGCGAACGTCAGGTCCTCGGGGATGCCGGCCGCCCGGCACCGCTCGACGTCTTGGGTCCAGGCGCGGGGGAGGTAGAGGCGGCGGTCAATGGCGGCGTGCCCGGAGTCGGTGGAGTAGACGAGGTAGACAGCGACCTGGGAGTTCTCGATCCGACCCGCGGTGCCGGTGTACTGGCGCTGGACCCCGACGGTCGCGGTGCCCTTCTTCAGGTCGCCGGTCTCGTCCACGACCAGGACGGCACCCTCCTCCCGCAGGTGTCCAACGACGAAGTCCCTGATGTGGTCCCGGACTTGGCCGGCATCCCAGGAAGCGCGGCTGAGCAGGTGCTGCATACCCGCCGGACTCGCGTCCCCGCCGTGCTCGGCGATCGTCCAGCAGTTCTTCCTCGGCAGGTCCGCGAGCAGGCCCAGGACGAACGCCCGGGCTCGGTGGCGTGGTTCCGCCCGGGCGAACCTGCCCGCCACCTTGGCCATCAGGCCCTCGAATAGCGTCTGCCACCGGGCAGGGTCTACGCCGTGGCCCACGGCCACCGGCTGATCTCCGTTTGTCGACACAACTCACGATGATCAACGGTGGTCGGCCGCGTCCGCTGACGGGTCTCATCCAGCAAGATCACGATCTACGGCTGGAGTACTAGGGACCGGCCTGGTCACGCAAACCGCCCGGGTGCCTGCGGAGGCACCCGGGCGAACTGTTTCTCAGCGATGGCCCCTATTTGGGGTTATTGACTTGGGCCTCAAATTGCACGGATGGCAACGTCGTCGGACCGGCTTTGAAATGAGTTAGTCGCGATATCTGAGCCCGAATGCGCGGACCTGATTTCAGGTGATCGATTCGGGTTCGGTTGGCCGGTGCCTGATCGTTAGGATGTGGGGCGCCCGCCGGTCTGCCAAGCTCTTCTGCGTTCGTCCTGCTGGGCAATTTTCGGGTCAGGGCTTCGGCATAGTCGGATGACGTCCGGTTTGTGATCATCTGAGCCCGAGGAGAGTGGGGCCGTCGGGGGGTCGCTGCGCCAGGTGGCCACCGCGCGGGACATGCCGTCCGGCACTGAGATGACAGTATGTGGTCTCCGGTGCAGAGGACAGGAGGTCGACATGGGTGAGACGAGCCGAAAACCACGATGGGCGCGCAGGCGTGTGGCGACCGTGTTGACCGCTTCCGCTGTCCTCGCCGGCGCCGCGGCATGGGCGGTCACCGAGATCACGGACAGCGATGTGCAGTTCCAGACGGTCTCCTCGCGTGCCGACGTGGTCGGAACCTGGCAGGGGCAAGACGGTCCCACGCGGATACGACTCGATTCCGACGGCCAGTTCACAGCGACCGCCTTGCCCAACGATGTCTTCAATTCGGCGGACAAGAGAGCAGGGAGCACGAGCACCATGGGCACCTGGATGCTCAAACCGAGCCGCGAAGGTGTAGAGCTTTCCCCGGCTGGATCACCGCCTTCTTCCTACCCCGGCCAGGGGAGCGGTCTGGGGATCGTTCAGACGGACCATGGCACGGAGCTCTGCGTGCTCTCCGGCAGTCAGGGAGTGCTCTGCGACGAACTGCTCCGACGAGTCTCTGGATAGTCGACATGCCGTCCCCATCAACTCGGCCCTCGGACACGGGATCCATTCGCCCTGTGGGGCGTCAGCCCAGTCGGCAGCCAACTGTTTCGTGACGATTCGTCACGCTCCCTGGCTGGGAGCAGGCCAGGCACGGGTTTCCAAGATCATGGAGCTCTCCAGGGAAAAGGAGTCTGTGGGGACAGGCCGCCGCCGCTAACATGCACCGACTGATTCGGATCTTGAGAGGGCAGCAGTGCGTCGAATACGGCTCGGAGTGGCGGCGGCGGTAGCGGTGGGGGTGCTCGCCTCGGGGTGTGCGTCCGGTGCCGGAGGCCCGGACCGCGCCGGTAGTGGTGCGGCGGCCGCGCCCACGTCCGCCGCGGCTGAATCCGCAGTGCCCACGTCCACCGCGGCGTCGGGGTCGGCCGACGGTGGGTACGACGCCGCGCGGAACGCGGAGACGGACATCAAGGTCGCCCTCGCCGAGGCGGCGAAGGGGAACCGGGAGGTGCTCCTCGACTTCGGTGCGAACTGGTGCCCGGACTGCCGGGCGCTGGACCTGATGTACCGTGCGCCGCAGGTGGCGCCGGTGCTGGCGAAGAACTACGTGGTGGTCCCCGTCGACGTGGGCCGGTTCGACCACAACGTCGACCTGGCCGCGCGGTACGTCGACCTGCGGACCAGCGGGATCCCGGCGCTGGTGGTCCTCGGAGCCGACGGGAAGGTGCGGACGGCGACCGACGACGGCAGCTTCTCCAGCGCCCGCTCCATGACCCCGGGCCAGGTCAGTGCCTTCCTCGCCAAGTGGGCCCCTGCCGGGCAACAGTGACAGCCATGACGCGGCGCGGCCTCGCGGCCGGGGCCGCTGCCGGAGTGCTGCTGCTCGCCGGCTGCGGCCAGAGCCGGCCGGCCGAGCCGACGGCGCACGCCAGCGCGAGCGGGGTTGCCGTCACGGCCACCCTGCTGCCGGGTGAGGGCGGGAGGCTCCGGGTGACCTTCGCTCCGGAGGAGCCCGGCTTCCACCTGTACAGCGTCGACCTCCCCGCGCAGGGCATCGACGGGCTGGGGATCCCGACCGTACTCGCCGTCCGGGGAGGCCTTGCCGCCACGGGCAGGCCGACGGCGGACCGCGCCACCCTGCTCCTGCGGCCCGCCGGGCTCACCACCGAACTGCCCGTCTACCCGGACGGGCCGGTGACCTTCACCGTGCCGGTCCGCCGGACCGGCTCCCACCAAGGTGAAGTGGTCGTCAGCTACGGCGCCTGCAGCGCGAGCCGGTGCCTCCTTCCGGTGTCGAACGAGGTGCTCCGGCTGGACCTGGACTGAGACCCGGGCCGCCCGGGCCGCCCGTTCGGGACGGGCGGGCGGCGGGAGCGGTGCCATAGCATCGCCGGGTGGACGAAGCGCGCGCGAAGGATGCCGGGGGTCGGGCGGCGGGTGGGGCGGAGCGGCCGTGGAGCCGGCAGCGGTTGCGGAGCAACAACGAGTGGTTGTTGCTGGCGCGGCTGCGGTCGCACGGGCCGCTGTCGCGGGCGCAGTTGGCGCGGGACACGGGGCTGTCGAAGCCGACGGTGTCGGCGGCGCTGGCCGCGTTGGAGGAGGCGGGGCTGGTCCGCGAGGCTGGGCGGTTCGTGCCGGAGCGCGGGCGGACCGCCGTGCTGTACGAGCCGGATCCGGCGGCCGGGTACGTGCTGGGGGTGGACATCGGCCGGGCCTGGCTGCGGGTCGCGGTGGCGGATCTGTCCGGCCAGGTGGTGGCCCGGCGGGACGTGCCGAACCGGGGGCGCTCGGCGAACGCCGTGGCGGATGCGGTGGTGGCTGCCGCGCTGGAAGCGGTGGGGGAGGCGGGGCTGACGCCGGATCGGATCGTGCATGCGGTGGTCGGCAGCCCCGGGGTGTGGGACGAGCGGCGGCGCAGTGTGCGGTTCGCCGGAAACCTGCCCGGGTGGGGGCGGCGCGGGCTCATCGACCGCATCGCGGAGGGGCTCGGGGCGGTGGTGACGGTCGCCAACGACGCCAACCTGGCGGCGGTGGGGGAGTACTCGTTCGGGGCCGGGGCGGGCAGCAGCCACTTCGTGTACGCGCTGGTGGGCACCGGGTTCGGGGTGGGCGTGGTGCAGGACGGGGACGTACTGGTGGGTGCGCACGGCGCCGCCGGTGAGGTCGGGCTGCTGCCGGTCCCGTTCGGTGGCGGTGCCGGCACGCTGGAGGAGCTGGTCTCGGGGGACGCGGTGGTGCGGGCCGCGGTCGCGGCGGGGATGAAGGCGCCGCTGACGGCGAAGGACGTGTTCGACGCGGCCAGAGGCGGTGAGGAGACCGCCCGACAGGTGGTGGCGGAGGAGGCCGAGCGGCTGGGGTACGCGCTGGCCGTGGTCTGCTCGGTGCTCGACCCGGATCTGGTGGTGCTGGGCGGGGGGCTCGGGGCGAGCGCGGATCTGCTGCTGGAGCTGGTGGAGAAGGCACTCCACCGGCTGTCGCCGTTGCGGCCGCGGCTGGCGGCGAGCGAGCTGGGTGAGGACGTGGTGCTGCTGGGGGCGTTGGCCACGGCGCTGGAGACGGCCCGCCCGGAGGTCTTCGAGCGGCGCACGGCTTAGGTGCCTGGTGGCACCAGTGGCGCCAGGGTGGTGTCAGTGGTGGTGCCACTGAGGTTTTCACAGGTCAGGGGATGTTTTGAGCGGTGTCGGCCGACGATGGTGCCGTGATGGCTTGCGGGTGGCGCCACTGTGGTGCCATGATGGCGTCATGGACCTCACGCCGTATGTGGACACCCTCCGCCGCGAGCTCGCGGTGGCCGCCGATGCCGGCGGGGACGATGCACGGGAGCTGGCGGAGCGGCTCACCGCCCCGCTCGAGTCGGCCGCCCGGCTGACGCTGCTCAACGTGCTCTCCGATGCCATGGGTGAGGTCACCCGCGAGCTTGCGCCGGGCTCCGTCGACGTACGGCTGCGCGGGCTCGACCCGGATTTCGTCGTCACGATGCCGCCGAGCGCGAGCACCTTCGAGCAGCCGGCTCTCGCGGCACCCGCCCCGGCACCCGCTCCCGTCGAGGACGCCGACGCCACCGCCCGGATCAACCTGCGCCTGCCGGCCCCGCTCAAGGCCAGGGTCGAGGAGGCCGCAAGCCGCGAGGGCCTGTCGGTCAACGCGTGGCTGGTCCGGGCCCTGTCGGCCGCCGTCGAGCCGGGTGCCGGTGCGCCGACCCGGGCGGGGGAGCGGGCCCTGACCAGCGGCCGGAGCTTCACGGGCTGGGTGCGCTGAGCACCCGCCCCACCCACTGACCCACCCCACCACCTTGCACAACCAAGCCAGGAGGACGGAACAGCCATGCCTTCTTTCGACACTCCCGACCCCGTTTCGGCCACTGTCCGGGTGGACGCCGGCTCGGTCCGGCTCATCGCCTCGGACCGCACCGACACCGAGGTCACCGTCCTGCCCCGCAGTCCCAAGAAGGACGCCGACCTGAAGGCCGCCGAGCGGACTCAGGTCGGCTACGCGGGCGGTGTCCTGACCGTCGCGGCGCCGAAGATCCGCTACCCGCTGGGCCGCGGCGGCACGGTGGACGTGGTGATCGAGCTGCCCACCGGCTCGCGGGTCGAGGTGGACGGGTCCTGGACCGAACTGCGCAGCGAGGGGCGGCTCGGCGAAGTCCGGGCCGAGATCTCCACCGGCGACGTGCACCTGGAGGCGACCGGCCCGCTGCAGCTGACCTCCTCCCACGGCAGTGTGAGCGTGGACCACGTCCAGGGGGCGGCCGAGATCAGCTCCAGCTCCGGCAACCTGCGGGTCGGCACGGTCGAGGGCAGCGCCGTGCTGAAGAACTCCCACGGCAGTACGAGCGTGGGCACCGTGACCGGCGAGCTGCGGGTCAGCGCCGCTTCGGGCGGCGTCTCCGTCGAACGGGCCGAGGGGTCCGTCCAGGCCAAGACCGCCCACGGGGCGCTGCGCATCGCCGAGATCGCGCGCGGCAGCGTCGAGTTGGAGAGCCAGAACGGTTCGATCGAGGTCGGTATCCGCCCGGGCTCCGCCGCCTGGCTCGACGTCAGTTCGGAGCGCGGCCATGTGCACAACGCGCTCACCGCCACCGACGGCCCGGAGCCGGAGGGCGGCACCGACACCGTCGAGGTCCGCGCCCACACCCGCTGGGGCAACATCGAGATCCGCCGGGCCCGCTGAGCACATCAGTCGCTGGGCACACCAGTCGCTGAGCACCGCAGTCATCTCTCTTGAGTAGGAGGGTTCCATGCGTTCATCTGTCATGCCCGCGCCAAGAAAGGCTCCCGGGCTCGCCGTCTCCGCCACCGGACTGCGCAAGTCCTACGGGGACAAGACCGTGCTCGACGGGATCGATCTGAGCATCCCCGCCGGCACCGTCTTCGCCCTGCTCGGCCCGAACGGGGCCGGGAAGACCACCGCCGTGCAGATCCTCTCGACCCTGCTGCGGGCCGACGCGGGCGAAGCGCGTGTCGCCGGGCACGATCTGGCCACCGCGCCGCAGGCGGTGCGCGCCGCGATCGGCGTCACCGGGCAGTTCTCCGCCGTGGACGGTCTGATCACCGGCGAGGAGAACATGCTCCTGATGGCCGACCTGCACCACCTCCCGCGCGCCGAGGGCCGCCGGCTCACCGCCGAGCTGCTGGCCCGGTTCGAGCTGACCGAGGCGGCGAAGAAGCCCGCCGCCGGGTACTCGGGCGGCATGAAGCGGCGTCTGGACATCGCGATGACGCTGATCGGCAGCCCGCAGGTCATCTTTCTGGACGAGCCCACCACCGGCCTGGACCCGCGGGCCCGGCACAACCTCTGGCAGATCATCCGCACCCTCGTCGCGGGAGGCGTCACCGTCTTCCTGACCACCCAGTACCTGGAGGAGGCCGACCAGCTCGCCGACCACGTCGCCGTGCTCCACGGCGGCCGGATCGTCGCCCAGGGCACGGCCGAGGAGCTCAAGCGGCTGGTCCCCGGCGGGCACGTCCGACTGCGCTTCACCGACCCCGCGGCCTACCGGCGTGCCGCCGACACCCTGGGCGAAGTCGCCCGCGACGACGACGCGTTGACGCTCCAGGTGCCGAGCGGCGGCACCCAGCGCGAGCTGCGCCACCTTCTCGACCGCCTGGACACGGCCGGCATCGAGGCGGACGGGCTCACCGTGCACACCCCCGACCTCGACGACGTGTTCTTCGCCCTCACCGGCGAAGCCCGCGCCGCCGCCCAGCCCGTAGCCCGCGCCACCGCCCAGCCCGTAGCCCAGCCCGTTGCCCAACCCGAGGAGGACGTCCGATGAGCTCGCTGTCCCTCGCCGTGCGCGACTCCGCCACCATGCTGCGCCGGAACCTCCTGCACGCCCGGCGCTACCCGTCCATGACGCTGAACCTGCTGCTCACGCCGGTCATGATGCTGCTGCTCTTCGTCTACATCTTCGGCGGCGTGATGAGCGGGGGCGCCGGCCGCGAGCGGTACCTCGCCTACGTCGTCCCCGGTGTGCTGCTGATGACGGTCGGCAGCACCGTCATCGGTGCCGCGGTCTCGGTCTCCACGGACATGGCGGAGGGCATCATCGCCCGGTTCCGCACCATGGCGATCCACCGCGGCTCCGTCATCGTCGGCCATGTCGTCGGCAGCGTGCTGCAGTCGGTTGCCAGCGTGGTGCTGGTCGGGCTGGTCGCCGTGGCCATCGGCTTCCGTTCGCACGGCGCCACCGCGCTGGACTGGCTGGCCGCCTTCGGGCTGCTCGGACTGTTCGCCCTGGCGCTGACCTGGATCGCGGTCGGCCTCGGTCTGGCCAGTCCGAATGCGGAGGCGGCCAGCAACAGCGCGATGCCGCTGATCCTGCTGCCGCTGATCTCCAGCGCCTTCACCCCCATCCACTCGATGCCGGGCTGGTTCCAACCCATCGCCGAGTACCAGCCGTTCACCCCGGCGATCGAGACGCTGCGCGGTCTTCTGCTCGGCACCCCGATCCGTACGGTCGACGCCGTGCTGGCGGTCGGCTGGTCCGTGGGGCTGACCGTGCTCGGGTACCTGTGGTCGAAGACCCAGTTCGACCGGGAGCCGCAGCGCTGACGCTCTGATGTCACCAGGCGTTCACCTTCCGGCATCTGACGGATCGCCAGGAATGTGAACGCCTGATTGCGCACTGTTCACTTCGATCTCCTGCAGACTCGTTGACTCGGCCATGACCAGGCCATACCTTCGGGCGGGACGGCGAGTGGACTGGTGGGGGTGCGTGCGTGGTGACGGAATCGGTGTCGGAAGGCGTTTCGGCTCGGTTCACCGTACTGGGGCTGCTGGCGATCGCGGATCGCAGCGAGACGGCTGTGCTCCAACCGTCAAAGCCCGCCACGCTGTTGGCCGCACTCCTGGTGCGGCCCAACCAGGTTGTGTCCGTGGAGTCCCTGCAGCGGGCGATCTGGGGCGAGACGACCCCGGCCACCGCGAAGGCGGCGCTGCACTCCTGCGTCCTGCGGCTGCGAAGACTGTTCGCCAAGTACGGCATCGCGGGCAGCACCATCGAGGCCCTGCCCGGCGGGTACCGGATGGCCGCCGACACCACCACGCTGGACCTGCTCGAGTTCCGGGTGCTGCTCGACCAGGCGGACGCCGCGACTGACCGGGCGGACGAACTGCGGTTACTGCGAGCGGCCTTGGCACTCTGGGCCCAGCCGCTGCTGGGCAACGTGCACTCCGACGTGCTGCACCGCGAGGAGGTGCCCCGGCTCGCCGAGGAGTGGCTGCGCACCGCCGAGCGGATCTACGACATCGAGCTGGCGCTCGGCCGCTGTCGCGAAGTGCTCGCCGAACTCTGGTCGGTGGCCCGCTCACACCCCGTGCACGAGCGCTTCTGGGAGCAGCTGATCGAGGCGTTGCACCGCACCGGCAGACGCGCCGACGCGCTCGCCGAGTACCGCCGGGTCCGCGATCACCTCTCGGTCGAACTCGGGGTCGATCCCGGGCCGGCCCTGCAGCGCCTCGAACTGGCCGTGCTGCGCGGCGAACCACTGCCCGAAGCCGCGCTCGGCCCCCGGCGTGCCGCCCCCGCCGCTCCCGCCGTACGTGCCGAAGCCCCTGAACCGCCGGCCGTCGCCCCCGGCGAGCTGGTGCTCGCCAGCCTGGTGCGGGCGGGCCTGCTGGCCGAGGAACCGAGCGGGCAGTACCGGATGCACGAGCTGTTGCAGACCTTCACCCGTGCAGCGGCGGCAGGCAGTTGGGACCGGTATCCGGCCGAGGGCCCGCCGGGGCCGGACCACGAGGACCGTCCGCCGCCCGCCAGTACCACCCCGTCCCCGCGGCAGTCCGCCGCTCCGTCGCGAAGCACCGAGGTGTGAGGGAAATGGCCCCCTACGAGGAGATCGCCGACAGCCGGCCGCGGATCAGACGCGACGTGCTCTACACCCGGACGCCCACCGGGGTGCTGTTCCACAACGCCCACGGCGGGTTCAGCGTGACCACCAAGGGTGCGTACCGCTTCGCCTCGCTGATCGTGCCGCATCTGGACGGCAGCCACTCCGTCGCCGAGCTGTGCGCGGGCATGGGCGAGCCGCAGCGGGCGATGGTCGCCGGGCTGGTGAAGGCGCTGTACGGGCGCGGGTTCGCCCGGGACGCCGGACCGGACGGCCAGGGGCCGGAGTTGGCGCCCGAGGTGGCAGCCCGGTTCGCCGCGCAGGTCGACTACATCGACCACTACACCGGCGGGGCGAAGGAGCGGTTCGCCCGGTTCCGCGACTGCCGGGTGGCCGTGCTCGGCGAGGGCGACCTCGCCCGGTGGTGCGTGCTGAGCCTGATCCGCAACGGCTGCGCGGCCGTCGGGGTGTCGGCGGGGCTGGTCGAGGGCCACCCGGAGACCGAGGCCGAGCTCGCGGCGCTGGCCGCGGCCGGCTGCCCGGTCGAGGTGACGGAGCTGAGCGGGCCGGGCGCCGACTGGGCCGCGCTCGACGGGTACCAGCTGGTCGTGGTGGCCGGTGGCCCGGCGGCCGCCCGGCGCACGGTACGGCTGCTCGAGATGGGCGTCCCGGCGGGCAAGCGCCTGCTGCCCGCCTGGACGGTGGGCGGCCGGGCCGTGGCCGGCCCGCTGACCGAGCCCGGCCGCCCGGGCTGCTGGACCTGCGCCGCGCTGCGGCTCGGCGCCAACGGGGACCCGGGTGAGGCCGCCGAACTCTGGTCGGGCATCGCCCCGTTGGCACCGCTCGCCGGGGCGGGCGCCCAGCCGGCGGGCCCGCTCGCCGCGATGCTCGGCAACCTGCTCGGCTACGAGGTGTTCCGGCTCGCCACCGGCGCGCTGCCCGCCGAGACCGACGGCCAGTTGATCGTGCAGGACCTGGACTCGCTGGACGTCGTCTGCGAGCCGCTGCTGCCCCACCCGCGCTGCCCCCGCTGCGCGGCGGCCGGGGACACCCTGGAAGTGCCGGACCTGGCCACCGCGCCCGGCACGGTGCAGCTGCCCGCCGACGGCGCGGCCGAGGAGGCGGCGGCCAAGGCCGCGCTGGCCGAACTGGAGAGCCGGGCCGTGCTGGTGCGGCCCAACGCGGGCGTGTTCGGCGGCTACGCCGACGACGCGTGGCAGCAGACCCCGCTCAAGGCCGGGACGGTCACGATCGGCCTGCGCCCGGGCCTGCGCCGGGAGATCACCGCCTTCGACGTGCACCACGTCGCCGGAGCCCGGCTGCGCGCACTGTACCGGGCCGCCGAGGTCTACGCCGACCACGTGGTGCCGCCGCCGGTCGCGGCGAAGGACCCGAGCCTGCGGCAGATCGCACCACGGACGATCGGCACCGCCACCGGGCTGCCGGCCGAGCCGGTGGCGGGCTGGTCCCCGGCGGTCTCCCTGTTGAGCGGCGAGCGGGTGCTGGTACCGACCGGCGCGCTGCGCCCGTTCGGCGGCGGGAGCGCCGGCTTCGAGCGGACACCCGCCGGTACGGGAGCTGGTGGCACCTTGGCGGAGGCGGTAACGCGCGGGCTGGGCACGGCGGTCGCCTACGACGCACTGCAGCTGGCGCTGCGGGGCGCGGCCGAGGTCTCGGCGGTGCCGCTGGAGCTGTTCGGCGAGGACGTCGAGCTGACCTTCCTGGCCCGGTCGGCGGCCAACCTCGGGCTGACGCCGGAGCTGTTCCGGCTCGGCGGCGCGCAGGCGCCGCTGCCGGTGGTGCTGGCCCGGGCCGGTGGGAAGTGGACGCTGGGCAGCGGACTCGGTCTGGCCGCAGCCGCGTTGGAGGCGCTGCGGGACCTGCTCGGACAGGAGCAGCTGAGCCGCGACCCAGCCTGCGCGGGCGGGGTCGACCCGGGCGACACGCTGCTGGTCGGCCTGGACCCGGCCGTGCTGGCCGCCTCCGGAGCGGTGACGGCGGCGTCGGTGGATCCGGAGCTGGACTGGCCGGCGGTGCTGGAGCGGCTGCGCGGCGCCGGCCGGGACGTGCTGATCGGCCGGGCGGGTGCGGCCGACCTGGCGGCCGGGCGTATCGAGGTGGTCAAGGTGCTGCTTGCGGACGGGACTTCAGGTGTCAGCTGAGGCGATGACCGGGCCGAGAGCCGACCGCGGCCCGGCGGTCACGGGCGGGCCGGGCGGCGAGGGCGGGCCCGGGCTGGGGGCGGCCGGCGGGTCGGTGGCTGCGGCTGCGGCTGCGGTCGAGCCCGGGCCGTGGGCGGACGTTGTGGCCGGGCTGGCCGGGCGGTTGGGCGGGGCCGAGGTGTCGGTGCTCGGGGTGCGGGACGAGCTGGCCGTCGACGGTGCGGCTGTCGGGGTGCCGGTGTACCTGTACGGGCACCAGGCGATCGTCGGCCCGGCCGCCGCCGAGGCGTGCCCGCGGTGTCTGGCCAGGCGGTGGCAGGCCGTCCGTTCGGGGCCGCTGCGGGAGGCGCTCGAACTGGGCGACGGCACCAGGGCGGTGGGCAGCCCGCCGTGGTCGGTGCCGTTCCTGGCCGACGCGCTGGCCGCGCTGCTCGCGGCCCGGCAGGAGCGGGCGGCCGGGTGGGCGCGGCCGACGGCGCAGTTGCTCGACCTGGAGACGCTGCGGGTCAGCGGCTTCCCGGTGCTGGGCGACGCCGAGTGCCCGCGCTGCGACCAGCGGGTCGAGGACAGTGCGGAGACGGCCCGGGTCGAGCTGGAGAGCCGCCCGAAGAAGGCACCGGAGGACTTCCGGCTGCGCGGGATCGAGGAGTACCGGCTGCCGCTGGCGGCCTTCGTCAACCCGGTGGCGGGGATGCTCGGCCCCTCGGTGGTGCCCGACCTGGTCTCCGCCTCGACCTCCTCCACCGTCGGCTGCTTCACGCTGCGCTCCGGCGACTACCTGCGGGAGACCTTCTGGGGCGGGCACACCGCCTCGTACGGCACCAGCACGGCCGTCGGCCTGCTCGAGGGCCTGGAGCGGCTGGCCGGGATGCGGGCCCGGGGGCGGCGGACCAGTGTGGTCGCGGCCTACGACGAGCTCGGCGGGCGGGCGCTCGACCCGCGGACCTGCGGGCTCTACCCGCCCGAGTTCCACGAAGCCGAGCCCGGCATCCGGCCGTTCGCGCCGGACCGGCCGATCCCGTGGGTCTGGGGCTGGTCGCTGCGGGACGGACAGCCGCTGCTGGTACCGGAGATCCTCACCTACTACCACGCGCCCGGCGGCCTGGCGAACCGCTTCGTGCAGGAGAGCTCCAACGGCTGCGCCTCCGGCGGCAGTCTGGAGGAGGCGGTCTACTTCGGGCTGATGGAGGCGATCGAGCGGGACGCCTTCCTGCTCGCCTGGTACGGCCGGCTCGCGCTGCCGGAGCTGGACGCCCGGGCCAGCACCAGGCCCGAAACCCGGTCGCTGGTCGACCGGTTGGAGATGTACGGCTACCGCGCCCGGTTCTTCGACACCCGGGTCAGCTTCCCCGTCCCGGTGGTCACCGCCGTGGCCGAGCGGATCGACGGCGGCCTCGGCCGGATGTGCTTCGGCGCGGGCGCGAGTCTGGACCCGGAGGCCGCACTCTGGGCCGGCTTGTGCGAGATTGCCACCGACTCGGTCAACCTGCGCCGCCGCACCGCCCGGGACGAGCGCCGACTGCGGGCCATGGCCGAGGACTTCGACCAGGTGCAGGTGCTGCACGACCACCCGCTGCTGTACGGCATCCCCGAGATGGCCCGCCACGCCGACTTCCTGCTGAGCGACTCCGGGCAGCCCCGGCCCCAGCCGCCGGCGCGGCTGGCCGAGGGCACGATCCGCCCCTCGCTCGACCTGCGGGAGGACCTGGAGGCCTGCGTCGGGGCGCTGGGCGCGGCCGGGTTCGACGTGGTCGTGGTCGACCAGACCATGCCCGAGCAGCGGGAGTTCGGCCTGCACACCGCGAGCGTCCTGGTGCCGGGCCTGCTGCCGATCGACTTCGGGCATCGCCGCCAGCGCGCGCTCACCATGCCCCGGCTGCGCACCGCCGCCCGGGCGGCGGGCCTGCGTGAGCGGGATCTGACGCCCGAGGAGTTCAACCCGGCGCCGCACCCCTTCCCCTGACCCGCTTCCCCGCGAGCCCACGAACCTGCGAACCCACGACCTAGGAGCGACCATGGGGTACGCCCACGAGTACGCCGCCGCGGTGATGCGGCGGGCCCGGGTGCCGATGGAGCCCGCCGACTTCGTGCCGAACTGGGCCGACCGGCCCCGCAAGGGCAAGCACTTCCCCGGCGCGCCGCTGCTCCCGCTGCCGGACGAGGCCGGGGTCGGGGCTGAATTGGCTCGCGGGCTCTACGGGCCGCCCGGCGAGGGCGGGTTCACCCTCCCGCTGCTCGGCGGCATGCTGCGCGACTCCTACGGGCTGACGGGTCGGCGGCTCGCGGTGCAGGCCAACTCCGACCTCGGCTCGCTGCCGTTCTACCCGCACGCCAACTGGTCGCGCGGCACTGCCTCCGGCGGCGGCCTGTATCCCGTCGGCGTCCACTGGGTGAGCGGCCCGAGCGGCCCGCTCACCCCGGGCGTGCACTACTACGCGACCGAACATCACGCGCTGCGACGGCTGTTGGCCGGGGACGTGACGGGCGAGGTGCGGGCTGCCCTCGGCGGGCTCGGGGACGGCACGGACCAGTTCCTGGTGCTGACCGTGAAGTTCTGGCAGAACGCTTTCAAGTACAACAGCTTCGCCTATCACGTGGTGACCATGGACATCGGTGCGCTGCTCGAAACCTGGCGGATCTGGGCCGGGGCGCACGGCCTGCGCCTGGACGCCGCGCTCTGGTTCGACGAGCCGCGGCTCGGGCGGCTGCTCGGGCTGGACGCCGAGGAGGAGGGCGTCTTCGCGGTGGTTCCACTGCGTTGGGAGCGTGCGGCGCCGGGCGCCGTCGCAGGCGAGGGGGCCAGGGTGCGGCTGGCCGACCAGGAGGCCTCCCGGACCGTCATCGGCTTCGAGACGGTGCGCCGGATCCATGCCGCGACGCTGGACGGGGCGGCCGACCGGCCGAGCGCCGGGGCACTGGCCGGGGCGCTGGCGCGGGAGCCGGTGGGAGACGGTGAGGGCGTCCGACTGCCGGAGCCGCCCGCGTCGGGGATGGGGGTGCGCGAGGCTCTGCGGGCCCGGCGCAGCAGCTTCGGGCGGTTCACGGCCAGTCCGCCGATGAGCGCCGGGCAGTTGTCGGCCGCGCTGGCGGCGGCCGCCGCCCCGGCCGTGCCCAGGACGGACGGACTCGCACCGGGCGGGCCGGAGCTGACCAGGCTGTACGTCTTCGTCAACAAGGTCGACGGGGTGCCGCCCGGGGCGTACGCATACGAGCCGGTTGATCACAGCCTGCGGTCGGTGGTGCCGGGAGAGCACGGCGCGTTCCTGCAGGACAACTACTTCCTGGACAACTACAACCTGGAGCAGGCCGGTGCGGTGATCGCGGTCACCGCACCGACCCCGGCGGTGGTGGACGCGGTCGGTGACCGGGGGCTGCGCCTGGTCAACGCCGTGGTGGGTGCCACCGCCCAGGCGCTCTACACGGCCGCTCCGGCGGCCGGGCTGGCCTGCGGGGTGGCGCTCGGCTTCGACTGCCTCTCCTACGCCGAGCAACTGGGCCTGCCGGCCGGGGAGATCCCGCTGCTGATCATGATGGTGGGGCAGGAGCACCGCAGCCCCGCCGACTTCGTCCACACGATCGTCTGACCCGGGGGAGGACCCGTTGACCGCCACGGAATCCGCGCGGCCGGCCCGGCGCTCCGGCCCTGAGCCGGGCCTGGCTCCGCGCTTCATGCTGCGGGTGGGCGCACTGCCGGTCGAGCTGGTGCACGGGCTGCGCTCGCCCGAGGCCTTCGGCTGGGCCGAGGAACTGGTGGCCGAGGAGGAGCGGCTGGCCGAGCTCGGGGCCCGGCTCAGCGACCCGCTCTCGCTGCTGGTCAAGGCTGCGCCGGACGCCGCCCGGCGCAGGCGGGTGCTCGAGGTCCGGCGCCAGGTGTTCAACAACCGGCTGCCCGAGCGGCCCGCCGAGGCCCTCGGTCTGATCGGCGAACTCGATCCGGCGGTGGGCGAGTTGCTGCTGCACTGGCTCTCCGCACAGCGGCGCCTCGCCGAGCTGCGGGTGGCTGGGGAGGGCCTGCTGGAGCGAGAACTCGTCCGCACTCGGGCGGAGTTGCACCGGTTGGCGGAGCTGGACGAGCTGCGGCTAGGGCTGCTGCTCGCCTCGCCGACGCTGGAGAGCCGCCTGGACCGGCTCGCCGAGCCCGGGCGGGCGGCGGACAAGCGGACCCGGAAGATGGAACGCTCGCTGCTCTCGTACCTGTACCGGACGGCCTGCAAGACCAGCCCGTTCAGCACCTTCACGCCGGTGGTGCCAGGGGTGTTCCGGGCGGGAGCGGGGGCGGGAGCAGGAGCGGGGGAGCCGGACGGGAGCGGGGCGGGCGCCGACCGGCCGGGCGCGGGCCGGGAGTGGCGGCCTTCGGCGGCGCCGACCCGGGCCGGGCAGGATGAGCTTGTGCTCGGGGCGGCCCGGCGGAGTCATCCGCGGCTGAATGTGGTGGTGCTGGCCCGGCTGGCGGAGCTGATTGCCGCCGACCCGGGACGGCGGCGGGACCTGCCGGTGGCGCTGGCCTCCGGGTGGGAGCTGACCGAGGACCGGATCCGGTACGTGCGCCGGTCGGTCACGGCGGGGGACGACCGGGCGGCGGTCAGCTTCGACGCGGCCCGGGACCGGCTGTTCTACCTGCGGCTGAGCGGACTCCTCGAGCGGCTGCTCGGGCTGTTCCGGGAGCGGCCGCTGATCCGGCACGGCGAGCTCGCCGACCGGCTGTGCGTCGCCGACGGCGGCCCGGAGGCCGGGGCGGAGGCCGAGCGGTATCTCGCCGCCCTGCTGGACGTCGGCATGCTCCAACTGCCGCTGCTGGCCACCGATGTGCACACGGGGGACCCGCTGCGGGCCTTCCGCGACGCGCTGCGCTCGCTGGAGCGCCCGTGGGCCGAGACGGTCGCTGACCGCCTCGGCGCCCCGATCGCGGCGATCGACCGCTACCCGGCGGGTGACCTGGCCGCCCGGCGGGCGCTGCTGACCGAGCTCCGAAGGGAACTCACCGAGATCCAGCGGGACTTGGGCGACGCCGAGGCCGGCCTGCCGCAGACCCTGCTCTATGAGGACGTCACCGCCGAGGAGGTGACCGCCGACCCGGCCCCCTGGCAGCAGCTGGCGGCCCGGCCGCTGCGGCAACTCGCCCCTGTCCTCCCGGTGTTCGACCTCGGACTGGCCCAGCGGCTGACGCTCAAGGGCTTCTTCCTGGCCCGCTACGGCCGGGGCGGCCGCTGCGAGGACCTGCTCCAGCTGGTGCACGACTTCCATGAGGACATCTTCAACCAGTACCTGCAGTTCACCGCCCTCAAGCCGGGCGAGGCCGTCGACGGTGGGTACCCGCCGGAGGAGAACTGGCTGCACGTGCCGGAGCTCACCGCCCTCGACCGGGCCCGTGCCGAGCTGGCGCGGCGGATGCGCTTGCACCGGGAGCAGCTGCCCGACGACGCCGAGGAGTTGGTGCTCGACTCCGCGGACCTTGCCGCCGTCGCCGCCGAACTCGGCGCGGCGGGCGGGGCTTTCGCGCCGCACAGCCACTTCGTCCAACTTGCCCGGCGCGAGGGCGATCCGATGGTGGTGCTCAACCACTCGTACGGCGGGCTGGCGTTCCCGTTCACCCGCTTCACCCACTGTCTGGAGCCCGGGCAGAACGCGGAGCTGAGCGGGAGCCTGCGGGCCGCCCAGCCCGAGGGGGCGGTGTTCGCCGAGGTCACCGCCGGTGCGGCGACCACCAACCTCAACCTGCATGTCCGGCTGACCGACTACGAGTTGGTCTGCCCCGGGGAGACCAGCACCGCGCCCGAGACCGCCCGGATCGAGCTGGACGACCTGTACGTGGTGCACGACGCGGCCGAGGACCGGCTGGTGCTGCGGTCGCGGCGGCTGCGCGCGGAGGTGATCCCGCTCTACCTCGGCTACCTGGTGCCGATGGTGCTGCCCGAGATCCCGCGCAGCCTGCTGCTGTTCTCGCCGACCTCCCGGGTCACCCCCGAGCTGTGGCGCGGGGTGCCGGCCGGGCCGGGCGAGGGCGGAGTCACCCACCGCCCGAGGGTGCGGCTGGG
Source organism: Kitasatospora sp. NPDC002227 (assembly GCF_040296285.1). NCBI lineage: Bacteria > Bacillati > Actinomycetota > Actinomycetes > Kitasatosporales > Streptomycetaceae > Kitasatospora > Kitasatospora sp. NPDC002227. The sequence goes on from NZ_JBEOWY010000018.1 coordinate 45,901, forward strand.
CAGTCTCGTGCTGCACCGGCGCAGCTGGACGGCGCAGGCCTCGGCGCTGCCTCAACCCGTGCCGGGCGAGGGCGAGTCCGAGCGGTTCCTGCGCTGGCAGCGCTGGCGCCGCCGCCACCGGCTGCCCGCGCAGCTGTTCGTCCGGGCCCGGCAGGACGGTCCCGGCCCCGCCGCCAAGCCGCAGTACCTGGACTTCGCCGGCCCGCTCTCGCTCGCCGCGCTGGAGGGCCTGGCCGCCGGTGCGGCGGAGCTGGTGCTCGAGGAGGCGCTGCCCGGCGCGGACGCCCTGCATGTGCGCTCCGAACGCGGCAGTCACGTCGCCGAGTTGGCCCTGGAGATCATCCCGAGCGCGGGCGCCGCCGCGCCCGAGCAGCAGCGAGGAGCAACCCGCCGTGACTGAGCGAGCGACCCACGACTGGCTTGCCTTCCATGTCTTCTACGCCGCCAGCCCGCGCCCGCTGCTGCTGCAGTGCGTGCGGCCGCTGGTCGGCGAGCTGCGGGAGGAGGGGCTGCTGGCGGGCTGGTTCTTCATCAACTACTGGCTGGAGGGCCCGCACCTGCGGCTCCGCCTGCGCCCGGCCAGGCCGGAGGCGGCGGAGGTGGTGCGCGACCGCACGGAGGCGGCGATCGCCGAGTTCCTGCGCCGCCGCCCGGCGCTGTACGAGGTGAAGGACAGCTTCTTCGCGGAGCTCTACAACACGATGTTCGAGCTGGAGTACCGGGAGGAGGAGCGCGAGCGCCTGCTCGGCCCGGACGGGAAGATGCGGCTGCGGGAGAACAACACCTTCAGCATCGAGCCGTACGAGCCCGAGTACGGCAAGTACGGCGGCCCGGCCGGGGTGGCGCTGGCCGAGTGGCACTTCGAGCGCTCCAGCGAGCTGGTGGTCGAGGCCACCCGCACGATGAACCTGCACCTGCGCACGGTGGTGCTCGGCCTGGCCACCCAGCTGATGATGACCATGTCCGCCTGCTTCCTCGCCGACCGGGACGAGCTGCTCACCTTCCTCGACCGCTACCACGCCTTCTGGAACGGCGCGTTCGCGGGCACCGAGTTCACCGCCCAGCGCGGCTACGACCGCGCCTACGCCAGCGCCGGGAGCACCCTGCCGGGCCGGTTCCGGGCGATCCGCGCGACGGTGGCCGAGAGCGCCACCGGGCAGCTGCCCGAGCTGCTGCGCGGCTGGGCCGAGCACTGCCTGGAACTGCGGTCGCGCGTCGTGGACTTGGCGGAGCGCGGCGAGCTGGTGTTCCGCTCCTGGGACGGCGAGCGGGACCTGCCGGTCAGCGACCTCTCGCAGGCGCTGCCGATGCTGCTCTCCCCGTACGCGCACATGACCAACAACCGCCTGTCGGTGACCGTCCGGGACGAGGCCTTCCTCTCCTACATCCTGGCCCGCGCGCTGCGTGAGCCCGAGGAGGTGGCGGCCGGGTGAGCGGGCACCAACTCCTGGAGCTGCGCCCGCAGGTCCGCCCCGAGCTGCTGGTCAGCCGGCCGCTGCGGCGCGGCGCCGCGGTGGTCCACCTGGTGCGGGACCCGCGCGCCGACCGGGTGCTCGAGCTGGGGGTCAAGGAGCGGTTCGTGATCGAGCGGCTCGACGGCACCCGCTCGCTCGCCGAGATCGGCGAGGAGTACGCCCGGGAGTTCCGGGCCCGGCTGGGGGAGGCGCAGTGGCAGCAGCTGCTGCGGCTGCTCCACGGCCGGGGGCTGCTCGCCGACGCCCAGGCGCCGGCCGCCGCCCCGAAGGTGGAAGCCCCCTCGGGCGTGCTCGCCGGGCGGGTGCGGATGGTCTCGGACCCGCCGGCCCTGCTGGCACGGCTGCACACACTGACCGGGTGGGCGTGGACGCGCTGGTTCGGCGTACTGCTCTCGGTGCTGCTGGTCGCGGAAATCATCGCCGTGGGCCTGGAGTTGGGCACACTGACGGACGAGACCGCGCGGCTGGCCCACCAGCCGGTGGCGCTGCTCGCGGTGGGCTGCCTGCTCTGGGTGAGCCTGGCGGTGCACGAGCTGGCCCACGGCCTGGTCGGGCAGCGGTACGGCGGCCGGGTGACCGAGATCGGGCTGCGCTGGCGGCTGCCGATGTCGTACCTGTACTGCGAGGTGGAGGACGTCCGGTTCTTCGCCCGCCGCCGCCATCAGGTGGCCACCGCGCTGGCCGGGGCGGTGGCGAACCTGGTGGTCCTGCTGCCGGTCTACCCGGTCTGGGCGCTGCTGCCGGAGCGGGCCCAGGCCCGGCCCTTCCTCGGCGGCCTGCTGCTGCTCGGTGTGGTGACCGCCTTCGCCAACCTGGTGCCGCTGCCCCCGCTGGACGGCTACAAGGCGCTCGGCTACGCCGCCGGCAGTCTGCGGACGGCCACCGAGAGCCGCCGCTTCGCCGCCCTGCTGGCCCGCCGCGACCGCGCGGCGCTGCGGGCGTACCCGGCGCGGCTGCGGCTGCTGTACGGCGGGTACGTCCTGGGGTGTGCGGCGCTGGCGGCGGCGGTGCTGGTGGCGGCGGGGCCGGTCTGCCGGGCGCTGCTGCCGGGGCGGCTGGCACCGGTGGCCGGGTACGCGCCGCCGGCGCTGGCCGGGGCGGCGCTCGCGCTGTGGGGGGTCGGGCGGCTGGCCCAGGCGCAGCGCAGGCGGGCGGCGGCGAAAGCAGGGTGAGGCGGGCTTGGTGTCGGAACAGGGAGAGAAGAGCGGAATGAGTGCAGCAGAGAGCCCGGCGGTGGTGCTGGACGGGGTGGGCAAGCGGTACGGGCCGGTGCAGGCCCTGGACGGGGTGTCGCTGACCGTCGGGCGCGGGGAGTTCTTCGGCATCCTGGGCCCCAACGGCGCGGGCAAGACCACCCTGGTCGAGATCGTGGAGGGCCTGCGGCAGGCGGACTCCGGCAGTGTCAGCGTGCTCGGGCAGAGCCCCTGGCCGCGCAACACCGGGCTGCTGAGGCGCCTGGGCATCCAGACCCAGAGCTCGGCCTTCTTCACCCGGCTCACCGCGCTGGAGCACCTGGAGACGGTGGCCGCGCTCTACCGGCTGGAGGCCTCGGTCGCGCACCGCGCCCTCGAGCTGGTCGGCCTGGCCGAGAAGGCGGACGCCCGGGTGGACGACCTCTCCGGTGGCCAGCGCCAACGCCTGGCGCTGGCCACCGCGTTGATCCACGAGCCCGAGCTGATCTTCCTGGACGAGCCGACCGCCGCCCTCGACCCGGCCGCCCGCCGCTCGCTCTGGGACTTGCTGCGCTCGCTCAACCGGCACGGCCGCACCGTCGTCCACACCACCCACCACCTGGACGAGGCCCAGGCGCTGTGCGACCGGGTGGCGATCATCGCGGCCGGCCGCGTCCTCGCGGTGGACACCCCGGCCAACCTGATCCGCTCGTTGGCCGCCCCGACCAGGCTGCTGGTGCCCGCGCACCGGGTCGCCGCCGAGCAGGTTCGTGACCTGGCCGGGGTGGACGCGGTGGCGGTGGAGGCCGGGGAGCTGGTCATCACCACCCGTTCGGCCAGTCAAGTGCTGCTCGGGCTCGGCGAGTTGGTCGGTTTGGAGGAGGTCCAGACCCGTACCCCCTCACTGGAGGACGCCTACCTGGCGCTGACCGGATCGGAGACCCACGCATGAGCGGCGCCTACCTCGCGGTCGCCCGGGCCGGGTACCTGGCGTACCTGCGCGACAAGACCTCGATGATCTTCACCTTCGCCTTCCCGCTGCTCTTCCTCGCGGTGTTCGGCCTGATCTTCCACGGCCAGCGGGTCAACGGCGGTGCGGCGTACATCAGTTACATCGCTCCCGGGGTGCTCTCCTGGGGCGTGGGCAACGCGGCCGTGTTCGGGGTGGCCTTCACCCTGATGCACTGGCGGCGGGACGACCTGCTGCGGCTGATCTGGCGCACCCCCACGCCGCTGGCCGCCGTCCTGGGCGCCCGCTGGGTGGTGGCGCTGGCCACCGGGGTGGTGCAGGCGGTGCTCTTCACCGTCGTCGCCGTGTTCGGTTTCGACCTGCACCTCGGCGGGTCCTGGCCGTACGCCGTGCCGGTGCTGCTGTGCGGCAGCACGGCGTTCGCCGCGCTCGGCCTGGTGGTCGGCGGGCTCGCCAACACGCCGGAGGCGGTGGCCGCGCTGGCCAACTGCCTGATGGTGCCGATGGCCTTCCTCTCCGGGGCGTTCTACCCGATCGACCTGATGCCGGGCTGGCTGCAGAGCCTCTCCCGGGTGCTGCCGCTGCGCTGGTTCGACGAAGGCGTCACCGAGGCCTTCGGCAGTGGCGGATCCCTCGCCCGCTTCGCCCTCGACTGCGGCGCCCTGATCGGCTTCGCCGTACTGCTCGGCGCCCTGGCCGCCAAGACCTTCCGCTGGAGCAACCGCACATGACTCGGACGGAGACCATGCCGGAGGCCGCTGCGCCGTTCGACGGTACGGGAGTTGATGCTGTGCGGGCCGAGGTGGCCGGGTTCACGGCGGCCGGGGAGCAGCTGGCGCGCCGGCTGGCCGAGCGGGCAGCCGCGGCCGGGGTGGCCGCGCCCGGGGTGGCCGTGCTCGGGGCGGCGGATCTGCTGCGGCCCGAGGGCGGCGACGAGTCGCGACAGCGGGCCGTGGTGCACCTGAGCGCGCAGTCGGTGCTGGTCGGCCCCTGGGGCGGCGCCCAGGGGCAGCGGGCCTGCGGCACCTGCCTGGCGATGCGCTGGCAGCGGCTGCGCAGCCGCACCGAGCGGGAGGCGCTGGAGACGGGGGCGCAGGCCACCCTGGTCGGGCCCGACTGGCCGCTGCTGCCCGAGTGGGTGGTGGACGCCGTCTGGCAGCTGTACCGGCTGGCGAGCGCGGCCGGTGAGCGGCCGGGCCTGTCGCAGGTGTCCCGGCTGGACCTGGAGACGCTGCGGGTGCAGACCGTGCCGCTGCTCGCCGAGCCGCTCTGCCCGGACTGCGGGCGCGCGCCCCAGGAGCCCTCGTACGAGCTGACCTCCCGCCCCAAGCCGGGGCCCGGCACCTACCGGCTGCGCAGCGCCGCCTCCTACCCGCTGCCCGCCGAGGCGCTGGCCAACCCGGTCTGCGGCGCGCTCGGCGCGGGCACCTGGCTCGACGTCACCTCGCCGACCACCGCGCCGGTGGCGGGCAGCGTCTTCATGCGCGGCTACGCCGGGCTGACCGACGTCACCTGGAGCGGGCAGGCCAACTCCTTCCGGGCCAGCCGCGATCTGGCCTTCCTGGAGGGCCTGGAGCGCTACGCGGGCACCCACCGCCGGTCCACCGCACCGCTGTTGGTGGACTCGTACCACAACCTGGGCGAGGAGCACGCGCTCGACCCGCGCGACTGCGGCCTGTACGCGCCGCAGACCTACCGGGACGACCCGATGCTCGCCCCCTTCGACCCGGACCGGCCGATCCCCTGGGTGCGCGGCTGGTCGCTGCGCGAAGGCCGCGAGGTGTTCGTCCCGGCCCGGCTGGTGCACTACAGCGCCGGGACGGCGGCCGACAACTTCGTCTTCGAGTGCTCCAACGGCTGCGCCATCGGCAGCTGCCTGGAGGAGGCCGTCCTGTTCGGCCTGCTCGAACTCATCGAGCGGGACGCCTTCCTGCTCGGCTGGTACGGCAACGCCACGCTGCCCGAGCTTGCCCTGGACGCCTGCGGGAGCGGCGCCCTGCGGGCGATGCTGGACCGGGCCGCGCTGCGCGGCTACGACGTGCGGGCCTTCGACAACCGGGTGGACCTCGCCGTGCCGGTGGTCACCGCCCTGGCCGTCCGGCGGGACGGCGGCCCCGGCACGCTGGCCTTCGCGGCGGCGGCCGGCTTCGACCCGGAGAGCACCATCGAGGGCGCGGTCAGCGAGATCCTCACCTACCTGCCGCACCTGCCCGGCCAGGTGGCCGAGCGCCCGGCCGAACTCGCCGCGATGGCCCGGAACTTCGACCTGGTCCGCCGCCTGCCCGACCATGCCGCGCTGTTCGGGCTGCCCGAGATGGCCCACCACGCGCGCAGCTACCTGGAGCCGGTGGCCCCCGCCCGGCCCCCGGCCGAACTGTACGCGGACTGGGAGCGGGCCCGGCCGCGCACCGGTGACCTGCTGGACGACCTGCGGTACTGCCGCGACCAGCTGGTCGGCGCCGGGCACGATGTGATCGTGGTCGACCAGACCTCGCCCGAGCAGCGGCAGTCGGGCCTGCGGACGGTCTGCACCCTGGTGCCCGGCCTGCTGCCGATCGACTTCGGCTGGACCCGCCAGCGGGCCCTGCGCCTGCCCCGGCTGCGCACCGCGCTGCGCCGCGGCGGTCTGCGCGACAGCGAGCTGACGGATAATCAATTCCGGCTGGTTCCGCACCCGTTCCCGTGACAGCACGGTGCCCTCCGCCCGGCCGGGCGGAGGGCACCGTGGTACGCCTGAGGTCAGGCGCAGCAGCTGGTGGTGCTGGTGGTGCTGGAGCAGGTCGAGGTGGAGGAGCAGCTGGTGGAGGAGCCCAGCATGACCTCGCTGGTGTCGGAGTAGTCGCTGATCTCGAAGGTCTCCGACTCGAGGTTCAGGATCTCCTCGGCGAGGGAGGCAAGGGTCTTGTCCATGGGGACTCCTTCGGGGCGCAGGGAGCGCACCGGCCGCGACGGCCAGGCACCGTGAGCTCGGCAGGGGTGGCCCCCTACCGGCCACCAGTTCTACCCCCGGCTCCTGGCCGCGGCCGGTGCGCTCCGCTGACACCTCACTGACCACCCGACCACCCGACCGCTTCACCGCTTTCGACCGAGGAGCCCGATGAGCACCCCCGCCGCCCTGAAACGGGCCGCCGCCCACTACCTGGACCTGCATGCCCACCCCGAACTCTCCGGCGCCGAGCAGCGCACCGCCGCGAGCTTCGCCGAGCAGCTGTCGGCCGCCGGGTACGCGGTGACCACCGGCATCGGCGGGCACGGCGTGGCGGCCGTGCTGCGCAACGGCCCCGGGCCCGTGGTGGCACTGCGCGCCGAGCTGGACGCCCTGCCGGTCGCCGAGCGCACCGGCCTGCCGTACGCGAGCACGGCCACCGCCGCTCTGTCCGACGGCCGTGCGGTGCCGGTGATGCACGCCTGCGGCCACGACATGCACCTGGCCTGCGCGGCCGCGGCGGCCGCCGAACTGGCGGAGAGCAGGCAGCGCTGGCGCGGCACCCTGCTGGTGATCGGCCAGCCGGCCGAGGAGACCCTGCGGGGCGCGCGGGCGATGCTCGCGGACGGTCTCTACGAGCGGACGGCGGCGCCCTCGGTGGTGCTGGCCCAGCACACCGTGCCGCTGCCCGCCGGGATGCTCGCCCACGCGCAGGGCGTGGTGACGGCCGGCAGCCGGACGCTGCGGGTGGTGCTGCACGGCCGGGGCGGGCACGCGGCGGCGCCGCAGCCGGCCTCGAGCCCACTGTCGGCGGCGGCGCGGCTGGTACCGCGCCTGGAGGAGCTCAACCGGCCCGGGGTGGTGGTCACCGTCGCCTCGCTGCAGGCGGGCGACGGCTCGGCCAACGTGGTCCCGGACCGGGCGGTGCTCACGGTGACGGTCCGGGCCTTCGAGGAGGGGGAGTTGGCGCGGATGGAGGCCCGGATCAGGACGGTGGTGGCAGGTGCGTCCGTCGAGGAGCTCTCCCGCTCCGGCGTCAACCGGCCCGACCCCGGGCTGGCCGAGGCCGTCCGGGACGCGCACCTGAAGCTGCTCGGGCCCGAGCGGGTCGCCGGGTGGCCGCCGCTGACGGCCACCGAGGACTTCCCGCTGTTCGGCCCGGACGGCTTCGAGCTGCACGGGGTCACCGGCATCCGCACCGCCTACTGGCTGCTCGGCATGGTCGGCCCCGACCAGTGGGCCGCCACCCCGGGCCCCGGCCCCGCCGAGAAGCTCGCCGCCCTCCCCGCCAACCACTCACCCGAGTTCCGCCCGCACCTGGGCCTCACCCTCCGTACCGGCGTCGCCGCGCTGCACACGGCGGCCCTGGCCTGTCTGGACCGGCCTTGACGGTCTGTTCAGAGATCGCGCCGAGCTTGGCAGTGTGTGCGTTGCCGCGGCGCCCGGCCGGGGATAGCGTGCCCGCACCTGGGAACGAGCGAAGGCAGGTCTGACGTGGCCGTGTCCACCCCCGTCAACGGCGGTGTGTCCTTCTGGCACGCCGCGCTGGGCCGCCTTGTCGAGCGGCCGGCCCTGGACGGATCCGTCGAGGTCGACGTCGCCGTGGTCGGTGGGGGGTACACCGGGCTGTGGGCGGCCTACTACCTCAAGCAGGCCGATCCCTCGCTGCGCGTCGCCGTCCTGGAGCAGCGGTTCTGCGGGTACGGCGCCTCGGGGCGCAACGGCGGCTGGCTGTACAACGGGTTCGCCGGCCGGGGCGTGTTCGCCAGGCGGCACGGCAAGGACCGGGCCGTGGCGATGCAGCGGGCGATGAACGACTCGGTGGCCGAGGTGCTGCGGGTCTGCGACGCCGAGGGCATCGACGCCGACCAGGTGCAGGGCGGCGTCCTGGAGGTGGCCCGCACCCCCGCGCAGGTGCTGCGCCTGGACGCGTTCGTGGCCGACGAACACGCCTTCGGGGAGACCGAGGTGCAGCGCCTCGGCGCCGCGGAGGCGGCCGAGCGGATCGGGGTCGACGGCGCCCTCGCGGCGAGCTGGACCCCGCACGGCGCCCGGATCCAGCCGGCCAAGCTGGTGCGCGGCCTGGCCGAGGCCGCCGAGCGGCTCGGCGTCGAGATCTACGAGCGGACCACCGTCACCGAGATCCTGCCCGCCACCGGTACGGCGCCCGCGCGGGCGCTCACGTCCGGCGGCGAGGTGCGGGCCCGGTACGTGCTGCGCTGCACGGAGGGCTTCACCGCGAACCTGCGGGGCGAGAAGCGCTCCTGGCTGCCGATGAACTCCTCGATGATCGTGACCGAGCCGCTGCCCGCCTCCTTCTGGGCGGCCGTCGGCTGGGAGGGCCGGGACACCCTCGGGGACTTCGCGCACGCCTACATGTACGCGCAGCGCACGGCGGACGACCGGATCGCGCTCGGCGGCCGGGGCGTGCCGTACCGCTTCGGCTCCCGGACGGACCACGACGGCTCCACGCCGCAGCGCACGGTCGACCAGCTGACCGAGATCCTCACCCGGTTCTTCCCGGCGGCGCGCGGCGCGGCGGTCGAGCACGCCTGGTCGGGCGTGCTCGGGGTGCCGCGCGACTGGTGCAGCACCGTCGCGCTGGACCGGGCGACCGGCCTGGGCTGGGCCGGCGGCTACGTCGGCAGCGGCGTCACCACCACCAACCTCGCCGGGCGGACCCTGCGGGACTTGGTGCTCGAGCGCCCGACCGAGCTCACCGGGCTGCCCTGGGTGGACCACACCGTCCGCCGCTGGGAGATCGAGCCGCTGCGCTGGCTCGGCGTGCACGGCCTCTACGCCGCCTACCACCTGGCCGACGCCCACGAACGCGGCGCCCGCGCCCGGACCTCCCCGGTGGCCCTGGTCGCGGACGCCGTCTCCGGTCGGCACTAGGGCCGGATCTAGGGCGACGGGTCCTCCTCCGCCGTCCCGTTGCCGGGCAGCAGGCCGAGGGCGTCGAGGAGCAGCCGGCAGTCCTGGGCGTCGCGCGCGTAGGTGGCCACGGCCAGCCGGGCCCTGCTCACGACCTCCTCGGGCCCGAGGTCACCGGCCAGACCGTACTCGTCGCCCAGGGTCTGGAGGTCACGGTTGACCTGCGTCATGATCGGACACCGCCCTTCTGACGGACATAACCGACTTTTCAGGCTACTGCGACGGTCAGGCTACTGCGTCGGCCGCCGGTGCCGCCCAACACGCCCAAGATCGATTCACTCACCGTGACCGGCATGCACTGTCGGTAGTCTCCGTGCTGCTGACCGCACCCCCACGCCGCCGAGGCCGGAGCCGCCCATCATGACGACCGATCACGCCACGCCGGAAGCCCGGAGGGGTGCGGCGGCGCGGCTCTTCGACGCCCTTGGTCTGGAGTACGAGCGGGCCTACGGCCGGCTTCCCGGGCAACTCGCCGCGCTGGACTGGCTGGCGGCCCGGCTGCCGGAGCGCGCGCGGGTGCTGGACGTGGGTTCGGGCACCGGTCGGCCGACTGCCGAGCGGCTGGCCGCGGCGGGTTGCCGGGTGACGGGTTGCGACGTGTCGGCCGTCATGGTCGAGCTCGCCAGGGCCCGGGTGCCCGGCGCCGTCTTCGAGTTGGCCGACGTCCGGGAGCTGCCCGACACCCCGGGGCAGTGGGATGCGGTCACCGCGTTCTTCCCGCTGCTGCAGATGCCCCGGGCCGACGTCGAGCACACCCTCGACCGGATCGCCGACTGGCTGGCCCCCGGCGGGCTCTTCGTCCTCGCCACCGTCCCCTTCGACGGGGAGGACGCGGAGGTGGCCTGGCTGGACCGGCGGGTGCGCTGCACCAGCTTCCCGGCCGAGCTGTACCCCAAGCTGCTGGAGGCCGCCGGCCTGGACGTGGTCCGGGTCCGGTCCGGGGTGTTCCGCCCCGACTTCCCCGGTGCGGGGGAGGAGGAGCACCTGTACCTCCACGCGGTCAAGCCCGGGGTGCCGGGCTCCTGAGGCGGCGGAGGGTGGTGCGGTGGCCGTGCGGCGGGGCTGCCGGTTTGAGCATGTCATCCGGGCTGGTGTACGTTCACGGTCGGGAAAACTACTGGCTCTAGTTTTAGGAGTCGGGGTGGGGTTCCGGCGGCTGACTGCAGCGCCGGGAAAGGCTTTTGACCATTCATCAGGCGTGCCGGCCGACGGCGGACTTCGGCCGGCGCCCTGTCTCCCCCGCCCGCTCCTCGGCCTTGCCGGTGGTGGTCCCTCCCTGCCCGCCTTTCGCCGAAGGTGACCCTCCGTATGAACAAGCGCACCCTCGCGCTCACCGCGCTCTCCGCCGTTGCCGCACTCTCGCTCAGCGCCTGCGGTCCGACCGATCCGACCCCGCCCGCCGTCAGCGTGGACGCCGCCGCCGAAGGTCCGGCAGTCACTCTGGTGGCGCCGGTCGCCGACTCCTCCTCGCCGGCCGCCACCGAGCGTCCGGCCGTCCCGGCCGTCCCGGCCGTCCCGCCCGCCGGTGCGCCGAGCGCCAAGGCCGCACCCGTGCCGTCCGCCAGCCCGTCCGCCAGCCCGTCGGGCAGCCCGTCCGGCAGCCCGGCCAAGGCGAACGCGGCCGCCGGCCCGGCCCTCAGGCTGGCCTCCTACGACCGGGGGTCCGGCACCGCCGTGCTCGCCGTCGCCCGGCCGGCCAAGGGGGCCCCGAGCCCGTCCGCCTCCGCCGCGGCCGTGGCCGCCGTCCGGCCCGGCCAGCTGATCGACAGCCCGCCGACCGCGGCCGCCCCGCACGGCGCGCTGCTGGCGGTCACCGAGGTCAGGCCGGCCGGTGCGGGCAAGGTGAAGGTGCGCACGCGCCCGGCCACCATCTCCGAACTGCTCGGCGACACCTGGGCGGACATCAGGACGGCCCTCGACCCGCACAAGATCCAGGTCACCCCCAAGCTCAAGGACCTGAAGGCCTCCTACGTCCCGAAGCCGGGCGGTGGCGGCGACGGCACCGCCTCGGCGGTGCTGCAGCTGGACGCGAACGACAGCATCCCGCTGCCCGGCGGTGCCAAGGCCACGCTCGACGGTTCGCTGGAGCTGGACCCGAGCGTGCTCTTCTCCTACCGGGGCACCCACGGTGTCCTGGCCGCCGAGCAGGCCGAGGTCGGCTTCGACCTCGGCGCCCACGCCAACTGGCACCTGACCGCCGCGCTCTCCGGCGCCACCGGCCCGGTCAAGTTCCCGATCGCCACCCTGACCGCCACGCCGACCGTCATGGTCGGCCAGCTGCCGGTGGTGATCACCCTCAACCTGACCGTCTACGCCCAGGTCAGCGCGGACGGTGCGGTCACCGTCGACACCACCCAGAGCTATGACGGCGAGTGGGGCATCCACGCCGACTACACCCGGGGCAGCGGCTGGACCAGCGGCACCGGGCCCGTGCGCACCGAGATCTCCCCGCTCAAGGCGAGCTTCTCCGGCACGGCCGCCGTACGCAGCAGCCTGGTGGCCGACGGCTCGGTGGCGCTCTGCGACTCCGTGGGCCTGAAGGCCACCGTCGAGCCGTACCTGCGGGCGGCGGTGGACGGTTCGGTGAAGATCGACTCCAGTGCGGGGAAGCCCGTGGTCGAGGGCAAGGCCGGTCTCTACGCCGGGCTCTCGGTGAACGGCGCCGTGATGGCGCGGATCGCGATCCTCGGCACCCCGCTGATCGAGAAGGACCTCCCGCTCAAGTCCTTCGCGCAGGAGTGGCCGCTGCTGACCACGTCCTGACGCGGGTACGGCGGAGTCCGCCTGTCCGGACGGACAGGCGGACTCCGTGGGGCAGGCCGTGGTCCGGCCGAGGGCGGCTGTTCAGCCGACGGTGACGGTGAACGGGCCGGCCAGCGGGGTGTAGCCGTCGTTGGCGAGGTAGTAGGCGTCGTACTTGCCGGCGCCGTTCAGCTTGCCGGTGGAGAAGGTGACGGCGCCGCTCTGGTTCGGGGTGTAGTTCCAGGTCAGCGAGGACTGCGCGCCCGGCTTGACGCCGGCCGGGTAGAGGCCGACCCAGTTCTTGGTGCTGACCTGCGAGGTGCTCGGCAGCGCGTAGCGCAGGGTGAAGTTGCCGCCGCCGGTCACCTCCTGCACGTTGCCGGTCAGCGTCGGCGTTGCCGAACCGCTGGGCGCGAAGGCCGCGTTGAGCGGGGTCGCGTAGGTGTCGTTGGCGGTCAGGCCGGGCAGGCCGAGGGCGGCCTCGATGGTGCGGCCGATGCTGTAGTGGTCGTAGTGCGCCGGGCTGCTGGTGCCCGCCGGGACGCTGCCCTGGGAGCCGACGGCGATGGTGGCGACGTGGTTGTAGCTCTCGCTGTTGCTCTCGTCCCAGGTGAGCAGGATCAGCGAGCGCTGCTGGGTCCAGGCCGGGGAGGCCATGATCGGCGCGAGCGTCTGCTTCAGCCAGCCGTCCTGCACCTGGAGGCTGGTGGCGCTGCCGTTGCCCGAGGCCTCGCCGTCGTAGTAGTCGTCGGCCGCGATCCAGGAGAAGTTCGGCGTGGTGGCCGCCGACCGCAGGTCGGTGGTCAGCTGGGTGGTGTCGAACAGGTGCGCCGCGCAGCGGGCCGGATTGCCGCTGATGTCGGTGTAGTTGATGAACGGCGCGTCGTCCGGCTCGTACTTGGCGTCGTACTGGGTGGTGGTGTTGCAGGGTGTGCCCATGCCCTGCTCGTAGGCCTTCCAGCTCTTGCCGGCGTCCTCGAGGGTGTCGCCGAGGTTGCGCTGGGGCGAGTTGATGTTCGGCCAGTAGGTGGCGCCCTTGGTGTAGGTGTCGCCGCCCGCGATCGAGAGGTAGTTCTCGTCGCTCGGGTGGTAGGTGCCGTGGGCGTCGGTGAGGGTGGCGCCCTGGGCCATCAGGCTGTGCATGAACGGCGTGTCGGCCGGGTCGTTCATGATCTGGTTGTAGTCGGTGTTCTCCATCATGATGGTGAACACGTGGTCGTAGCCCGGCACTTGGGAGACCGGCGGGGCGACGGGCGCGGGCGCGGCGACCGGGGTGGAGAGGGTCAGCGAGAGGTTGTCCAGGTAGCCGGTCTCGCTGGTGGTGGAGAGGAACTGCACCTCGACCTGGATGGAGCGGGTGCCGGCGGGGACGGCGCCGGTGGCGGTGCGGGAGAGGAACTTGGTGCCCAGGCCGCGGTCGGTGGCCGAGACGGTGGGCAGCTTGGCGGCGGCGCCGACCGGGCGGCCGGCCCCGTCCTTGAAGTGCAGGCTGACGGCGGCGTACCCGCCGTAGGTGGTCCAACCGCCCAGCCAGCCCGCCAGGTTGTAGCTCACGCCGCCGCCGTCGATGGCCGCGGCCGCCGAGGAGACGTTGACGGTCTGGGTCATCGCGCCGTCGCCGAAGTTACCGGGGGCGAAGAAGGCCCTGCCCGGGGTGTTGCCGTCGCTCGGCAGGCCGAAGGAGCCGACCGACTGGCACATGACGTCGATCCCGCCGGCCTCGACGGTCCAGCCGGGCACGGTGGAGGCCGCGCTCCAGTCGTTGGTGCAGTAGCCGCCCGTCTCGGCGTCGCCGTTGACGATCAGGTTGCCGCTGCCGGCCGTCGCCTGGGCGGGGGCAGCGACGACCAGCGCGCCGAGGAGGGGGAGGGCGGCGATCAGCCCGCCGAAGGAGCTCCGACGCAGTCGCATGGGGGAAACCTCGTCCCGTTGGTGAGGGTGGGATCCATGGCCTCTCGCCATGAACGGGACATGAATATCGGCCGACGGCGTCCAGGGGAAGAACAGCGACCCAACTTGGCTGGACAAGTTCGGAATTGGGTGGCACACGACCGGGCCGACGAGCCTCGCCGGGTAGGCGACCAGCATGGGGTGGGGCCGGCCCCTGGTGCCTTCTCGCGCTGCCCCTGCCCCCGCCCTGAACGGCCGGCGGCACGCGTCGGACGGGCCAGGCGGGGTACGGGGTAAGAGTGCGGGTGAGGAGGCGAGGCGATGCCCGGGACCCCTGCCGTGAAGCCGTTCGACCGGCTGACCGAGGCGGAGCTCGGCAGGCTCCGGCCGGTACGGGCGGAGGACGAGGAGCAGCCGATGCTCGCGACGCTCTCCGACCGGCGCAGCTTCGGCGAGGGCTGGTTGTTCGAGCGGAAGCTGGACGGGGTGCGGGCGCTGGCCGTCCGGGAGGGGGCGCAGGTGCGGCTGCTGTCGCGCAGCGGGCGGCGGCTGAACGACACCTACCCCGAAGTGGTGGCTGCCCTCGCGGCCCAGAGCTGCCCGGACTTCGCCGTGGACGGCGAGATCACCGCCGTCGGGGGCGGTTTCGAGCTGCTCCAGCAGCGCATGCAGCTGACCAGGCCCGAGCGGATCCGCGCCACCGGCGTCGCGGTGCGCTACCACCTGTTCGACCTGCTGCGCCTGGAGGGGCGCGACACCACCGCGCTGGCGCTGCGCACCCGCAAGGCGCTGCTGCGGGCGGCGCTCGAGTTCGGCGCCCCGCTGGTCTACACCCAGCACCGGGTGGGCGGCGACGGCGAGGCGCTGCTGGCCGAGGCCTGCGGGCGCGGCTGGGAGGGGCTGATCGCCAAGCGGGCCGACGCGCGCTACCAGCGCAGGCGGTCCGGGGACTGGCTCAAGCTCAAGTGCGCGGCCGGCCAGGAGCTGGTGATCGGCGGGTTCACCGAGCCGGCCGGCAGCCGGATCGGCTTCGGGGCGCTGCTGGTCGGCCACTTCGAGGGGGAGCGGCTGCGGTACGCCGGCAAGGTCGGCACCGGCTACGACGCGGCGCTGCTACGCCGCCTGCGCGGGCGGCTGGACGAGCTCGAACAGGCCCGCTCGCCGTTCGCCGAGGAGGTCCGGGAGCGGGCGGTGCACTGGGTCCGCCCCGAGCTGGTGGCCCAGATCGGCTTCACCGAGTGGACCGCCGCCGGTCGGCTGCGCCACCCGCGCTTCCTGGGCCTGCGGGAGGACAAGCGGCCCGCCGAGGTGGTCCGGGAGAAGGGCGGGCAGTGATCAGCGCGGCTTGCGGCCCGGCCTGCGGCGGCCCTGGCCGGCGGCGAGGCGGCGGCGGACCACCAGGAGGTCGAACCAGGCGAGGGCGGTGAAGCCCACGCAGACCGAGGCGAGCACGAGGTAGGTGTCCCGGTTCGGCTCGGGGCCGTTGCCGGCCCGGGCGGCCAGGACCAGGAGGCCGGCGGCCCCGCCGAGGAAGAGCGTCGGGAGGATCCACGACAGCAGGCGGCGCAGCTCGAGGTCCGAGCGGGCGGTGACCGGCTCGGTGCCGCGGCGGAGTGGCCCCTGCGGCCGCAGCTGCGGCGTGGTCAGGCCGGGCCCCTGCGGCGTGTGCGGGTAGTCGTGGCGCTCGCCCGCGGGGTGCGGGCTGCGGCGGATGCCGGGTCTGCGTCGAACGGCCATGGCGGCCCCCAGGTGTCAGGTACGGCGCCTACCCGCGCGGGTCGGCGCCACACCTGGTCAGCCGCCGTCCACGGCCGCCACGGCCCGCACCAGCGGGGCGAGCTCCGGGTGCCGGGCGGCCTCGGCGAGGGCCTCCTGCAGGGCGGCGTCGTTGGTCGGCCGGGCCTCCTCCAGGAGCTGCAGGCCGGTCTCGGTGACGTTGGTGTAGATGCCACGCCGGTCGGTGGGGCAGAGGTAGCGGGCCAGCAGGCCGCGGTCCTCCAGCCGGGTGACCAGCCGGGTGGTGGCGCTCTGGCTGAGCACCACGGCGTCGGCGACCTGCTTCATCTGCAGGTGGCCGCCCTCCCCGTCGTGCTGGCGGCTGAGCACGTCGAGCAGCGAGTACTCCCGCACGCTCAGGTCGTGCCCGGCCTGCAGGGCGCGTTCGACCCGCGCCTCGATCCGGCCGTGCAGCAGCGAGAGCGCGGCCCAGCCGTTGGCGAGGGCGGTCAGGGCCGGGTCGGTCGCGGTCATGGGTCCGGTTCTCCTTCCGGTTCGTGGCGCTCCCCAGGATACGGCGCCGGACGGGCTACCGGCCAGAGGCGGCATTGAGCATCAGCTGATTGCCAGCGTTTGCAATTATCGCGCGTCTGCAACTATTGTCGGAGCTCGTAAGGCGCACAAGCAAACGTACGGAGGGCAGTCTCATGCCTCTCGCGCTCCTCGCTCTGGCCATCGGGGCCTTCGGCATCGGTACCACCGAGTTCGTGGTCATGGGCCTGCTGCCGCAGATCGCCGGTGACTACGGCGTGTCGATCCCCACCGCCGGTCTGCTGGTCACCGGCTACGCGATCGGCGTCGTGGTCGGCGCCCCGCTGATGACGGTGCTCGGCACCCGGATCAGCCGCAAGACCATGCTGATGCTCCTGATGGGCCTGTTCACCGTCGGCAACCTGCTCTCCGCGGTGGCGCCGAGCTTCGGCCTGATGGTGGCCGGGCGGATCGTCGCCTCGCTGGCGCACGGCGCGTTCTTCGGCATCGGGTCGGTGGTCGCCGCCGAGCTGGTGGCCCCGGACCGGAAGGCCGGGGCGATCGCCACCATGTTCACCGGACTGACGGTGGCCAACATCGTCGGCGTCCCGCTGGGCACCTTCATCGGGCAGGCCGTGGGCTGGCGGGCCACCTTCGCCGCCGTGGCCGCGCTCGGCGTGGTCGGCCTGCTCGGCATCGCCAGGCTGGTGCCCGAGCTGCCGCGCCAGCAGGGTGCCCACCTGCGCCGCGAGCTGACCGCCTTCCGCAACCCGCAGGTGCTGCTGGCGATGGCGATGACCGTGCTCGGCTTCGGCGGCGTGTTCGCCGCGATCACCTACATCGCCCCGATGATGACCCAGGTCGCCAGGTACTCCGAGGGGGCCGTCACCTGGCTGCTGGTGCTGTTCGGCACCGGCATGTTCCTGGGCAACCTGCTCGGCGGCCGGTACGCCGACCGCAGGCTGATGCCGATGCTGTACGTCTCGCTCGGCGGCCTCGCCCTGGTGCTCGGACTGTTCACCGTCACCGCGCACAGCAAGGTCCTGGCCGCCGTCACCGTCCTGCTGGTGGGCGGGCTCGGCTTCGCCACCGTGCCGCCGCTGCAGAAGCGGGTGCTCGACCAGGCGCACGGCGCCCCCACACTGGCCTCCGCCGTCAACATCGGGGCGTTCAACCTCGGCAACGCGCTGGCCGCCTGGCTCGGCGGCACGGTCATCACGGCCGGCCTCGGCTGGACCGCCCCCAGCTGGGTGGGCGCGCTGCTCGCCGCCGCCGCGCTCGTCCTCGCCCTGTGGTCCGCCGCGCTGGAGCGCCGCGCGCCGGCCGCCGCCCTGGCCGCACTGGCGGGCTGACCGTCCGCACCCGGACCAGTTCGGCTGATACACCGTCAGGTCGGCCGCCAGCTGACATGGCGGAAGCCGAAGTTACGTACCGTCGAACCGAGCTGTGCCGGGAGGTCCGCCGACTTCCCGGCACGACCCGCCGTCTCCGAGGAGGACTCGCCATGGCAGTTCAGCACCCCGCATTAGCCCGCCTCGCACCTGCGGCGGGCCGCCTCACCCTCGGCATCGAGATGCCGCTCGACAACGACCTGGGCGAGGGGACCCGCCGCCGCCTCCAGGAGCAGGGCCGCCCGTCCGGCATCCCGGACCTGGCCGAGCACGTCAAGCGCGCCCAACTCGCCGACCGGCTCGGCTTCAAGGCCCTCTGGCTGCGCGACGTCCCGCTGTTCGACCCGCTGCAGTTCGGCGACGCCGGGACGGTCTTCGAGATCTTCACCCACCTCGGCCACCTGGCCGCCACCACCGAGCAGGCCGTGCTCGCCACCGCCGCCGTGGTGCTGCCGCTGCGTGAGCCGCTGCTTGTCGCCAAGGCAGCGGCCACCGTGGACGCGCTGTCCGGCGGCCGGATGCTGCTCGGCCTGGCCAGCGGCGACCGGGCGGTGGAGTACCCGCTGTTCGGCCGCGACCACGCGAAGCGCGGGGAGGCCTTCCGGGAGGGCGTCGCGACGCTGCGCGCCGCCTGGCAGCGCGGGCCGCTGGAGCTCCCGGCCGCCGGTCTGGAGCGGGACAGGCTGCTCGAGGTGCTGCCGAAGCCGGTGCGCCCGGCGGGCATCCCGCTGGCCGTCGCGGGGGCCGCCCAGCAGTCCACCGAGTGGATCGCCGAGAACGTCGACGCCTCGCTCAACTACCCGCGCGATCTGGGCGCGTTGGGCCTGAAGACGCGCCAGTGGCGCGAGGTCGCGGGAGACAAGCCGTACCTCACCCCGCTGATGCTGGCCCTCCAGGAGGACCCGGACGCCCCGGTCACCCCGATCCGGCTCGGCATCAGCGCCGGGCGCAACACCCTGGTCGAGCACCTGGGCGCGATGGCCGGGCTCGGCGTCGCCCACGTCTTCCTCAACTTCCGCACCAACGACCGCCCGGTCGAGGAGATGCTGCACGAAGTCGCCGAAGAGGTGCTCCCGCACTTCCACGACTGAGTCACAGCCGACCGCCGTTGCCGCCCCCGTCGAGCGGCAACGGCGTCGCCGAGCTCAGCCGTTGACGGTGACCGGGCCGTGGAACTCGTCGGCCGCACAGCCGTCGGTGCCCGGGCCGAGCAGGACCGGGCCGGTGGTGGCGTCGACGGTGACCGGGCCGTGCAGGGCGGAGCCGCAGACGCTCACGGCCAGGGCGCCGTCGGCCGCGAGCGGGCCGTGCAGCTGGGCGCCGAGCAGGGCGAGTGCGCCGCCCGGGCGGACGGCGACCGGGCCGTTCTGCAGTCCGGTGACGCAGAGGGCTTGGCCGGCCTCGACGACCAGCGGGCCGTGGTGGGCGCCGGTCAGGCACGGAGTGCTGAAGCCGACGGTGACGGAGGCGGCGGCGCTGCTCGGCGCGAAGGCCGGATCGCCGCCGTAGCCGGCGGTGAACGGGTGGGCGCCGGGCTGGAGCACGGGCGAGGTCCAGACCGCCCGGCCGTCCGTGAGCGGGACGGTGGCGCCGTCGGAGAAGGTCGCCGTGCCGCTGGGTGCGCCGCCGGGGCTGGTCACGGTGGCGGTGAGGGTGACCGGGTGCCCGAACAGCGGGGTGGCGGTGTCGGCGGTCAGTGTGACGGTGGTGTCGTAGCGGAAGGAGACCACCGCCCGCCCGTTGCCGTGGTTGACGCCCTGGAGCAGCGCCGCTCCGGTGGCCGTGGGCGCGGCCCAGCTGCTGCCACCGCCGCCGCCCGCGCCGTACAGGTTGCCCGGGTTGCCGCCGCCCGAGCCGCCACCGCCGCCGTACCAGCCGCCGCCGCCCCCGCCTCCGCCGTTGCCGCCCCGGGCGCCGTTGCCGCCGGAGCCGCCGCTGCCCGGGTTGTAGGCGCCGGTCCACATGTCGTAGTCGCCGCCGGGAGTGCCGGGGCCGCCGAGGGCGGAGTTGGGGCTGCCGGTGCCGGGAGCGCTCCCGCTGCCGCCGCCACCGGCCACGCCGGAGCCGTCCGGCCCGCCGCCCTGACCGCCCGGCTGGGCCGCCGCGCCGCCCCCGTCGCCGCCGCGCAGCAGCGGTCCGCCGTTGCCGGCGCCCCCGCCGCCACCGGCCACCAGCACCCGGTCGGCCGCCCCGAAGGCCCCCACTCGCAGGTCGGAGGCCCCGCCGCCCGAGCCGCCGCCCCCGTGCGCCCCGCCGCCGCCGGAGCCGTGCCCGAAGCCGCCGGGCCGGGCGAACTCCCCGTGCCGCGAGCTGCCGGGCACCCCGGCCGCCCCCAGGGTCAGCTGCAGCACCTGGCCGGGGGTGACGGCCAGCGTCGCCCGGGTCTCGCCGCCGAGCCCGCCGGGGGCGCCGTCGTTCGGCGGGTTGGGCGCGACGTACCCGGCGGCGCTGCCGCCCTCGGCCCCGAACAGGTCGACGCTGACGGAGCTCACCCCGGCCGGGACGGTGAAGGTGTCCGTGCCGGGCGCGGTGTAGCTGCAACTGGTGGTGGAGGGAACGCCGTTGCCGCAGGGCGAGTCGGCCGAGGCCGAGGCCGAGGCGGGCACCAGCGCGGCGGTGAGCAGGCCGGTGGTGCCGGCCAGGGCGAGGGTACGGGTCAGACGGTGCATGGGAGTTGCTGCTTTCGGGGGAGGGGCTTTCCGGGGATCAGACGCCGTCGTTGGCGCAGAGCGCCCAGGCGTCCGAGTAGTTGGCCGAGGAGCCGGCGCCGCCCGTGTGGGTGTACGCCGTCCAGTAGGAGGAGGTGGTGGCGCCGTCGGAGACCGGGCTGCCGCCGGAGTCGCTCGGGTAGCTGCCGTTCAGGTGGTCACCGCCCGAGCCCGGGCCGGTGAAGTCGGTTCCGGTCAGGTTGCCCGCGCTGATCGCCGCGCCGCCGCTGACCAGCTTGCCGTCGCCGCCGCCGCAGCCGACCGTCACCGTCTGTCCGGTGGTGGCCGCGTTCGGACCGCTCGCCTCGCTGCGCCGCACCGTCACGGTCGCGCCGCTGACGTTGATGCCGGAGCCGCTGCAGATCGCGTACGCGTAGGTCTCGTTGGAGGTGCCGCCACCGCCGCCGTTCCAGCCCACGGCCGCCCAGGAGTCCGGGTCGGTCGCGCCGTCGGCGGCGGCCTTCAGGCCGTAGTCGTGGGCGGCGTCGGCGAAGGTCGGGTAGCTCGCGATCGGCTTCAGGCTGCCCACGTCGGCCGGGGTGGTCCGGGCCCCGCCGCCGAGCAGCCGGGTGCCGGACGGGCAGGTGGCCACCACGACCAGGGGGGTGGAGGCCGCACTCGGTCCGGCCGCCTTGTTCATCACCACCTGGGTGTGGGTGATCAGGCTGCTGGTGAGGCAGACGGCGTACGGGGTGGTGGAGAAGGAGGCGTTGACCGCGCCGCCGCTGCCGCCGACGGCCAGCCAGTGCGTGACGTCGGTGCCCACCACGCCGGTGGAGCCGAGGTACTCGGTGGAGCCGTCGGAGCTGGGCTCGGTGCCGTTGACGTGGTTGCCGTTGGACGAAGTCCCGGTGCCGATGGCCTGGTTGATGCCGCCGCCGGAGACCAGCCCGCTCGCGCAGTCCGCGTGGGTGGAGATCTCGGCGAAGGTCGAGGCGGGCCCGGCGGTGGCGCCGGGGGTCTTCACCGTCACGGCGACGGAGTTGGCGTAGGCACTGCCCGGGAGCACGAGCACCAGCCCGAGGGCGAGCGCCTTGGCCGCTGTGGCGAGTCGAACTGTACGGAGGGACATGAGGGTTGGGCCTTTCCGAGCGGGAGGTGAGGGCGCTGGACAGCCTCTCGGGGGACCCGTCGGTAGGCCATTGGCGATCCGCACGGCGCTCCGGCGGCCCGGTTGGGTGGTCGTACAGGCTGGTTGATCATCCAACCCCGGGCCCGGCCAGCTGGTGCGGGCGACCACTCGTAGTGGCCGGTCGGGCGTTGCTTCAATCGCCATGTCGATCTGTCGAGGACGGTAGGTGGTGGCACGTGGACCTGAACACGGTGGTGGAGCTGTGCGACGCGCGGCAGCGCGGCACCTGGCGGCCGGGGGACGCCTGGCTCGGCGGCGGCACGTACCTGTTCTCCGAGCCCCAGCCGCAACTGCGGCGGCTGATCGACCTGAGCCGGATGGGCTGGGAGCCGGTGCGGCAGACGCCGGCCGGTGATCTGGAGATCGCGGCGACCTGCACCATCGCCCAGCTCTCCCGCCACGGCCGGCAGGCGGGTTGGCAGGCGGCGCCGCTGTTCGAGCAGTGCTGCCGGGCCTTCCTGGCCTCCTGGAAGATCTGGCACCTGGCCACCGTCGGCGGCAACCTCTGCAACGGCCTGCCGGCCGGGCCGATGATCTCGCTGACCGCCGCGCTGGACGGCGTCTGCACCCTGCTCGCCCAGAGCGGTGAAGTCCGCCGGGTGCCGGTCAGGGAGTTCGTGACCGGCGCCGGGGTCAAGGACCTGCGGCCCGGTGAGTTGCTGCGCGCGGTCACCCTGCCGGCCCGGGCACTGGAGAGCCGCACCGCCTTCCGGCAGGCCTCGCTCTACGGCCTCGGCCGCTCCGGCGCACTGCTGATCGGCGCCCGCGACCCGATCGACGGCGAGTTCGCCCTCACCGTCACGGCCTCGACCGTCCGGCCGGTGCAACTGCGTTTCGCGGTGCCGCCGAACGCCGAGGCGCTGCGCGAGGCGCTCGAGTACGGCATCCGGCCGCAGGAGTACTTCGACGACATCCACGGACTCCCCGCCTGGCGGCGGCACATGACCTTCCGCCTCGCCGAGGAGATCCGCCGCGAACTGGTCGAGGAGGCCGGGCGATGAGCATCACGGTGAACGGCGAGGAGTTCGACACCGAGCCGAGGGCCGGGCAGTGCCTGCGCACCTATCTGCGCGAGCGCGGCTGGTTCGGCGTGAAGAAGGGCTGCGACGCGGGGGACTGCGGCGCCTGCACCGTGCAGGTCGACGGCGAGCCGGTGCACAGCTGCCTCTACCCGGCGCGCCGGGCCGAGGGCCGGTCGGTGACCACGGTCGAGGGGCTCGCCAAGGACGGTGAACTCCACCCCGTGCAGCAGCAGTTCCTCGACGCGCAGGGCTTCCAGTGCGGCTTCTGCACGGCGGGCATGCTGATGACCAGCTCCGCCTTCACCCCCGAGCACCTCGCCGACCTGCCCCGGGCCTTGAAGGGAAACCTGTGCCGCTGCACCGGGTACCGGGCGATCGAGGACGCCGTCCGGGGAGTGCGGCACACCGAGGAGCCCGCGGCCGGCCAGGCCGTCGGCCGCAGCCTCGGCGCACCGGCCGGCCCGCAGGTGGTCACCGGCACCGCCCGGTACACCTTCGACCTCGAGGTGGACGGCCTGCTGCACCTCAAACTGCTGCGCTCCCCGCACCCGCACGCCCGGATCGTCTCGATCGACACCTCCGCCGCCGAGCGCCTCCCCGGGGTCCACCTGGTGCTCACCCACCACGACGCCCCCGAGCGGCTCTACTCCTCCGCCCGTCACGAGCACCCCACCGAGGACCCGGACGACACCCGCGTGCTGGACGACGTGGTCCGCTTCGTCGGCCAGCGCGTGGCCGCAGTCGTCGCTGACAGCGAGGCGGCCGCCGAGGAGGGCTGCCGCCGGATCGTGGTCGAGTACGAGCAACTCCCGCACGTGCTCGACCCGGAGGAGGCGATGGCCCCCGGCGCGCCGGTGCTCCACCCCAAGGGTCCCGAGGCGCGGATCGCGCGGGCCGGGCGGAACGTCTGCGGCGAGGTGCACGGGGAGCTCGGCAGCGTCGAACAGGGCTTCGCCGAGGCCGATTCGGTGTACGAGGAGACCTTCCGCACCCAGCGGGTCCAGCACGCCAGTCTGGAGACCCACGGCTGCCTGGTGTACTTCGAGGAGGAGGGCCGGATGGTGGTCCGCTCCTCCACCCAGGTGCCCTTCCTCACCCGGCGGGCCCTGTGCGCGCTGTACGACCTGCCGAAGGAGCAGGTGCGGGTGGTGGCCGGCCGGGTCGGCGGCGGGTTCGGCGGCAAGCAGGAGATGCTGGTCGAGGACATCGCGGTGCTGGCCGCGCTGCGCCTGCGGCGGCCGGTGAAGCTGGAGTTCACCCGGGCCGAGCAGTTCTACGGCGCCACCACCCGGCACCCGTTCACCGTCACGGTCAAGGCGGGCGCCCGGCGGGACGGCACGCTCACGGCGCTGCAGTTCCGGGTGGTGGCCAACACCGGCGCGTACGGCAACCACGGGCCCGCCGTGATGTTCCACAGCGTCGGCGAGTCGATGGGCGTCTACCGGGTGCCGAACAAGAAGGTGGAGGCGTACTCCGTCTACACCAACTGCGTACCGGCGGGCGCCTTCCGGGGCTACGGGCTCGGCCAGGTGACCTTCGCGGTGGAGCAGGCGATGGACGAGCTGGCCCGGCAACTCGGTGTCGACCCGCTGGAGTTCCGGGAGAAGAACGTGATCGGGCCCGGGGAGCACATGCTCAGCCCCGGCGGCGAGGAGGAGGATCTGCACATCGCCTCCTACGGGCTCGACCAGTGCCTGCAGGTGGTCCGCGACGCGCTCGCCGAGGACCGCAGCGCCGAACTCGCCCCGGCGGGCTGGCTGGTGGGGCAGGGCTTCGCGATGTCGATGATCGCCACCGGCCCGCCCGGCGGCCACTACGCCGATGCGACGGTCTCGCTGCTGGCGGACGGCACGTACGACATCGCGGTGGGCACCGCCGAGTTCGGCAACGGCACCACCACCGTGCACCAGCAGATCACCGCCGGGGCGCTGGGCACCACGGTCGACCGGATCGCCGTCTGGCAGTCCGACACCGACGTGGTGCGGCACGACACCGGCGCGTTCGGCTCGGCGGGCACGGTGGTGGCGGGCAAGGCGGTGATGAAGGCCGCCAATGCGCTGGCCGAGCAGCTGCTCTCCTTCGCCGCCGAGTACGCCCGGGTGCCGCGCAGCCACCTGCGGCTCACCGCCGAGGCGGTGGAGGCGGACGGGCGGGTGGTCACGCTCAAGGAGCTGCACGAGGCGGCGGCCACGCGGGGCGTGGAGCTGGCCGGAGCCGGCCACTGGGGCGGTTCGCCCCGGTCGGTGGCCTTCAACTCGCAGTGGTTCCGGATCGCGGTGGACCCGGACAGCGGCGAGATCCGGATCCTGCGCAGCGTGCACGGCGCGGACGCGGGCAAGGTGATGAACCCGCTGCAGTGCCGGGGCCAGGTGGAGGGCGGGGTGGCGCAGGCGCTCGGCGCGACGCTGTTCGAGCGGGTGCTGGTGGACGGGCGCGGGGAGGTCACCACGGCGGCCTTCCGGCGCTACCGGCTGCCGGCCTTCGCGGACGTGCCGCGTACCGAGGTGCACTTCATGCGGACCTCGGACGCGATCGGCCCGCTCGGTGCCAAGTCGATGAGCGAGAGTCCGTTCAACCCCGTCGCCCCGGCGTTCGCCAACGCGCTGCGGGACGCCACCGGGATCCGCTTCACCGGGACGCCGTTCCTGCGCGACCAGGTCTGGCTGGCCCTCGACCAGCACCGGCGGGCCGGGCGCCACTGTGGGGAGCACCGGAGTGACGGGCCGCGCCACCAGGGCGCTTGGGGTGATCAAACAAGAGGGGAACAGGGTTGAGAGCCTTGCATTTACGATGCCTGACAGGCGCAAGCCATGGCATGCGCGACAAGGTGCCGCGTGCGGAGCACAGCGTGTCGGAAGGGCAAGGAGCACAACGTGATCGTCTCGGACCTGCTGGAGCTGGACGACCTCCACCTGGAGGTCGGCTGGGCGGCGCCCCACCTGCTCGACCGCGAGGTGACCGGTGTGACCTCCACCGACCTGCAGGACCCGGCGCGCTACCTGCAGCCCGGCGAACTGGTGCTCAGCGGCCTGGTCTGGTGGCGGCCCGAGGACGGCCAGGCCGCGCTGCGCTTCGCCAACGCGCTGCGGATCGCCTCGGTCGCGGCGCTGCTCGCGGGCGAGGGCACCCACGGCAGCGTGCCGCCGGAACTGGTGGACGCCTGCCGCCGGCACGGCGTCCCGCTGCTCGCCGTCCCGTCCGGGACCAGCTTCCGGGCCGTCACCGACCGGGTCTACCTGCGGCTCTGGGGTGGTCTGCAGGCCGACGCCGAGGGGCAGGCGGCGCTCCCGGCGGCCGTGCGGCGCACGCTGGCCCAGCTGATCGGTGCCCAGGCCCCGCTGGGCGAGCTGCTCGAACGGGCGGTGGCCGACCTCGGCCTGCCCGACTGCTCGCTCACCACCGGCTCCGGGCGGCTGCTCGCGGCCTCCGCCGCCGAGGCGGCCGCGACGGCCACGACGGCCGCCGCCCCCGTGCAGGTCGGGCCGGCGGGTGACTCGCCGTTCGAGGGGTGGCACCTCACCCCGCACACCGAGCCGGGCCCGGCCGCCGTCGCCATGGTGCACGGCCTGGCCGAACTCCTCGCCCCGCTCGCCGTCCGGGCCCGCGCGGCGGCCACCGCGCGGCGCGGGACGGCCGCGCGGCTGGTCACCCTGCTGGGCGCGGGCGCGGCGGCGGAGGCCGAACGGGAGCTGGCCCGTGCGGGCCTGCCGACGGGGGAGCCGCTCACCGCGGCCGCCGCCCGGATCCCGGGCGCGCCGGAGGGCTGGGCGGTGGCCGCCCTCGCCGAGGCGCTCGGCGAGCTGCCGTTCCTGGCCACCGCGGACGGGCCGGAGGGGGCGGTGGCCCTGGTGGCGGCACCGGAGGAGACGGTGGCGGCGGCCCTGCGCGCCGTCCTGCCCCGGCTCGAGGCCCGGCTTGGCGGCGGGCGGCGGCTGCGGCTGGGCCTCGGGCCGACCGTCGCGCCGGTGGCCGCCGAGCTGCGGGCGGCACTGGTCCAGGCCCGCTACGTCCTGCACGGCCAGCCGCCCGGGGCGGTCGGCCGCTGCGCGGAGATCAACTCGCTGGCGGCGCTGCTCCGCGGCGTCCCCGCCGAGCTCACCACCGTCTTCCGCGACCGCCTGCTCGCCCCGCTGATCGAGCACGACCGGGCCAACCCGGTCTCCCTGCTCGCCACCCTCGACGCCTTCCTGCACCACAGCGCCTCCTGGTCCCGGACGGCCGAGGCGCTCCACATCCACGTCAACACGGTGCACTACCGGATCAAGCGCATCGAGGAACTGACCGGCCGCAATCTCCTGAGGCTGGAGGACCGGCTCGACCTCTGGGCGGCGCTGCGCTGCGGGCAGGCGTCCTGACGCCCGCTCAGGGTGAGCTCACGCAGCGGTCGAAGCTGCTGACGGTCATTCCGTCGTGCCGGACGGTGAAGTGGATGGTCTCGTGGGTGGTCACCTTGGTGCCGTCGGAGTAGGTCGCGGTGGTGACCCCCACGGCGGTCTCGCCGGCCGCGCCGATCTGGGAGAAGTGGAAGGTGCTGCGGCCCTCGAAGGTCCCGCTGACCGTGGGCAGTGAGGCGTCGAGCGGGGTCCCGGTGAAGGAGGCGTCGACGGTCCCCCGGTCGTGCAGGGTCTGGCCCGAGTTGGTCACCAGCACGTCGGTGAAGGTGACGTTCTGCGTCTGGTCGTAGAGCGGCCCGCCGCCGCAGCTCACCGGGCCCTCGACGGTGAATGTGCCGGTGAAGGTCTCGGTGTCGTGCTGGGCCGGGGCGGCCGCCGCGGTGCCGACCGTACCGGCGGCGACCAGGAAGGCGACGGCGAGGAAGCGGGTGAGTGTGGTTTTCAACAGTCTCACTCCTCGGATGGAACGAGTGAGTCGTTCGCGTACGCTCCTTCACTTCAGGTTGACCCCGTTCCCGGCTCCTGTAAACACCTGGTCGGGGCAGGTGCCGGCGCAGCTACTTGACATTGCCGAGTACCGGGGACAGTCTGGTAGTCGTGACCTCCAGCCATGACCCGCAACTGCTCAAAGGCGTCCTCTCGCTCCTCCTGCTGCACCTGCTGGCGGAGCAGGAGTCGTACGGGTACGAGGTGGTCCAGCGCCTCCAGGGGGCCGGCTTCGCCGACGTCCTGGAGGGCACCGTGTACCCCGCGCTGGCCCGGCTCGAACGGGAGGGACGGCTGGCCTCCCGGCTGGTCGCCTCCTCCAGTGGTCCGGCGCGTAAGTACTACCGGTTGACCGACGCCGGGCACGAGGCCCTGGCCGCCGGTGCCGACGGCTGGGCCCGGCACGTCGCCGGAGTCGAGGCCGTCCTGTCCCGCCCCCTGTCCGCCGCACCGCAGAAGGGCTCCTGACATGCCGAAGACCGTCTCCTGGTACGACCGGCTGCGCCTCGAGTGGGTCGTCTGGTCGCTCGACCAGCGCCTCTACGACCTGCCGAGCCGTACCCGGATCGCCCACCGGCGCGAGGTCCGCGCCAACCTGCTGACGGCCGCGGCGGAGGTCGGCGCCGCCGAGGCGCGGCGCCGCCTCGGCAGTGCCCGGGAGCTGGCCGCGCGGTACCGGGACGCCGAGTTCGGCGAGGGCCCGCGGCACTCGTGGTGGGCCGCCGCGCTCTTCGCGCTCACCACGCCGCTGGTCCTCAACTTCTTCCTGAGCGAGGCGGCCAACGCCTACGAGCAGGCCATCACCGCCACGGGTGCTGACGGCAGCTACACCTGGGGCGGCGTCACCTGGCTCCAGAGCCCGCTGACGTTCGTCCTGCGCCACGGTCAGGCCACCCACGCCGGCGGGGCGTACACGCCGCTGACCTACGTCCTGCTGGCCGCCGGAACGATCGCCTGCGGCCGCCTGTGGCGCGCCCTGCCCCGCCGGCGCGCTCCGCGCCCGGCCACGCCGGCGGCGGCCTGACCCGGCTGGCCCGGGGTCCGTCTTCAAACCCCCGTCTGCGGGCCGACGCCGGGGCACGCGCCCTCCTTGCCCGCCATCGGGCAGGAGGGGCCCTTCGACGGCTTCTCCTCAGTCGCCGATGCTCCGCATGGACTTCCTCGTCGGCGCCGCCGATGCACGCGCCCCAATGCCGCCCCGCCCGCCCTCCGGGCGGACGACGGGGGTTTGAAGACGGACCCTGGTCGCGAGAGCCCCCGCACCCCGGCCACCGGGGTGCGGGGGCTCGGTGCGCCGGTCAGTGGGCGAGCAGGTACTTGGTCGCCGGGGAGCCCGGGTAGTAGGTGCTGCAGTCGTAGTTGGTGGTGGTGGAGGTGTAGGTCCAGCCGGCCGGGGCCCAGCAGGCCCAGAGGCCGTTGGCGGGGATGCGGTTGCGGTAGCTGGTGGCGGGGACGCCGGACTGGGTGCTGCAGGCGGAGGAGAACGTGACCAGGTCGTAGGTCCAGCCGGGCTTGACGGTACAGGCGGTCATGCCGTCGGTGGCGTTGCGCAGGCGGTAGCTGGCGGCCTGCGGGGCGATGCCGGCGCAGGCGGTGCCCATCTGGACGTAGTCGTAGACGAAGCCGTCGACGGGGGTGCAGGCCATCACGCCGTCGGCGGGAGTGCGCAGGTGGAAGACGGTGGAGGTCCAGCTGGCGCCGCCGCTGCACTGGCGGGTCTGCTGCTCCTGGTCGTAGGTGTAGCCGGACGGGACGCTGCAGGCCCAGGTGTTGTCGAGGCCGGCGGCCTGCGCCGAGCCGGCCGGTGCGACGGTGAGGCCGGCGAAGAGCAGCGCAGTGGCCGCCGCCAGGGCGGAGGTGGTGCGCCCGACGAGGCGGGTGATCCGGCGCAGTGGACTCATGGTGGACATGGGTCTCCCTAGGAACGCGGTCGCTACGGCTGGCGACCACCGAGAATGATCACGCGGTCACATGATCGCCGTTTTTGTAGCACGGTTTCCGCACAATATGACAGGCCGTCAGAAGTGTGTACCCGTACGTTCGTCCGGATCCGGACCCCGCCGATCGGCGGGCCGTTCCGCCGCCCCACCGGGCCCAGCCGGAGTGATCCACTGCCAGATTGGCCGAAATGCGAACGGGTCGTCAGCTCGCGCGTACCGGGGTGACGACGGGACGCCCGTCGGGGTCGGTGGTCACCGAGACGCGGGCGCCGTAGACCCGGGCGATCAGCTCCTGGGTGACCACCTCGGCGGGCCGTCCGCCCGCCTTGACCCGCCCTTGGTGCAGCAGCACCAGGCGGTCCGCGTACTGGGCGGCGGTGGTCAGGTCGTGCAGGGTGGTGAGCACCGTCAGCCCACGGGTGCGGCGCAGCTCGTCGACCAGGTCGAGGACTTGCTGCTGGTGCCCGAGATCGAGCGCCGAGGTGGGTTCGTCGAGCAGCAGCAGCCGGGGCTCCTGGGCCAGCGCCCGGGCCAGCGCGGCGCGTTGGCGTTCGCCGCCGGAGAGCGCGGCCAGCCGGCGGCCGGCGTAGTGCGCGAGGTCGAGCGCGTCGAGCGTGGCGGCGACGGTGTGCCGGTCCTGCGAGCCGGGGGCGGCGAGGTAGCCCAGGTGCGGGGTCCGGCCGAGCAGGACGTACTCCTGGACGGTCATGTCCGGTGGGAGCACGGGGTGCTGCGGCACGTAGCCGATCAGCCGGGCGCGCTGGCGGGCGCGCAGCCGGGTGACTTCGGTGCCGTGGACGTGCACCGTGCCGCGGTGCGGGAGCAGGCCGGCGACGGCGCGCAGCAGGGTCGACTTGCCCGCGCCGTTGGGGCCGATCAGGGCCAGCCAGCCGCCGGGGCCGACGGAGCATGACACCCCGTGCACGACCGGGGTGCGGTCGAGGTCGACCTCGACCCCGGCGAGCTGGAGGCCGCTCACGTGCGCACCGCGCGGGTGGAGCGCAGGATCCAGACGAACAGCGGCGAGCCGATCAGTGCCGTGACCAC
>NZ_JBEOWY010000018.1:76475-140203 GCF_040296285.1 Kitasatospora sp. NPDC002227
CGACCCCGGCGAGCTGGAGGCCGCTCACGTGCGCACCGCGCGGGTGGAGCGCAGGATCCAGACGAACAGCGGCGAGCCGATCAGTGCCGTGACCACGCCGATCGGCAGTTCTGCCGGGGCGACGACGGTGCGGGCCACGGTGTCGGCGAGGACCAGGAAGGCCGCGCCGACCAGCAGGGAGAGCGGCAGCACGTGCCGGTAGGAGGAGCCGGCCAGGCGGCGGACGGCGTGCGGCACGATGATCCCGACGAAGCCGATCAGCCCGCTGACCGCCACGGCGCTCGCGGCGGCCAGCGCGCAGGCCGTCACCACCACCAGCCGGATCCGCCCGGGGTGCAGGCCGAGCGACCGGGCCTCCTCGTCGCCGACCGAGAGCACGTCCAGGTGGCGGCCGTGCAGCAGCACGGCGAGGGCGGAGACCGCGAGGTACGGCAGGATCTGCCAGGTCCGGTCCCAGGTGGCGGTGGAGAGCGAGCCGAGCAGCCAGGTGTAGACCTGCTGGATGGACTCGGTCGAGCGCTGCAGCACGTAGGTCTGCACAGCCGTCAGGAACATCGAGACGGCGAGCCCCGCGAGCAGCAGCGTCGCCGTGCCGGAGCCGCCCGCCGCTCCGGCCAGGTAGGAGACGGCGACCCCGGCGAGCGAGCCGACGAAGGCCGCGACCGGCACCGCCGCCGGGGAGGTGCCGCCGAGCGAGACGATCGCGACGGTCGCGCCCAGCCCGGCCCCGGCCGAGGAGCCGAGCAGCGAGGAGTCGACCAGCGGGTTGCGGAACACGCCCTGGTACCCGGCCCCGGCCAGCGCGAGCGCGCCGCCGACCAGCGCGCCGAGCACCACCCGGGGCAGCCGGATCTGGAACAGCACGGCCTGGTCCAGCTGGTCGAGCCCCGGGTCGAGGTGCACGAACGGCAGCCGGCCGAGCAGGGCGGCGGCCGTGGCGAGCGGGTCGAGGTCCGCCGCCCCGGCCATCGCGCCGACCAGCACCGCGACGGCCAGCGCGGCCACCGCGATGCCGTAGGCCCAGGCCGTGCGGCGCCGGCCGGTCAGCATGACCCGGCGGATGTCACTGGGCGGGAGCCTTCTGGACGGCCTGCGCGATCGCCGCGACCAGCTCGGGCAGGCGCGGCCCCCAGCGCGAGGCGATGTCCTCGTTCAGGGCGATGATCTGCTTGTTCTTCACGGCGGGCACGGTGGCCCAGCCCGGCCGGGCCGCGACCACCTGGGCAGTCTGGCCGCCGCTGGCCGCGCCGCTGTCGGTCAGGAAGACCAGCTGCGGCTGCGCCTGGACGATGTACTCCTGGGCGAGCTGCGGGTACCCGCCGTCGGCGGCCTTGGCGGCGGCGTCGGCGATGTTCTTCAGGCCGAACATCGAGGCGACCTGGCCGACGAAGGTGGTGGAGGTGGCCGAGTAGTACGGGTTGGCGCTGACCTCCCAGAAGTAGCTCAGGTTCGCGTGGCCCGAGCCGGCCTGCTTCACCGTGTCGGCGATCCTGGCCTTCATGTCGGTGACGGTCTTCCCGGCCTCGGCGGTGTGGCCGGTGGCCTGGCCGATCCGCTCGATCTGCTGGTAGGCGTCGTCGAGCTTGGCGGCGGCGGGCTCGATCATGACCGGCACACCGAGCTTGGTGAGGCCGGCGACCAGGCCGTTGGTGTCCTGGGAGGCGATCACCAGGTCCGGGTGGTGGGCGACGATCGCCTCGACGTTGGGGGTGAGGCCGCTCAGGGTGGTGGTCGGCACGCCGGACGGGTAGTTCGACATCGAGTCCACCGCGACGACCTGCTTGCCCGCGCCCACCGCGTACAGGTCCTCGGTCGCCGTCGGCGAGAGCGAGACGATGTGCTGCGGCTGCGCCTTGATGGTGACGGCGCCGTTGGCGGCGGTCACGGTGGCGGGGAAGGACGCGGCGGCGGAGGCCGAGGGGGAGGCGGTGCCACCCGAGCTCCCGGAGCTGCCGCAGCCGACGAGGACGGCCGTGGCCGTGAGGAGCGTGGTCGCGGCCGAGAGGGCGCGGGCGAGCGGGCTGCGCGGCCGGCGCGGGTGGGGCTGGGGCGTCATGCGCCGCTTCCTCCTGTACGGGCGGAAAGCGGCCGATCCCCCGGACGGCATGCCGACTTGGACGGACCGCCCCTTCCCACGAGGGTCGATGTCGTGGCGCGGCAGGAGGCGACCTGGCTCGGCCCCTGGCGGGACCTCACAGTTGCGGGACAGCGCCGGAGTGGCCCCGGACCTTGCGGGCTTCACCGGCTTCGCTGCCTGACACGCGGTCGGACACCTGCACGATCGTGCAGATGTCCGGCAGCGTGACACTAACACGGCGCCCGTCGGACCGCCGGGCACTCGCCGCCTACGGGGTGCGGGTGACGCCCCGGACGGCTGGGAGGGCGAGCATGGCGAGCAGGCAGAGCACGCCGAGGGCGGTGCCGGCGAGCAGGACGTGCGAGGCGCCGAAGGCGTTCGAGACCGGGCCGGAGAGGGCGCGGCCCAGCGGGATGACCAGGATCGACCCGGCCACGTCGTAGGCCGAGACCCGGCCGAGGACCTTCAGCGGGATCTGGGACTGCACGGTGGTCGACCACATGACGCCCCAGAAGGCGTAGGCGCAGCCGGCCACCGCGCCGGTGGCCAGGGTGACCGGGAGCGACCAACCGAGCGCCGGGGCCAGCGGGTTGAGCGAGAAGACCAGCATCGCGCAGGCCCCCGCGACGAGCGGTCGGCGCGGGCGCAGGCGCAGGCCGAGCAGCCCGCCGACGATCGTCCCGGCGCCGTCGGCGGAGGCGATCCAGCCGTAGCCGCTGCTGCCGTGCTGCTGGGTGAGCAGGGTCGCGCACAGGGGGATGGCCGGGCCGAAGACGAACAGGCCGTAGGCCGACCAGGCGGCGATGACGCCCCAGAGCCAGGCCCGGGAGCGGAACTCCTGCCAGCCGGTGGCCAGTCGGTGCCACATCGGGTCGTCGCTGTCGTCCCGGACGGTGGCGAGCCGCCGCAGCGGGAGCAGGCCGAGGGCGCTGACCGCGAAGGCGGCCGCGATCACCAGGAAGGAGCCGGCCACCTGCCAGGTCGCCACCAGCAGCCCGGCCAAGCCGGGGCCGAGCAGGGTGCTGACCGCTTCGGAGATCCGCAGCAGGGCGTTGGCCTGCTGGATGTCCTCGGTGATCTGCGGCACGATCCCGGCCAGGCCGGGCTGGAACATCGCGGTCGCGGCCCCGCTGAGCGCCATCAGCGCCATGATCTCCCACAGCCGCACGTGGGTGAAGGCCAGCAGCGCGGCCAGGGTCAGCATGGCCGCCATCCGCACCACGTCGGCGCCGACCATCATCACCTGGGGGGAGAAGCGGTCCGCGAGGATGCCGCCGAACAGCACGAGGAGCACGACCGGCGCCATCCAGGCGGCCAGTGCGTAGCCCACGCCGGAGGCGCCGAAGCCGGTGCCGAGCACGGCGGTGGTCAGGGAGACCATGAGCATGCCGTCGGCCAGCAGCGAGGCGCTGCGGGCGGTGAAGAACAGCCGGAAGAGGGGGGAGCGCCACGGGCTGGGCAGCGTGGCGGGGGCCGCGGGGGCGGCCGTCTCGTCAATCGTCATGGGATGGTGGCCGTTCCCGGCCGCTTCCTTCCAGGAGAGTCTGCTGTCGGTGCCACGCCTCGCCGGCCGCCGGTGGGTGCCGGACGATGACGTACCGGTGGGGTGCGAGCAGCCCCGGGTGGCCGGGGAGGGCGGCCATCAGGGCGGTGTGGGCCTCGGCGGGGGTGAGCGGTGCGGCGCCGGCGGCGATGTGGGCGGTGAGCTCGCCGTCGGCGGCGCCGACGTGCACGGGCAGCCCGCCGAGCGCCTTGGCCAGGGCCTCGGCCACGGCGGGCGGGGAGACCCAGCACTGGTCCACCGGCTGCCAACTCCCGTCCCGTACGGGCGGTTCGACCCCGGTGACCGCGGTGAGGACGTCCAGCGGGACGTCCCCTTCGGCGGCCGCCTCGAGCAGCCGGACCAGGCCGGCGAGGAAGCCTTCGGCCTCCGCCCGGGTGAACAGCGCCGGGTCGGCCCACATGCTCAGGTGCAGCAGCGGGTCGGTCTGGTAGGCGAAGGCCAGCAGCCTGGTCGGCAGGACCTGCGCCGGGCCCCAGCTCAGCTCGGCCGTCTGCTCGCCCGCCGCCCGGTCGGCCGCCGATGCCAGGGTGGCGGGGAGCTGGCTGACGTCGTTGAAGACCACGTCCCGGGCGAAGTCGCTGCCGCGCTCGAAGGTGACCCGGCCGATCATCTCCCAGAGCCGGACGGAGTCGAACTGGCTGTGCCGGTAGGCGTTCAGGGCCGCGCCCCAGGCCCGGCGGAGCAGCTCGTCGAAGGTGGGTACCCGCAGGTCGAGCTGGAGCAGCGCGTCCTGGGACAGGGCGCCGACCGCGCGGGCCAGCTTGGGGTGGAAGCGGTTGGAGGTCGGTACGGCCGCCACGCAGGAGCTCTGCCCGGCGCGGTGCGCGACCAGGGTGCACCAGGCGCCGAGCAGTACGGTGGAGGGCAGGCTGCCGGTCCGCTCGGCGGTGCGGGCCAGTGCTCGGGCGCCGCGCCCGGAGCGCAGGGTGAGCTGCGGCAGGTGCCAGTCGGTCAGCTCGGCGCGCGGCTCGGCGAACATCGCCTGCGGCCCGGTACGGATGATCCGCTCCCAGTGCCGCAGTGAGGCCGCCGACTTGCGCTGCCCGGCCGAGGTGGCCTCCTCGGCGGCGAGGTCGAGCGGGGTGAGCCCGGTGGGCGCCGGGAGTTCGTCCCCGGCGAGCAGCGCCAGCCACTCCTCGCGCAGCACGGCCAGCGCGCCGCCGTCGGTCACGGCGTGGCTGGCGGCCAGCGCGGCGAAGGCCGGCTCGCCCGCGAGGCAGAGCACCGACACCCGCAGCGGGTAGTCGCGGCCCAGCTCGAACCGCCCGGCGCGGGCCTCGCGGGCCACCGACTCGGCGTACCGCCAGGGCTCTTCGGGGAATGACTCGTGGTCCAGCACAGTGACGGTGAACTCGCCCTCGGCGGAGACGAGTTGCTCGCCCTGGGCGGGGAAGGTGGTGCGCAGCGCCTCGTGGCGCAGGGTGAGGGTGCGCAGCGCGTCGAGCACGGCGGCCAGGGTGGTGACCGGCGGCACCGGCCAGACGTCGTGGATGTTGATCTGCACGGGGTCGTCGCGCAGGATGCAGCGGATCATGTTGGCCTGGCCCATGGTGACCGGGCCCCGGCGCTCGCTGCCGCCCGTGTAGCGGATGGTGGTGATCACGAGGCCGCCGCCGCCCGGGAGTTGCCGCGCAGGGCGGCGGTGAGCGGGCCCCAGGCCTCGGTCAGCAGGGCGAAGTCCAGCTGGTCCGACCGGACTTGGTCGAGGATGCCGGAGCGCCCGGCCTCGAGCGCACGGGCGACCTCGGCGTAGCGCCCGCCGAGCCGGCGGTAGGCCGCGGCCAGCTGGTCGAGCCGGTCGGACTGCGCGGCGGGGGCCAGGCCGGTGCTCTCCCGGGTGTACCCGGCCACCGCCTCGGCGCGGACCGCCCCCTCCCCGTCGAGGAGCTCGGGGCCGGCCTCGGCGAGGCGCGCGTACACCGCCTGCCAGTAGGGCACCGCGAGCAGGTAGCGGGCCAGCCGCAGCTGGTAGGCGAGGAAGCCGGCGTCGCTGCGGCGCTCGCCGGTGTGGAAGTTGACGATGTGCCGGTTGTGCACGACGCCGGGCAGCCCGGCGTGCCGGGCGAGGTGGAGCAGGAAGTAGTCGCTGCCGATGGTGTCGGTGGCGGGCGGCAGCGGCACCCGGCCGTACAGCCGCCGGTCGAAGGCGATGTTGCACAGGTCGACCTGGGTGGGGCTGACGGCGGTGAGCATGGTCCGCTCGGCGGTGTACGGGGTGGTGCCCGCGCCGGTGAAGGCCTGCTCGATCAGGTGGTCCCGCCACAGCGGCGGGCAGTCGGGCGGCAGGGTCAGGCCGACCAGCTCGCGGTGGACGGCCGGGTCGAGCTCCTTGATCTCGGCGACGTCCACCGAGAGTTCGCCGATGAAGGAGCCGCCGACCAGGGCCACCGGCCGCTCGGACGCGGCGGGGTCGAGCTTGCTGCGGGTGACCAGCGGCGCGACCTCGGCGGCCGGGCGGCCGAGCGCCGTCAGCTCGGCGTGGATCGGGTAGACCGGTGCGCCGTCCAGGAGTTGGTAGCGGCTGTCGGAGTCGCGGCGGTGCACCGAGGTGCAGCCCAGGTGCTCGGCGAGCAGGAAGGCCCGGTCGGTGCAGGCGCCGTAGGAGATCCGGGCGGGCAGCAGCAGGTCGAGGATCCGCGGCCCGGCGGCAGCCCGCAGGACGGCGCGCTGCCCGTCCTCGTCCAGGTGGTGGACCACCACGCCGGGGGCGGGCGGCAGGGCGGCGACCGCGCGGCGGTGCTCGGCGAGCGCGGCCGGGGCGGCGGAGTCCAGGATCAGCAGGTGGACCTCGACGCCGAACCCGGCGGCGCCGTAGGCGGCTTCGGCCGCCAGCTCGGCGATGGCCGGGGCGCAGGCGCGGTTGGTGGGCAGGGTCAGGCAGACTCGGCGCACGCGGGCGCTCCGCTCTGCTGGAACGAAGGGGCGTCGTGCCAGGAGCCGAGCCCGAGCAGGCGGCTGCCGAGGGTGTCGAGGACGGCCGTCGGGTAGCGCTTGGACTCGTGCAGCACCGGGTCGCCGACCAGGGTGCGGTTCCAGCGCGGGGTGCGCAGGTGCCGCCAGGAGTCGACCCGGGACTTGCGCAGCCGCTCGTGCTCCTCCAGGGCGGGCATCATCGACAGGTACTGCACGGCCCGGACGCCGTCCTTCGAGGCGTTGCGGGCCACGCCGTGGGCCAGCAGGCCGTTCCAGATCAGCAGGTCGCCGGGGTGCAGCTCGGGGCGGACGACGGGGTACTCGGCCTGGTCCAGCGCGGGGCGCAGCGGGTCGCGGCCGGCCGGCTGGGCGGGCTTCCACTCCTCGAAGCGGCGGAACAGCTCGGGGCAGCACTGGAACCCGCCGGTCTCCGGTGTGGTC
The DNA here is from genome assembly GCF_040296285.1 of Kitasatospora sp. NPDC002227. NCBI lineage: Bacteria > Bacillati > Actinomycetota > Actinomycetes > Kitasatosporales > Streptomycetaceae > Kitasatospora > Kitasatospora sp. NPDC002227. The sequence continues at coordinate 83,471 of NZ_JBEOWY010000018.1, forward strand.
TCGTTGAGCGCGATGATGCCCTGCACCCGCTGCGGAGGCACGCCGAGGGTGGTGTCGATGTCCCAGTGCAGCTCGATGTCGAAGCCGCGCTCCTTGGGTTCGATCAGCGCCCGGTCGCGGCTGCCGACGTTGGGCGGGTTGAGGTTGAGCCGGTCGAGGGTGACCCAGAGCTCCTCGCAGTCCCAGACGTCCACGAAGGCGTCGTAGACCCGCTGGGCCTGGCGGTTGTCCCAGAGCAGCTGGTGGTGGTAGGCCTCCACGAAGCCGTAGATGTGCAGTTGCTGGTCCAGTTCGGAGCGCAGCGGGCGCTGCTCGTACCAGCTCTCCGGCCGGCCCGGGTCGAGGCCCTGGAACTCCCAGGTGAAGTCGAGCAGTTCGCGGGCTTTGGCGGCCGGGACCGCCTCGCGCACGATGACGTAGCCGTAGGTCTGCCAGTGCGCGAAGTCCGCCTCGGAGAGCACCCGCAGCGGCCGGGCTTTGGTCAGCTCCCGCAGGGTGGTCGGGGCCAGGTAGGACTCGCCGTCGGCGCTGAAGTACGGGCGGTCGGAGGCCGCCCGGTGCAGGTAGGGGCGGCGTGGGGCAGGGGATTGCATCATGTGCGGGGCTCTCTCCAGGGGGGAGTCAGGTGCGGTGGGCGGCCCGCCAAGCGTCAGGATTGGTCCAGACCAGTGCGGGTGTCAAGTATCGGCCGGGCAGCCGGGGCTGCCCTCGCGGCGGGCGGAACTGCCCGTCCGGCCTTACCGATTGGTATAGGCCATTTGGTCTAGACAATGTTTGAGAGGCTGACCTAGGGTCCGAAGGGCCAAGCGGTACGCCCAGTTCGTCCTCGGAGGGGATCAGTCTCGATGCGCACATCCGCCGCCACGGCGCTGCCACAGCTCGCTCTGCGGAGCCCCGGTGCCGGTCTGGTCCCGCTCGACCCGGCGCACACCGCCCTGCTGCGCGGCCTGGACACGCTGCTCACCGGACTGGCCGAGCAGCTCGCCGCCCCCGAGGTGACCGGCCCGCCGCTGCTGCCGGCCGAGGGGCTGGCGCGGCTGGACTACTTCCGCAACTTCCCCCATCTCGGCGTCAGTGCCGGGCAGTTCACCCCGGAGGGCTTCGACGCCCTGGCGGCCGGTGCGGCCCCTGGCGAGCAGGCCTTGCGGCCCACCGGCTACCTGCTGCCCTCGGCCACCTGCTACGGCCTGCTGCTCTCGCTGGCCGGCCAGGACGTCGGCGAGCAGGGCCTTCGGGTCTCGGCCGCCGGGCGCTGCTTCCGCAACGAGACCCACTACGACGGGCTGCGGCGGCTCTGGGGCTTCACCATGCGCGAGGTGCTCTACCTCGGCAGCAAGGACGGCGCGGTCCAGCACCTGGAGCAGGGCGCGGAGTTCGTCCTGGCACTGGCCGGGCGGCTGGGGCTGGAGCTGACCCGGGCCACGGCCGACGACCCGTTCTACGACAAGGGCGGCTCACGGGCCAGGCTGATGAAGCTCGATCCGGTCAAGCACGAGTTCAGCGCCCCCGACGGCACGGCGATCGCCTCCGTCAACCGGCACCGCAACTTCTTCGGCGAGCGCCTGGACATCCGCGCGGGCGGGCAAGGGCCGGCCTACAGCGCCTGCGTCGCCTTCGGCGTCGAGCGCTGGGTGCACGCGATGATCCTCGCCCACGGCACGGCCGAGCAGGCGCTCGAGCGCCTCAACGCGGCCTGAACACACGTCACTTCCTCTGGAGCAAGAGTCATGGAACCCATCACTGCCTGGCTGCGCGAGAAGAACCCCGGCCTGGACGGCCCGATCCGCGGCGACGAGGACCTGATCGAGGCGCGGCTGATCGACTCGATGGACTTCCTGGAGTTCATCGACCTGCTCGAGGGCCTCTCCGGCGCGGAGATCGACCTGCAGGAGGTCACCATCGACGACTTCCGCACGCTCGACCGGGTGCAGGAGAAGTTCCTCAGCGCGTGAGCACCCTGGCGGTGGTGGCCACCACGGCGGAGGTACTGGCCCGGCCGGAGCTCGGCGAACACCTGCTCGCCCGCTGGGAGCTGGACCGGCTGGCGCTGGTGCGACGGCCGGACCGGCGTGCGGACGTGCTGGCGGCCCGGCTGCTGGTGCGGCTGTGCGCGGCGCGGCTCACCGGGCAGCCGGTGGCGGAGGTGGCGCTGGCCCAGCTCTGCGAGGGGTGCGGCCGATCCGGGCACGGCCGCCCGTACCTGCCCGGCCGGCCCGGGGTGGGCATCAGTCTGAGCCACGCCGACGGAGTGGTCGCGGCCGCCGCCGGGCCCGGCCCGGTGGGCGTGGACGTCGAACCCGCCGGGCGCCGTCCCCCGCCGCCCGCCGTGCTGCGCCGCGTCCTGCCCGCGGCCGGGGCGGCCTCGGGCGCGGAGTGGCTGCGGCGGTGGGTGCGTGCCGAGGCGGAGTACAAGGCGGGCCCGGGGGAGTGGCGGCCGGAGGAGTGGACGGACGCGCCCCGGGCGGCCGTCGCGGCGGTTGCGAGCCGGGGCCCGGTGTCGGTCGTGGAGCTCGGCTCCCTCGGCTCCCTCGACTCCCCCGGCTCGCTCGGCATTTGAGCCCCGGCCCGCCGTGGCCGGTCAGACCTCGGCCACCATGAGCAGGGCCACCAGGGTGCCGTCGGCCGAGCGCCCGGCCAGGCAGGTGGCGCTCTCGGAGGAGACCGGGAAGGCGAGGACGTTGAGGCCGGTGGCCGGCTCGACCAGGAAGTCGGCCCAGGCGCGGCCCCGGCCGTCCGGGCCGGGGACGGCCAGCTCGGCCGTCACGTGGTCCTCGAAGCCCTCGGGGAGGACGTCCATCGCGGCGCTGTCCCACAGGAACGCGAGATCGGGGCCGAGCGGCTGCCAGTCCTCGATGGCGTCCTCGAACTCGGCCTCGGCGATCACCTCGGGCGCGGCCAGGGGGACGAACACCAGGCTGACGTCGGTGACCTCCTCGCCGGTCTCGCGATCCTGGCGGCGGAGGAAGCCGACGTGCACCGGGTGGGAGCCGGGCGGCACGTCGCCACAGGGGGAGAACTCCGGGGGGTTCGGGCAGCTGAACACCACCTCGGAGGTGACCCGCAGGTCACCAGCGCGCTGGTACTCCGTGGGCCGCGCCCAGTCGTACTCGATGTGCTCGTCCGCGAGCTCGCGGAGCAGGGTCTCGATCATCATGCCGCGGATCCTGGCACGGCGTACCGACAGCCGGTGACGGCGGGTCAGGGCCGGCGGCCCTGACCCGCCTGGTCAGAGCGGCAGGCACGCGCACCCCGAGCCGGCTGTGCCAGAGCTCCACCCGGCCGTCGTGCTCGACCGGGGCGGTGGCGTGCGTCCAGCCCCCTCGTCGCTGGGGGGAGAGCAGCAGGCGCTGCGGCAGCTCGATCGCGGTCTCGGTGGGCTCGGGCGGCCGGAGCCCGGAGCCGGCCGGCGAGGGCGCCGCCTCCTCGGTCAGCGCGGCGGGCACCAGGACCGGCTCGAAGCCGACCGCCCCGAGCAGCGTCGACAGGTCGTACGGCAGCTCGCCGAGCTCCGGCGGCAGCCGGAACACCAGCCGGCTGGGCCCGGCCGGCACGGTCGCCGCCGGGCCGCCCGGCCAGGTGTTGTCCCAGCACCGTTCGCGCAGCGACTGCGGCGGGTACTCCAGGACCAGCAGCGCTCCAGCACCGGCGCCGAGGCCGGGTCGGTGCGCAGCCGCAGGCCGTAGCAGGTGAGCGTGAGCGCGAGGAAGTCCTCCCGGCGCCGGACGGTGACCTGGTTTCCGCCGCATCGGCTGCCTCACGCTGACCGACAAGGCGTGACCGCTGTTCACCCGTTCGGGGGTAGCGGTGTCAAGGTGGCGTCAGGGGCGGGGCGATCGGCGTAGGCGGGGTGTCAAGGCGGGGCCGGTCAGGGGCGCGGCGGGGTGGACTGGAGCGGAGCGCGGGCCCGGTGGGGAGCCCGTACCGCGACCGGAAGGACGGCGCACGCCATGACCGACTACCTGGTGATCTCCGGCGACCCCGAGGAACGCGGGGCGCGGCCCGCCGTGGAGGCGGCGGCGCTGCGCCGGCTGCTGCGCGGCACGGTCTTCGAGCCGGCGGCGGAGCCGGAGCGGGAGCCCCAGCCGGAGCGGCCGGGCGGCCACTGCCGGTACGCGGCGTACTACGAGGACTGACCGGCGCGGCAGCCCAGCCAGGAGGACAGAGATGACCGACCTCGGAGAACATCCCGCCCGCTACGTGCCGGTGCGGACCGTCGGTGGCGCACAGGTGCTGCGGCTCTTCCGGGAGCGGGACGGGGCCAGGTGCGCGGTGGAGTTCAGCTCGGTGGCGGCGCTGCGGGCGCTGCTGGGGCCCGATCAGGAGGTGGCCGAGCTGACCGAGCGGGCGCTGCGGGAGCTCACCGTGCCGCTGGGGGTCGAACACATCGTGCTGGACCCGAAGTTGGTGGCCGCCGCGACCAAGGGCCGAAGGCCGGCGATGGCCGCGGCCGAGTAGGGGGTTACTGCGCGGGGGCCTTGACTCTCCAGCAGCGCGAGACGGCAGAGTACCGGCGTGGACAGGACGAATCTGCTGCCGATAGGCCAGTTCTCACAGGCCAGCGGCCTGCCGGTGACCGCGCTGCGGCACTACGACACCGCCGGGGTGCTCACCCCGGCCGTGGTCGACCCCGGCACCGGCTACCGCTACTACCGGCGGGACCAGTTGCGCACCGCCCAGCTCGTCCGGGCGCTGCGCCAGCTGGACATCCCGATCGAGCGGGTGCGGGAGCTGCTGGCCGTGCGGGCGGCCGGCCAGGACATCGCGACGGGCCTGCGGGCGCACCTGGCCGCCGCCGAGCGGCGGCTGGCGGTGCAGCGGAGCGTCCTCCACCAGGTACTGACCGCCGAGGGCCGAGGAGCCGGCATGACCACCCATCGCATCAGCGTGTCCCACCGCGGGCCGGTCCGGGCGCTGGCCTGCCGGGCCACCGTCGACCAGTCCGGCTTCAGCGAGTTCGTCACCCGGGGCTACCAGGAGCTGTACACCGCCGCCGGGCGGGCGCCGCTGACCCTCGCCGGGCCCGCGCTCACCCGGCTGCACGGCCCGGTCTCCGACGAGCAGGCCTCACCGGTGGAGGTCTGCCTGCCGTTCCTGGCCACCGCCGCGCAGCCCCGGGACCTGCCGGCGGGCATCGAGGTCCTCGAGATCCCGGCCGGGCTGTACGCCAGCACGGAGGTCGCGGGGGCCGAGACCACCTACCCCGAGATCCTCCCCGCCTACGACGCCCTGGCGGCCTGGATCGCCGAGCACTCCTTCACCTTCGCCGGGCCGGTGCAGGAGATCTACCGCCGCTGGTGCGGCGAGGCGGCCCACCCGGACAACCGCTTCGAACTGGCCTGGCCGATCTCCGAGGGTGCTCCCGCAGCGGAGTGATCGCCGGTACGATGACCACCCTCGCCGGGCCTGCCGTGCGGGCCACGGCGAGCGGAGGCTGAAGTGCCGCAGAGGTCAAGGTTGTTGCGGGCCCTGGGTTTTGGCGCGCGGGAGCGGCCCGTGCAGCCGAGGTCGCGGCCGCTGCGGAGTCTGGGCTTCCTGACGGAGGGTCAGCCTACCGAGGCCGCGCTGCGGCTGGTCGAGCTGGGGGAGCGGCTCGGCCTCGACACCGCCTGGGTCGGCGGCGGGGACCTCACCGTGCTGACCGAGGCCGCCCGGCGGACCGGCCGGATCACGCTCGGGGTGGCCGGCCTGCCGTCGGGGAGCCACGACGAGCTGGCCGCGCTCGACCGGCGCTGCGGGGCCCGGTTCCACCTCGGGGTCGCGGTGTCCGAGGCGGCGGTGGCGGGCCTGGACCGGCGGGTCTGGTGCGTGGCCGACGGGCCGCGCTCGGCCGGCCGGGCGGGCGAGCGCGGGCTCAACCTGCTGGCCGAAGCGGGCGACGGCCGGCTCGAGCAGATCCGGGCCTTCCGGGAACGGCACCCGGACGGCGCCTGGGCCCGGGTCTGCCAGCGGCTCGCCCTGCTCCCCACCGACTCGGCCACCGCCGCCCAGCGGGCCAGGTACGCCGCACTGTCCGGCCTGGCCGGGCCCGCGGCCGAACTGGCCGAGCGGCTACGGGCGGACGCGGCCTTCCGGGAGGTGGAGGAGATGGCCGTGGTGCTGCCGGACGGCCTGCCGGCCGAGGACCACGCCCAGCTGCTGGCAGACCTGGCCGGACGGCTCGGCCCGGCGCTCGGCTGGACGCCGGCGGTGTGACAAGGCGCCGCAGGTGTACGGTCTCGGCCTGGCGGGGGGAGAGCAGTAGCGGCAAGACCTCGCTGGGGCGGCTGCTGGCCCGGCCGGCCCGTACGGCCTCGGGCGGGTGCCTCCGGGCGGGTGCTGCGGCTGGTCCGGCGCGAGCTGCGGCTGGTCTTCCAGGGCCCGATCTCCTTGCTCAACTCCCGCTGTAGGGTGGGCGATTCAGGTGAGCGATTCGGGTGAGCGGGAGGTGCTGCGCGAGGCCGGTTCGCTGCTGGAGCGGGTCGGCCTGCCGACCGCCGCCCTGGTGCCGGCCTCGGCGGTCGCCGCCGAGCAGCGGCTATGCCGGGGTGAGCTCCTTCTCGAAGGGCAGCAGGCCGATGGTCAGCGGATCGGCCTCGATGTCGAACAGGGGGGTGTAACCGGCCGCCAAGTACAGTGACTTGGCCTCGGGCTGGCGCGGCCCGGTGGTCAGGTAGACCCGGTCGTAGCCGGCCTCGGCGGCGGCCCGCTCCAGCTCGGCGACGGTGCGGCGGGCCAGACCGCGGCGGCGGTGCGCGGAGTGGGTCCACACCCGCTTCAGCTCCGCCGTCCGCTCGTCGTAGCGGCGGAACGCGCCGCCCGCGACGGCCGCGCCGTCCTCGACCAGGAGCAGCAGCAGCCCGTCGGGCGGCGTGAGTTCATCACTCAGATCGCGCTGCATCTCCCGGCGGCCGCCCTCGCCGTACCGGTTGCCGTAGTCCTCCGTCAGCTCGCGCAGCAGCGGCTCGACCAGCGGGTCGTCGAAGTGGACGGGGCGTACGTCGAGAGGCATGGAGCTGGGCCTTTCCGAGTCGTTCCCGGGTCGCTCCCGGGTCGCTTCCGGGTCGTTCCCGGGTCAGTGGACGAGCGCGGTGGCGGGGCTGTTCAGGGCCTGGGTGAAGCCGCCGAGGGCCTCGAGCAGGCGCAGCTCGGCGGCGGGCTCGAACTCGGCGCCGCCGTCGGGCGTGCGGAGGATGTCCTGGTCGAGCAGGAAGCAGCCGGCGACCACGTGGCGGGCGCCGAGCGCCGAGAGCACCGGGCGCAGCGCGTAGTCGATCGCCAGCACGTGGGCCAGCGAGCCGCCGGTCGCCACCGGCAGCACGGCCTTCCCGGCCAGCCCGCCCTGCGGCAGCAGGTCGAGGAAGGCCTTGAGCAGCCCGGTGTAGGAGGCCTGGTAGACGGGAGTCGCGACGATGATCCCGTCCGCGGCGGCCACCTCGGCGGTGGCGGCGGCGATCTCGGGGCTGTCGAACCTCGCCCCGAGCAGGTCGGCGGCGGGCAGCTCGCGTATCGGGAGCTGCCGGGCGGTCGCACCGCTGTCGGCCAGCAGCCGCACCAGGTGGGCGGCGACCAGGCCGGTACGGGAGTTCGCGGAGGGGCTGCCGGAAAGGGCCAGGACGGAGGTCATGGAACGGCTCCTGGGGAGGAAGGAGAGCGGGCGCTGGGGGCGTGGGCCACTCACCCGAGCTCGAAGGGCTCAGGGAAGGCGACTACCGACCGGCGCGACAGCGCGCACTCGCGTGCCGTCCCAGATCGACGTGCAGGCGAGCCACCAGAATCCGAGCTCCACTCACCCCAGGAGCATGCAGCAAGCCACCCCGCCGGGTCAACGCGCCGCAGGTCACGGTGCGGGTGCCGTGGGTGCGGCGGTTGCCGGAGGCGTCGGGCGCCTCGTGCTCGTCGGCCACGGGCCGGGCCTGGTGGGAGCAGACCGCCAGGATGCCCGGAAAACCCCGTGGTCCGGGGCGGGTGGCGTTGGCAGGATGCTGGTTGATGACTGACCACACCGATCCCCTGACCCGAGCTCTCGACTCTCTCGCCGGCCTCGCTGCCGGTGACGCCTTCGGCGCCCAGTACTTCGTCCCCGAGAGCCGCGCGGTGTTCGCGGCCCAGGGACTGCCGCCCGGCCCCTGGCCGTGGACGGACGACACCGAGATGGCCTGCTCGGTGGTGGCCGTGCTCCGCGAGCACGGTGCGGCGGACCAGGATGCGTTGGCCCACTCCTTCGCCCACCGGCACGACTTCGACCGGGGATACGGCCCGGCCATGAACCGGATGCTGCGCCTGACCCGCGAGGGCGGCGACTGGCGCGAGCTGGCCGCCGGGCTGTTCGAGGGCCAGGGCTCGTACGGGAACGGCGCGGCGATGCGGGTCGCGCCGCTCGGGGCCTGGTTCGCAGGGGACGTGGCGGCCGCCGCCCGGGAGGCCGCCCGGTCGGCCGAGGTGACGCACACGCACCCCGAAGCGGTGGCCGGTGCCGTCGCGGTGGCGGTCGCGGCAGCCGTGGCGGCGGGCAGCCGGGGGCAGGAGCCGGACGTGGCGCAGTGGCTCGGCGCGGCGCTGGAGCTGACCCCGGCCGGGCGGGTGCGCGGCGGCGTGGCCGAGGCCTTGGAGCTGACGTCGCAGCGGGACCCGGAGTACGCCGGGCACCGGCTCGGCAACGGGCGGCGGACCAGTGCGGTGGACACCGTGCCGTTCACGCTGTGGTGCGCGGCAACGCACCCGGACGACCTCGAGGGCGCGCTGCGGGCCTGCGCCGCGGCGGGCGGGGACGTGGATACCACCTGCGCGATCGTCGGCGGGATCCTGGCCGCCCGGCTCGGCGCCGGGGCGGTCCCGGGGCGGTGGAAGCAGCTGGTCGAAGCCCTGCCGGAGTGGGTCGGCAGGTAGCGGGATTTATTGTCAGCGATCTTCGCAACTGCCGCGTACCGTGATGAACCTCCCCAAGAGGGAAGGAGGTTGATCTCTGATGGGGTTTTTCAAGGACACACCGCCGCAGGTGCATCCGGACTTCACCCAGCTGCGGTTCATGTCGGCCGGTCAGCCGTCGTGGTGGAAGCAGCACCGGCACCAGGTGCTGGCCGTGGCCGGTCTGCTGGGGGGCTTCTGGCTGGCGTCGCACCACGGTGCGACGCCCGCGCAGAGCACCCCGGCGCCGGTGGCGTCGAGCACCGCCGGAGCGCGGTAGCAGGTCAGGACAGGAGCTGGTGGAACTCCTCGGCCAGGGCGAGGTATTCGGGGCCGGTCCGGGCCGAGAGGTGCAGGTCGAGCAGGGGCTCGGCGCCGAGGGCGGTGGCGGCCGCGAGCAGGTAGTCGGCGAGCTGGCGGGGGGTGCCGCGGTGCGGCACCTGCTCGGCGGGCACGGGCGCCGCCGTCACCACCGGGTTGATCCGCAGGATCAGCCGCAGGGCGGCGGTGTCCCGGCCGGCCTCGGCGGCGTAGCGGCGGACGGCGCCCCACAGGTCGGTGAGGGCCGGCAACGGAAGTCCGGCGCCGAGCCAGCCGTCCGCCCGGCGTCCGACCCGGGCCAGCGCGCCGGGGCTGAACCCGCCGAGCAGCACCGGCGGCCCCGGCCGCTGCACCGGCTTCAGCCCGACCACCGCGCCTGGAACCGACCAGAGCGCGCCCTCGAACTCCACCTCGGGCCCGTCCGCCCACAGGTGCGCGAGCAGGTCGAGGGTCTCGTCGAGGCGCGCGCCCTGCCCGCGCCACGGCACGCCGAGCGCCTGGTACTCGTCCTTCGACCAGCCGAGGCCCAGCCCCACGTCTAGGCGCCCGCCGCTCACGTGGTCCAGGCTGGTCAGCGTGCGGGCCAGCAGCGCGGGCGGCTGCCAGAGCGCGTTGAGGGTCGAAGTGCCCAGGCGCGCCCGGCTCGTCGCGGTGGCCGCGACGGTGAGCACGGTCAGCGGGTCGAGGAAGGTCCGGTGCTCGGGCGGCGGGGTGCCGTCCCGGCCGGGGTAGCGGCTCTGCGGATCGGTGGCGACCAGCAGGCGGTCACCGACCCAGAGACTGTGGTAGCCGAGCTGTTCGGCGGTGGCGGCGACCCGGGCGGAGAGCGCCGGGTCGGCGAGCGGTCCGTACTGCGGGAGAGCGAGTCCGAGGTGCATGCCGAACAGCCTGCTGCAGGGTGATCAACAACCGATGAACGCCCACCGGACGGCGGCGAGGAGTGTGAGCCCCGTCTCGGTCAGGGGGAGGACTCGCAGGTGGGAGGGGGTGCGAGTGGCGCAGGTCAGGGCCCTGCGTGCAAGATCAGGGGAGCCGCTGGCTAGCATGTCGGGTAAACCCTCAGCTCGAAAGATGGACTTGTGACTGTCAACGACGACGTGTTCACGGACTGGATGAACCGCGAGGAGATCGCGGAGGCGATGATTCCGATCATCGGCCGGCTGAACCGGGAGAAGGACGTCACCGTCCTGCTGCACAGCCGCTCCCTGGTGAACAAGTCGGTGGTGAGCATCCTCAAGACCCACCGCTTCGCCCGCCAGATCGCCGGTGAGGAGCTCTCGGTCACCGAGACCTTCCCCTTCCTCCAGGCCCTGACCGAGCTCGACCTCGGCCCCTCCCAGATCGACCTCGGCATGCTCGCCGCGACCTACCGGGCCGACAGCCGCGGCCTGTCGGTCGCCGAGTTCACCGCCGAGGCGCTGACCGGCGCGACCGGCGAGAACAAGGTCGAGCGTGCGAAGTCCCGCGACGTGGTCCTCTACGGCTTCGGCCGGATCGGCCGCCTGGTCGCCCGCCTGCTGATCGAGAAGTCCGGCTCGGGCAACGGCCTGCGCCTGAAGGCCATCGTGGTCCGCAACAGCGGCGGCGACGACCTGGTCAAGCGCGCCTCGCTGCTGCGCCGCGACTCGATCCACGGCCAGTTCCAGGGCACCATCACGGTGGACGAGGCGAACAGCACCATCGTCGCCAACGGCAACGCGATCAAGGTCATCTACTCCGACGACCCGACCAAGGTCGACTACACGGAGTACGGCATCGAGGATGCCATCCTGATCGACAACACCGGCCGCTGGCGTGACCGCGAGGGCCTGTCCAAGCACCTGCGCCCCGGCATCGCCAAGGTCGTGCTGACCGCCCCGGGCAAGGGCGACGTGCCGAACATCGTGCACGGCGTGAACCACGACTCGGTGAAGCCGGACGAGCAGATCATCTCCTGCGCCTCCTGCACCACCAACGCGATCGTCCCGCCGCTGAAGGCGATGGAGGACAAGTACGGCGTGCTCCGCGGCCACGTGGAGACGGTGCACTCGTTCACCAACGACCAGAACCTGCTGGACAACTACCACAAGGCCGACCGCCGTGGCCGTTCGGCCCCGCTGAACATGGTCATCACCGAGACCGGTGCCGCCTCGGCCGTCGCCAAGGCCCTGCCGGACCTCAAGGCGAAGATCACCGGCAGCTCGATCCGCGTCCCCGTGCCGGACGTCTCGATCGCCATCCTCAACCTGCAGCTGAAGCAGGAGACCTCTCGCGAGGAGGTGCTCGACTACCTCCGCGAGGTGTCGCTGACCTCGCCGCTGAAGCGCCAGATCGACTTCATCGACTCGCCCGACGCCGTCTCCAGCGACTTCATCGGCTCGCGCCACGCCTCCATCGTGGACGCCGGCGCGACCAAGGTCGAGGGTGACAACGCGATCCTCTACCTGTGGTACGACAACGAGTTCGGCTACTCGTGCCAGGTGATCCGGGTCGTGCAGCACGTCTCCGGCGTGGAGTACCCGACCTACCCGCTCCCGGTGGTCTGACCAGCCGGCAGTTGATTTTCCGCGAGGCGGTGCCCGGGCGCGTGCGAAGCCCGGTCACCGCCTCGCGGCGTTCCCGGAGCTGGGCCGGCGGGGTGAACCCCGGTGGACGTTCGGGCGCGTCGGCACTCGCGGGCGGGCTCCCGGCCGCTGGACTACTGCTCGGCCGCCGCGGTACCCGGCCGGGGGCCCTTGGGAAGTCTGGGAGTGCCCGTGAAGACCGTCCGCCGCCGTCGGCTGCTGCTCGGCGCCGTTGCCCTGTCGGCCGTGCTGGCGGGTGGTGCCGGGCTGCGCGCCTGGTGGGCGCCGCCGCCGAGCCGGCCGGTCACCCAGGAAGAGGCGGCCCGGCTGGCGCTGTCGCGGCTGACCACCTTCGAGGCGAGCCCGGTGGCCGTCGAGCTCGCGGTGCCCGGGGCCGGGGCGGTCACCCGGGTGCACGGGGTGGTGGACTTCCGGCAGCGCCGTGCGGTCGGCCGGTACGAGAGCGGTGAGGGCGGCGGGCTGGTCGCCTGGGACGCGGCCGGTCTGGGCGTGGCACCGGACGAAGGGCGCGCCCCCTCGGCCGACAGCCTCACCGTCACCACCGGCCGGATGCCGCCCCCGGCCTGGTCCCCGCGCGCCTACACCACCGACCCCTTCGACCTGGCGCTGCGGGTCACCATGGCGCTCGCCGCCGACCGGCCGGACAACGCCCAGCTGCTCGCCCAGTCGGGGGCCCGCTGGCTGCGGGAGGAGACGGTGGACGGCCGGCCGTACAGCGTGTTCGCCGGCCCGCTGCCGCGCGGCAGCGAGCCGGGCAGCGCCCACCTGACGTACTGGGTGGACGGGGACGGCCTGCTGCGCCGGGTCCGGGTGGAGGTGCCGGGGCTGGCGCAGCCGCTCACCCTCGACCTGACGGCGCGGCAGGTGGCCGAGCAGGTGCCCGGCACACCGTGGGCTCAGAGCCCGGCCGGGCCGTCCGGACCGGCGGGCAGGGGGTAGGCGGCCTGGTCCACCGGGCCCGGGAGGCCGACCGCCGGGGCGGCCGGAGCGGTGGCCGGGTCGGGCAGGCCCGGGCGCGGCGGGGCGGCGGGCAGCTCGCGGAAGGAGACGCCGGGGGGCACGGCGACGGCGGGCCCGGCGGTGGGGACGGTCAGACAGCTCTCCGGCGCGGCCGGGTCGACGAAGCAGTTGCCGGTGCCCGCCGGGGCGGCCAGCGCGGTGTCGGCGCCGTTGGCCGCGAAGGCGTTGCCCAGCAGCCGGTTGTCCTTCGCCGGGTGCCCCTGCACGTCGGTGACCAGGATGCCGACCGCCGGGTGGCCCGAGATCAGGTTGCGGGTCACCAGGTTGCCCGTGCCGCCGCCGATGCCCAGGCCGATGCCGAAGCCGCCGTCGGCCTGCTCGGGGGTGGCCGGCTCGGCGTTGTCGGCGATCACGTTGCCCGCGAGCACGGCGCCGTGCTGCGGGGTGAGCGCCTCCACGTCGTTGGAGTTGACCGTCACGCCGACCCGGTTGTGTCGGGCCCGGTTGCCCAGCAGGTACAGGCGCTCCGAGGCGTTGGTGACCTCGATGCCCACCGCGTTGTGCTCGGCCTCGTTGGCCCGCACCACGGTGTCGCAGGGGCGGCACTGCCCGACGTAGATGCCCGAGTCCGCCTGGCCCGAGGTGTAGCTGTGCTCGATCACCCCCGCCCGGGCGTCGAACGCGTAGATGCCGTACAGCGCGTTGTCGTACGCGGTGACGTAGGAGGCCCGGAAGCCTTCCAGCGGCGGGAACTTCACCGTGTCCAGCGGGTCGTACCCGGCCCCGCCGCCCGCACCGCGCCCCTGCAGCCGCTCCTCGGTGACCCCGGTGAACAGCACCCCGTTGGCCAGCTGGCGACGGACCGTCAGGTTCTCCACCACCGACTGGGCGCCGGTCACGGTGATGCCGTTCGCCCGGCGGAACTCGCCGTCGATCACCACCCCCTGACGGTCCGTGCCGCGCAGCACCACGCGCGGGGTACGGACCGTCACGCTCTCCCGGTACACACCCGGATGGACCAGCACCAGGTCACCCGGACGGGCGGAGTCCACGGCCCGCTGGATTGACCCGTACGAGCCCGGGACCTGCAGCACCGCGCCGGCGCCGGTCGGGGCCCGGTCGGCGGAGCTGCCCCCGCCGCCGCAGGCAGCCACCGGGCTGGTGAGCACGCTGACCAGCAGCAACACCCCGAGTGGATGGGCCCGGCGGAGCAGCCGGGCCAGGGGGCCGGGGGCGCCCCGGCGGGGAGGACGGACGACTCGCATAGCCCCCTGTGTACCGGCTTCAATCACCTCCGTGCAGCCACCCACCTCGACCCCCCGCCGCGCCCTCCTCGGCGCCGCCGCAGCCCTGGCCGCCGCGGCGGCGTTCCGGCGGCCCGCCAGGCCCGCACCCGCCGCAGCGGATGCCGCCGGGCCCTCGGCGGACGCCGCCGGGGTCTCGGCGGGGACGCACCCGTACGCGGGGGCCGGGGCGGCGCTGCGGCACCCGGGGCTGGTGCTGCCGCAGCTGCCGCACCTGCTTCTCCTCGCCTACGACACGCCCGGGGCGGCGGCGGAGCTGCGGGAGGTGTGCGAGCGGTGGAGCGCCGTGCTCGACCGGGAGCGGACCGCCCTGACGGCCACCCTCGGGATCGGCCCGGCGGCGGCCGGGCGGCTGGGGCTCGTCACCCCGGTGCCCTTCGCCGACCTGCCGCCGCTGCCCGGTGACCGGCTCGACCCGGCGCTCGGCGGCGGAGACGTGCTGCTGCAGCTGACCGGCGCCTGCGCGCAGCGGCTCGACGCGCTGGCAGCGGCGCTGGAGGTGCCCGGCCTGGTGCCGCGCTGGCGGCGGCACGGGTACGTCCCGGCCGGGCCGGCCGGGCAGACGCCGCGCAACCTGTTCGGCTTCAAGGACGGCTCCGCCAACCCCGGGCCCGCCGAGGGCCAGTGGATCTGGCTGCCCTCCGGGCCCTGCGCGGGCGGCAGCTTCCTGGTGCACCGGCGGATCGCGATGGACACCACCGCCTTCGCCGCCCTGCCGCCGGAGCGGCAGGAGGCCGTGGTCGGCCGCCGCCGCACCGACGGCAGCCCGCTCGGCGGCACCCGCGAGCACGAGGACCCCGACCTCTACGCCAAGACACCCGAGGGCCGCTACCTCATCCCCGCCACCGCCCACATCCGGCTCACCAACTCCCGGCTGGACGGCGGCGCCCGGATGCTGCGCCGCGGCTACACCTACACCGACGGCCCCGGCGAGCAGGGGCTGCTGTTCTGTGCCTACCTGCGCGACCCGGCCCTGTTCGTCCGGGTCCAGGAACGCCTCGCCCAGCGCGACGCCCTCACCCCCTTCGTGGAGCACCGGGCCTCGGGCGTCTACTACCTCCCGCCGCCGGGCCCGCCGGGCACCGCGCTGGGCGCGAGCCTGTTCGGCCCGGCGCGGTACCTGTGAGGGCCGCGGATTCGGCGAGAAAGGTCTGGAACATGCGAACGAAGCGTGTCCGTGCACTTGCGGTGGGAGCGCTCACCACCCTCGGCCTGCTGGCCGGCGGCGGGCAGCCCGCCGGGGCCGCCGCCCCGTACCCGGTGAACTACCACTTCGCCACCGGCTTCGTACTGGGCTTCCTCAGCCCGGACCAGGCGCCGCCGGGGGCCGACGACCGGTCCTGCCGCCCGAGTGCCGCGCACCCGGACCCGGTGGTCCTGGTGCACGGCACCTTCGAGAACAGGCACGACAACTGGGCCGGGGCCGCGCCGCTGCTGGCCGACAACGGCTACTGCGTCTACACCTTCAACTACGGTGGCGCGCCCGGCTTCCCGGTCCAGGGCACCGGGCACGTGGCGGCGTCCGCCAGGCAGTTGGCCGCGTTCGTGGACCAGGTGCTGGCGGCGACCGGCGCCGCCAGGGCCGACCTGGTGGGCCACTCGCAGGGTGGCATGATGCCGCGCTACTACCTGAAGTACCTCGGCGGCGCGGCGAAGGTCGCCAGACTGGTCGGCATCGCGCCGAGCAACAACGGCACCACCATCGACGGAATCACCGAACTCGCCCGGCAGCTGGACCTGTTGGAGCCCGCCAACGCGGTGCTCGACGCGGCCTGCCCGGCCTGCGTCGAGCAGGAGCAGGGATCGCCGTTCCTCACCGACCTCAACGCGGGCGGCGAGACCCTGCCGGGCGTCGACTACACCGTGATCGCCAGCCGCTTCGACGAGGTGGTCACCCCGTACACCAATGCCTTCCTGCCGGCCGGTCCGCACGTCACCGACCTCACCGTGCAGGACCAGTGCGCGCTGGACGCGAGCGACCACCTGGAGATCGCCGCCGACCCGGTCGCCCTCACCGACATGCTCAACGCGCTCGACCCGGCGCACCCGCGGCCGGTGCCGTGCGAGGTGGTGCTCCCGGTGACCGGCCCGCTGCTCTGAGCGCGGCCGGGCGTCGATGAGCACCGAACGGCCGCATCCGGCGCTCGTACTCCGCGAACGCCCGCCGGTGGTCGGCGCCCGCCGGCGCGCAGGGCGCCGCTCCTGGACGGCATCGCCCTGATCGTCGACGGCGCACCGTCAGGGTGAGCGTCGGGCCTGCTCGGTCACGGCTTCGTAGTGGCCGGTGACGATCCGGGCGATGTTGTCGACCGACTCGCGGGTGCCGGGCTCGGCGGGGTCGTCGAGGTAGTCGGAGTGCGAGGCGAACGATCCCGGCGGCCCGTCCGCGACCCGGAAGCGCCTCGCGCCGAAGGCCTCGCCCGCCGGGTCGGCCCCGAAGTACAGCTGCCCTCGGTCGTCGGCCACCGCGTGGAAGAGGGCGGTGCCGAGCGGGCCGCCGATCACCCGGGCGGCGCCGTCGCCCGTGGAGGGCAGGTGGCTGACGGGGTCGTTCTCCGCGTCGCCGACCCACACGTGGCCCGGGGCGGTGGTGAACCGCGAGACGCTGTCCGCGCCGGTGCCCGGGCTGCCGACCAGCACCAGCTCGTCCGCCGCGATCCCGCCCGGGAGTTGGGCCGCCAGCCCGACGGTGGTCGAGCCGTAACTGTGGCCGAGCGCCGTCACGTGCGCGGGCTGCGGCCCTTGGTGGCCCGCGCGCAGCCCGGCGAGGAACCGGGCGTACGCGGGCGCCCCGTGCTCCGCGCGGACGTCGCTCAGCACCTCGGCCGGGCGCAGGTCGCGCTTGGCGAGCCGGTCCAGACCCGGCGGCGGGTCGTAGCCCAGCCAGACCAGCGAGGCGGTCGGGCTGCCCGGATCGGTGCGCTGCGCGGCCTGCCAGAGGTGGTACGCCCGGTCGGCGTCGCGCCCGCCGATCGCGGCGAGGGTGGTGCCGAGCCCCGGCACGTACGCGCTGACGTGCCGGGCGGTGTCCGGATCGCCCCAGGAGAGCACCGCGCGGCCCTGGCCTTCGTCCCCCACGGCGAGCAGCAGAGCGGGCGGCCGGCTGCCCGCACAGTCGGCCAACCTCCGCTCCAGGGCCAGGAATCCGTCCAGCTTCGCCTGCTCGTCGGGCGAACGGCGGGAGCGCCTCCGGTAGTCGGCGATCAGGTGGGTGAGGTTGGCGCGGTTGGCCTGGTCGCGGGCGGCGGCGGGCAGGCCGTCGAGCGGGCCGAGCAGCTCGGGGTGGGTGCGCAGCAGCCGTTGCTGCTCCACGGTGGTGAGCGAGGCCCACCAGGTGTGCACGTCGGCGGGCGCGGCGTCCGGCCCCGGGACGGCGCGGCGCAGCAGGTCCGGGGTGGCGGAGGAGACGGCGAGCCGGTCGGTGGCGGTCTGCTGGAGGGTGAGGCCGGCGGTGCCCTGGTGCGCGTTGGCGGTGTAGTGCCGCAGCTGGTCGGCGGTGGCCTGGTCGGCCTCCGCCGCCTCGGCCAGGGCGGCGCCGATCACCTCGGCCAGGCTCTGCACGGTGGCGCGCACATCCGGGTCGTGGCGGTCCGCCGCGGTGTGCGCCGGCGCGGTGACCGTGCCGTCCGGGCCGACCTCGAGCCCGGCCGTGGCGGCTTCGGCCAGGGCCTGCTGCAGGCGGGACTGGGCGAGCAGCAGCGCGTCCGCCGCGTTCCGCAGCACCTGCCCGATCATGCCCAACTCGCCTTCCGCAGCCCGCAGTCGTGCGGTGGTGGTGCCGATCGAGCGGGCCGCGTTGGTGCCCGCCGCACCCTGCCAGCCGGAGGCCTGCACGCGGGTGTCCACCGAGCTGTGCCAGGTGTCCGCGTGCTCGGCGAAGGAGCGGTACAGCGTGTCGCAGGCTTCGGCGAGCGGGTAGAGCGTGGTGAAGTCGCTGTCCCGGAGGGTGGCGAGGTCGAGCTGCGACACGGTGGCCCCCTCTCCTCAGGGCCCGCCGACCGCGGCGAACCGGGCGGCGGCCTGGCTGTCGCCGGCCCGGTAGACGGCGGCCGTCTGTGCCAAGTTGCGCCCGCCACGGTCGAGTTCACCGGCCAGGCCGGTCAGCAGCGACTGCCAGGCCTGGATGCAGCTGCCGACCGCCTCGCCGCTGCGGCAGGCCCGGAGTGCCGTGGCCGCCAACTCGGCCGGGCTCGAGAGGCTTTGGAGCTCCGCGAGGATCTGCGCGGCGAGGCCGCGTGCCGCCGAGGCCGCCCCCAGCAGTTCCTCGGGCTGCACCCGGAAGCCCTCAACTCCGCCTTGCCGGGCCTCGATCGGCATCGCTGGCCCTCCGTCCGGTCGCTGTCTGTGATCGGCACAGTAGTGGAACGACCGGTGCCGTCTGTCCCGTGGCCGGTCTGACATGAGCGATTCATCCGGAGGAGTGATCGAGAGTGTAAGCCGGCTGACAGCGGGGAAGGGTGGTGCCCTGCGGGGTCGGCTACCGACCGGCGCCGCACGGTAGCGCTGAGTGGGGGAAGCAATGAAGAGAGCGAGCCGGGTCTTACGCCCGATCGCCGCAACCGCCCTGTCGGGCGCGCTCCTGCTCTCCTGGCCGGCCGGGGCGGTGGCCGACCAGGTACGGGACGGCCAGTGGGCGAACAAGGCGTTCGACCTGCCGAAGGTCTGGTCGGTGTCCCGGGGCGACGGGGTGACGGTCGCCGTGATCGACGACGGCGTGGACGCCACGCAGGCGGACTTGGCGGGCCAGGTGCTGCCCGGCTACGACCCGGACGGCCAGGGGCGGGACCACCGCCCGGGGGCCGATTCGCACGGCACCCAGATGGCGAGTCTCATCGCAGGTCACGGGCATGGCCCGGGTGGCAAGGAGGGCGTGGTGGGGCTGGCGCCCGGGGCCAGGATCCTCCCGCTGTTCAAGGAGAAGGGCGGGGCGGACGCGATGCCGGAGGACATCCGGTGGGCGGTCGACCACGGCGCGAAGGTCGTCAACATCTCGCAGGGCCTGCCCGATCAGACCGCTCCGGACCTCCCGGCGGCCGTGGCCTACGCGGCCGCGCACGATGTCCTGGTGGTGGCCAGTGCGGGTAACTCGGGGCGGTCGGTGGCCAGCCCGGCCAACGAGCCGGGGGTGCTCGCGGTCGGGGCGGTCGACCAGAGTCTGGCGGTCTGGAGCAAATCCAATTTCGGCCCCGAGCTCCTGCTGACGGCACCCGGCGTGGGTGTGGTCGCGGCCGGGAACGGGTCGAAGTACGAAATCGAGCAGGGCACCTCCGGCGCGGCCGCCTATGTCTCGGCGGCGGCCGCACTGGTCCGCGCGAAATTCCCCGACCTGACCGCCGGCCAGGTGGCGAACCGCCTGGTCCGGACGGCTCTGGTGCCGAGCGGCCTGGTGGGGGCGAGCCTGCCGGACAGTCATTACGGATACGGAATCGTCCGGCCGTACCAGGCCTTGACCCAGGAGGTCGGGACGGGCACCGGCCGGGGCCCGCTCGCGCCGCTGCGGGAGAGCGGCACGCCCGGGCCGGCGGCTGCCGTCGCGCAGCCGCCCCGCACCGGGCCCGGCCGGGGCCTGCCGGTGGTGGCGGTGGCGGTCGGCGCGGCGGTGGTGGCGGTGGTGGCGCTGCTGGTGGTCGCGCTCGCCGTCGGCCGCCGCAGCCGGCGCCCCGCGCCGCCCGCCCCGGCGTGGCAGCCGGCGGGAGCGCCCTACGGCCCGCCGCCGGTGGCGCCGCAGCAGGGGCACCCCGACCAGCCGTGGCAGGGAGGTGGGGCCCCGTACCGCTGATGGTTCTGCCCGTCGCCGGGCGACGGGCCCGACAACTGCCGAAGCCAGGGGGGTCGACGTGTCCGACGGGTACCAGGTCAACACAGACGAGTTGGAGGCGGTGGCACAGCGCCTCAGAGGGATCCAGCAGAACCTCGGCCGGTCCGGGACGACCAGCCGGTACGACACGGTGGTGGCCCGGCGGGACTTCGGGGGTGACTTCCACGAGGCGGACGCGCTGGCCTCGGCCCACGACCGCATGCAGCAGTTCCTCGCCGAGGTCATCGCCGAACTGGACGGCCTGATCGACGACTTCGGCGCCAAGACCCGGACGGTGAGCAGCTCGTACCGGGCCCGCGAGGAGGACGGCGCCGCGGCGATGGGCGGCCAGCAGGGGAGCCTGGCCTGAGATGGCGCAGACACTGCGGACGGCCTTCGACCAGTACGACCTCGTCCCGCTCCAGAACATGCTGCGGGACTCCGATCCGGGCCGGCTGAGCACGGTGAGCGGGCACTGGACGACGGTGCACCAGGACGTGGTCCAGGCGGCCGAGGAGCTCGGGCAGGCGGTCGGTCACGCCCTGCAGAGCTGGCGCGGCGCGGCGGCCGAGAGCTTCGCCGACCGGGGCGAGCGGCTGCGGACCAGGCTGGCGAACACCGCCGAGTACGCCCGGTCCGCCTCGGACGCCATGGGTGCGGCGGGGACGGCCCTGAAGGCGGCGAAGGCGGTCATGGGGACGATCAGCGTGCCCAGCGGCTGGGAGCGCGGCTGGAAGCTGACCAGGGACGGGTTCAACCGCTCGGACGAGGAGTTCAGGGCGGACCTGGCCAAGGGCGTGGACCGCATCACCGCGCTCGACCGGCACTACGACTCGATGTCCGCCACGGAGATAGCGCACCAGCACGCGATCAGCACCATGGAGCACCTGGCGCCGCACTACCTGGAGGCGGCCGCGCACCTGGAAGTCCCGGACAGCTACGCGGGCTACCAGGACTACCCGCCACCGCCGCCCAACCCGACCCCGGCCGGCGGGATCCCGGTGCGGCCGATGCCCCGGCTGCGCACGCCGGACGCCGCGGGCCCGGCCCGGGCGGACGGCCATGGCAGCGACGGGCGGGCCGGCGGGGCCGGGCTCCCGCCGACGCCGTCCGGCAGCGGCGGGCCGGGCGCCGCCGGCCCGGTGAGCACCGGGCTCGACGGCTGGGCACCGCCCGCCGGAGGGCCCGTGGTGGTGGGCGCGCCCGATGGCGGCGGGGCCGTGCCGGGCGGCGGAGCCGGCGGCGGCCCGGCCGGCGGCGGGTTCACCGGCCTGG
Organism: Kitasatospora sp. NPDC002227; assembly: GCF_040296285.1. Taxonomy (NCBI): domain Bacteria; kingdom Bacillati; phylum Actinomycetota; class Actinomycetes; order Kitasatosporales; family Streptomycetaceae; genus Kitasatospora; species Kitasatospora sp. NPDC002227. The sequence continues at coordinate 104,575 of NZ_JBEOWY010000018.1, forward strand.
TCGGACCGGCCGCAGGCGGCGGAACGGCCACGGCGGGCGGCCCGGGCGGAGCCTGGCAGACCGGCGCCGGCACGGGCCGCGGCGGTGCCCAGGCGGCCGGGGCGGGCCGCGGCGGCGCAGCGCAGGGTTCCGCCCGCGCCCGGGCCTTCACGGCCGGTGGCACCGGCCTGGGCCGGAACCGCCCGGGGAGCGCCGGCGGGCCGGGCCTCCCCGCCGGCTCCACTGCCAAGTCGGGGCGCAAGAAGGACCGGAAGCAGCGCCCGGACTACCTGGTCGAGGACCAGGAGACCTGGCGCGGCACCGAGCAGCAGGCCAACCCACCCGTGGTCGAGTAGCCGCGGGCCGCGCTCAGGCCGTGGCGCGGCGGACCCGGTACCGCCAGTGGGTGAGGGAGCGGACGACGGTCTCGGCGCCGGTCGGGTTGGCGCTGTGGACGAAGACGGTGCCGATGTCGAAGGGGCGGCCGTGGAAGGCCGCCTCCTCGAGCAGGGTCACCACCGGGAGGATGCTGTCCTCGCCGCCGAGGTCGTGGTCGAGCCAGAGCTCGTCGATGAAGCGGCCCCGGTGCTCCTCCAGGAGCTGGATGCCCGCACGGCTGGTACGGGCGATCCGGGTGGCCCGGGGGAGCGGGCGGAGGTCGTCGATGCCGAGGATGACCGGCGCGGCGGTCACCGGTCGGCCTGCTCCGCGCGGGACTTGATGTCGGCCAGGTTGGCGGCCATCGCGGTGCGCAGGTCGTTCAGGCGGAAGTCGAGGATGTACTCCTCCTTGTCCGGCCAGCGCTCGATCGCCGTGGTGACGCCGCTGTTGCCCGGGCCGATCCGGACGGACTGGCGCAGGCGGACGCCGTCGGCCTCGGGGGCGAGGTCGAAGCGCCAGGTGGCGAGGGCGGCGGCCGGATCCTGGGTGGGGGCGCCGTAGCGGCCGTCCTCGTCGGTGACGGCCCAGGCGAAGGCGCTGAGTTCGGCGAGCTCGACCACGTGGGAGACGGTGCGCCAGTCGCCCAGCAGCTCGCTCCGGTTGTGGCCCTCGAAGCGGGCGCCCAGGGCGGGGCCCTCGGCGCCGTCCAGCCAGGTGACGCGGTGGAGCTCGGGGCTGAGCCGGATCGGCAGCTCGATGTCGGTCACCAGCTGCCAGACCCGCTCGGCGGAGGCGTTGATCAGGGTGTCACAGTGCGTGCTCGGACCATCGGTGAATCGCATGTCTTCCCCCCTCGATGCCGGTGGGCCTCGGTGCCCCCCGGCGACGCTCACGATCATAGGTCGGCCGGTGCTGCGCGCGGCCATCGGGGCGGGGCGAGAATGGGGGTGGCGAGAGGACCGTGCGTGGTCGGATTTCCGTTCGTGGGGCGGGGGGAGCTGCTGGCCGAGCTCGACGCGGCGGCGGCGCAGGCCCTGGCCGGGCGGGGGGCGTTGCTGGCGCTGACCGGCCCGGCGGGCGTGGGGAAGACCCGCGCGGCGGAGGAGGCCGCCCGGCGCGCGGAGGGCCTGCGGCTGCTCTGGGTGCGGTGCGCGCCGGACGGGGTGGGCGTGGCGCTGGAGCCGTGGTCGGTGGTGACGCGCGAGCTGGCGGTCGGCGGCGCGGCGGGCGGGCGCCTGCTGCGGGGCTCGGCGGAGCTGCGGGCGCTGGTGGCCGGGCACGGCGACGGGCAGTCGCTGGACCGGCAGGCCGCCCGGCTGCGGCTGAGCGGCGACCTCGTCCGGCTGGTCCGGGCCGCCGCCGAGGCGGAGCCGCTGCTGCTGGTGCTGGACGACCTGCACGAGGCCGATGCCTCCTCGGTGGAGCTGCTCCTGGCGCTGGCGGCCGGGACGCGGGCGGCCAGGGTGCTGCTGCTGGCGACGGCCCGGGACGACCCCGGTGCCTGGCGCGGCCGGGAGGACGGCCGGGCGGCGCTGCTGCGGGCCGCCCGGTGCCTGCCGGTCGGGCCGCTCGGCGAGACGGAGGTGGCCGAACTGCTGGGGGCCGCCGCCGGGAGCCGCCCCGAGGCGGAGGCCGTCCGGGAGCTGCTCGGCCGGACCGGGGGCGAGGCACTGTTCGTGACCGAGCTGCTGCGCCACCCCGGGCCGGGCCCGCTGCCCGAGACGGTGGCGGCGGCGGTCGGGGCGCGGACGGCGCGGCTGCCCGCCGGGTGCGGGCACCTGCTCGGGGCGGCCGCGGTGCTGGGGACGCGGTTCCGGCTGGACGTGCTGGCCGAGCTGGCGCAGGTGCCGCTGGGCGCCCTGCGGGCCGAGCTCGGCGAGGCGGTGGACGCCGGACTGCTCGCCATGGTGGAGCCCGGGGCCGGTGCGTTCCGGCACGACCTGCTGCGCGAGGCCGTGTACCAGGGGCTCGGCCCGGTGCGGCGGGCCGTCTGGCACGACCGGGCGGGGGCGGTGCTGGCGCGGTACGCGGAGCGCGGGCGGGGTGTCGGCCCGGCCCAGGCCGCGCACCACCTGCTGCTCGCGGGGCCCGAACGGACCGCGGAGGCCGCCGAGTTCGCCCGGCGGGCCGGCGCCTCGGCGGCCGGGCTGCTCGCGTACGAGGACGCCGCGCAGTGGTACGGGCGGGCGGTAGCGGCGCTCGACGGCACCGGGCCGGTGGCGCAGGTACGGCTCGAACTGGCGGCGGCGCTGCTCGGGGCCGGGCAGCGGGAGCGGGCCCGGGCGGAGAGCCTGCGGGCCGCGCAGGACGCCCGGCGCGACGGCAGGCCGGACTTGCTGGCCCGCGCGGCCCTCGGCCTGGGCGCCGGGCCGACCGGCTTCGAGGTGGACCTGCTCGACCGGGCGCAGCTGGACCTGCTGGCCGAGGCCCGGGCGGCACTGAGCGAGGCCACGCCGGACGGGCCGGCCCTGCTGGCGGCCGTGACGGCCCGGCTGTCGGTGGCGGGGAGCCTGCTGGAGTCGGACCAGGAGCGGCGGGCGCAGGCCGAGGAGGCGGTGCGGCTGGCCCGGGCCGCAGGGGACGCCGCGACGCTGGCGTACGCGCTCTCGGCGCTCTGTGACGCGCGGGCCGGCCCGGCGGACTGCGAACGGCGGCGGGAGTGGGCCGAGGAGATCGTCCGGCTGGCCCGGTCGCTGCCCGAGCCCTCGCTCGAACTCCTCGGCCGCAGGCTGCGGTTGGTGGCCCTCATGGAGCTCGGCGAGGCGGCGGAGGCGGATCGGGAGGTGCTGGCCTACGGCGCGACGGAGCATGCGCTGCGTCAGCCGCTCTACTCCTGGTACGTGCCGCTCTGGCAGGGCATGCGGGCGCTGCTCGAGGGCCGGTTCGCCGACTGCGAGCGCCGCCTCGCCGAGGTGGCCGAGCTCGGGCGGCGGGCGGGCAGCGGCAATGCCGAGCTGCTCGGCTCGACCCAGCGGTGGTGCCTGCTGGCGGAGTTGGAGGATCCGGAGCGGATCGCCGAGCTGATGGCGGGCCTGCCGCCGCTGGCCGAGCTGCCCGGGGTGTGGCCCAAGGTGTCGCAGGCCCTGGTCTCGGCCCAGCTCGGCGAGCGCGACCAGGCCGTGGCGCAACTCCTGGCCGCGGCACCGCTGTTGCCCGGCGCGCCGCAGGACAGCGAGTGGCTGCCGATGCTGGCCCAGGCCGTCGAGACCCTGGCGCTCACCGAGGCGGCGGGGGAGGAGGCGGCGGCGCTGGCCCGGCAACTGCGCGAGTGGCTCGCGCCGTACCAGGAGCTGTACGTCGTGGAGGGCATCGGCGCGGCGGTGCGCGGCCCGGTGAGCCGGTATCTCGCCCTGCTCGCGCAGGTGTCGGGCGAGCCGGAGACGGCGCGGGGCCAGTTCGCGGCGGCGCTCGCGGCCGCCCGGGCGATCGGCGCGAGCCGGCTGGCCGAGCGGATCGCCCGGGAGGCCGGCCGGGAGCAGCCCCGGAGCCCGGACCGCGGGGTGTTCCGGCGTGAGGGCCCGCTGTGGCGGCTCGGGTACGCGGGGGCCGAGGTGGTGCTGCCGGACAGCAAGGGCCTGCGGGACCTCGCGGTGCTGCTGGCCCGCCCCGGCGTGCCCGTCCCCGCCGTCGAGCTGGCGGCCTCGAAGGGGCCGGCGGCGCCGGCCGGGGAGTACGGAGAGCTCCACCGGCCCGGCGACACCGGCGAGTTGCTGGACGCCACCGCCCGCACCGCGTACCGCCGCCGCCTGCAGGAGCTCGAGCTCGAGGAGACCGAGGCCGACCAGGCCGGGGACACCGAACGGTCGGCCCGGATCGCCGTCGAGCGGGACGCCCTGGTGGGGCAGCTGTCGGCCGCGTACGGGCTCGGCGGCCGGGTGCGGCGCACCGGCTCACCGGCCGAGCGGGCCCGCACGGCCGTCACCGCCCGGGTACGCTCCGCGATCGACCGCATCGCCCACGCCCACCCCCCGCTCGGCCGCCACCTGGCCAACGCCGTGCACACCGGCACCGTCTGCGAGTACCGCCCGGAACAGCCGGTGGCCTGGAACTAGGGCCTCTCTTTCGGATCACGCCGGGCGGCCGCCGCCGGGGCACGCACCTCGCCGGCTTCTCCTCAGTCGCCGATGCTCCGCATGGACTCCCTCGTCGGCGCCGCCGATGCACGCACCCCAACGACGCCCGCTGTCCGACGTGACCCGAAAGAGAGGCCCTGGCCGTCGCACATCGTGCGACCCGATCGCACGCCTGTGAGGTGAAGGACCGCAGGAACCGATCGAGGAGGTCGTCATGCCCCGCAGCTCCAAGGCCGAGGCGCCGCTCACCCTGGACGAGCCGGTGATCGAAGGCCGCTACGCCGAACTGGACGGGTACACCGTCGGTTTCGAGAGCCACAAGGCGGACATGGACCCGGGCGCGCTGTTCGCCGGCCTGCCCGGTGACCGCTGCCAGAGCCCGCACTGGGGGATGGTGCTGGCCGGCAAGGTGGTGTTCCGCTACCCGGACCACGACGAGGTCTACCAGGCCGGGGACGCCTACTACGGTGCGCCCGGCCACCTGCCGCTGATCTTCGCGGGCACCGAACTGGTCGAGTTCAGCCCGACCCAGGCGCTGGAGGCGACCATGGCCGTGGTCGGCCGCAACCTGGACGCGATGAAGGCGGCGGCCGCCGCCGAGGGGAGCTGAACGGCGATGACCACCACCGCGCTCAGGACGGGGACGGAGCAGCTGGCGGCCCGGTTCGTCGAGTACCTGGAGACCGGCACCCCGCCCGAGGGCCTGTTCCACCCCGAGGTGTTCTGCGACCTCACCCTGCCCCAGTGGCGGCTGCAGGCCGAGGGCCGGCCCGGCGCGCTCGCCCTGCGCCGGGCAGGCCACCCGACGCCCGGCACGGTGCCCCGGCACCGGCTGGACACCACTGCCACCGGCTTCGTCATCGAGGTGGAGGAACGCTGGCACCAAGGCGGCCAGGACTGGTACTGCCGCGAACTGATCCGGGCGGACCTCCGGGACGGCCTGATCGGCCAACTCTCGGTCTACTGCACCGGCGACTGGGACGCCGAGCAGCAGCGCCGCCACGCGGCCGAGGTGCCGCTGCTGCGGCCGTGAACCCTAATTCGGTTGTCCCGCTCCCTCGGCGGCTGTTAGCAAGGGGCCATGATCCGAGGGAGCAGGGCCGCGCTGCGGGCGCGGCACGAGAGTGACGTACCGATCCTGCAGGCCGAGCTGTTCGACGACGTGCCGACCCGCTCGGCGGCGGACAGCCGGCCCTGGCAGCCGGTTTCACCGGGCGCCGGTGACTCCCCGTACGCGGTGAGGGCGCGCTCGCCGGAGGCGGCCTTCTTCTCGGTGGTCGAGCTGGCCTCGGGGGAGCTGGCGGGGGAGGCGGTGCTCTGGGGCGTCGACCAGCACAACCGGCTGGCCCACCTCGGGCTGGCGATCCGGCCCGGGTACCGGGGCCGGGGGCTGGCCAAGGAGGCCGTCACGCTGCTCTGCCACTACGGGTTCACCGTCCGCGGCCTGCATCGGCTGCAGCTGGAGACACTGGCCGAGAACCTGCCGATGCTGGGTGCCGCGACCGCCGCCGGCTTCGTGCGGGAGGGCCTGCTGCGCCGCAACGCCTGGGTCTACGGCTCCTTTCGGGACGAGGTGGTCCTCGGCCTGCTCGCCGAGGAGTGGACCGACCCGCTGGTGGGCTGAACGCGGAGAGGCCCTCCCCCGACGGATCGGGGGAGGGCCTCCTGGCCTGCTACTTCGCCGGGGTGATCTCGACGGCCGCGAAGCTCCACCGGTCACCGGTGGGCGCCGAGACGCCCAGGGTGGCGGCGGTGCCGGCGGCCGGCACCGGGTCGGTCAGGCGCTGGACCCAGGAGGTGTCGTGCACCCGGGTGTCCAGGTTCTGGGTCACCAGGGTCTGCCCGGTCAGCGGGGTCTGGGCCGCCGCGCGGCTCCAGTCGTGGCCGACCGCCCAGAGCTGGCTGTTCGCCCGGGTGGTGGTCAGGCCCGCCGCGGGCGAGCCGCCCACCGCCGAGCCGCCGGCGCTCGCGCCGACGGCCGAGGCGGCGCCGGTGTAGGCGACCACCGTGATCGCGCCGTCCCAGCGGGTGTACGCCAGCGACGCGGAGACGGTGAGACCGCTGACCGGTCCGTCCGCCCAGGCCTGCCAGACCTCGGCGGTGCCGTTGCCCTTGGCGTTGCCGCGCGCGGCAGGCGTCCAGGTCAGCCCGCCGCCGGTCACCGAGGTGACCTGCTGGAGCGAGCCGACCGGGCCGTCGGCCGAGACGTAGGCGAGCAGCAGCTCGTGCCCGCCCTTGGTGGTCAGCGGCGGCGCGGTGACGGGGCCGTCGGAGACCTCCTCGACGCCGTTGACCGAGGTGTCCACCGCGACGGTGGCGGTGGGCGTCGGCGCGCCGACGGTGACCTTCAGCGCGCAGTCCGCCGTGTTCCCGGCCGCGTCGGCGCCCTGGTAGCCGAGCGTGTACGTGCGGCCGGCGCTCGCCCGCAGCTGCCCGGTGGCGGCCGCGGTGCCCGGGGTGAAGCCGGGGGTGTCCGAGGGGTCGAGCGGCTGGTCGGCGGTGACCGAGCGCAGGGTGAACCCGGCTGGTCCGGAGAGCGCGTCGTCCACCTGGACGGTGGCCGTCACCGGCACCAACTGTCCGTCACCCGGGGTGAGTTCGGTCGGTGTGACGGCGCAGGCGACGGTCGGCGCGGTGGCGTCGATCTGGATCCCGGCCGCCGGTGACGAGCCCTCGCCCACGCCGGTGTTCTGGGCGCCGGAGCCGTCGGTGGCGCCGCAGAGCACCAGGTGTTGGCCGTCTCCCGTGACGGTCAGGCTGCGGTTCGCGCTGCCGTCGGCGTTCACGGTGAGCGGGCCCTCGGTCAGACCACCGGCCCCGTCGTTGCAGTCGACGGCGGTGATGCCGGACGGGTCGGTCGCGGTGACACGGCCGACCACCGGGGACTGCGTGGAGTTGAAGATCCCGGACTGCGCGTCGGGGGCGGTCGGGAAGCTCACCTGGACAGCGGGCGGGGCGTTGTCGCCGCCCGGGGCGGCGTTGGTGATCGCGGTGATCGCCGCCAGCAGGGCCTGGCCGACCCCGCCCGCGTTGCTGTCGAAGGCCTGGCCGCCGGTGCCCTTGGCCAGGTTGGTCAGGAACGCGGTGGCGTCGCTGTCGTAGCCGACCAGCACCGGGTAGATCGAGGCCGGGTCGACGGCGTTGGCGGCGGCGATCACCGAGGCGGAGGTGAGGCCGCTGTGCGCCTCGGGCTCGTGGCCGGCAGCGTCACCCATCACGATGATCGCCTTGTTGACGCCGTCCCGCCAGGGGAACTCCACCGAGCGCTGGACGCCCGAGAGCACGTCCTCGGGGATGTCGCAGCCGCCGTCCACCTTGCCCGCCAGCGAACCGAGCGCACTCGTGATGTCGGCCCGCTTGGTGGAGAACGGCAGGTCGGTGACGGCGTCGTAGTCCGGCGGGCAGCCGGGATCCTCGCTGTCCACGTCCTTGTAGTCGACCAGGCCGATCCGGTAGTCCGTCAGCCGCGGGTTGGGGCCGCGCCCGGAGAGCTGGTCGAGCACGTTGTTGGCGTTGGCGATGGCGGAGTAGATGTACCAGTACATGCTGCCGGTGGTGTCGATCGCGAAGACCACGTCCACCTTGGGCACGTCCTGGGTGAGCGCCATGACCATCCGGCCGCCGAGCTCGGCGCCGTAGGTGCCGAGCAGGCGGTTGCGGAAGTCGGACCACTGGCGGCGGGTCTCGGCGATGGCCCCGCTCACCGCGTTCTGCTCGTTGTGGCCGACCCGGCCGCGGGCGGTCTGCGGGTCGGTGGCGACGCCGCTGCTCGGGTCGATCGCCGCCTCGTCCTTGTTGAGGCAAAGGTGGGTGATCCGGGTCTTCCCGGGGCACCTGTCGAGCCCGGGGCCGCCGAAGTAGCCGGTGGTGAGGTCGGCGGGCACCGCCGCGGAGGAGGTGCCGGCCAGGTCGAGCAGCGGGCTGGGGCCGGAGAGGCCGAGGCCGGGCGGGTTGGTGATGCTCACCTTGGCCGGGTCGACCGGATCGTCCGTCCAGTTGCTGTGCGAGTAGAAGTCCTGGGCGCCGTGCAGCGCCCGGCCCAGGCCCTCGAGCGCGTTGCACTTGGCCCGGCCGCTGACGCCGAAGGTGTAGGTGCAGTCCTTGTGGAGGTCGACCTCCTTGCCGATCAGCTCGCCGTCGGAGTCCATCAGGCCGGCGGCGGCCACGATGCCCTCGGAGAACCGGCTGCGCAGGTGGGCGATGCAGGCGTTCAGCTGTGCGGTGGCCTGGGCGCGGCTCTGCGGGTAGCCCGGGGCGTTGAGGTAGTCGGCGTCGTCGCAGTGCGCCACCGAGCTGAGGAACTCGTCGTTGTCCGGCGCGCCGACAGCGCCGAAGGTGCCGTTGTGCCCGGCGAGTTGGTCGATCGAGTGCGGCTCGAAGCAGCTGCCGTCCGACTTGACGCCGGGGGCGCAGGCGAGCGCCGCCCGGGTGATGCGCTCGTGCTCGGAGCGCTGCCCCATCCCGTTGATGGTGCCGAAGGCGCTGGCTTTCGGAGCGGCCGCGAGCATCGGCAGCAGCAGGGCGCCGAGCAGGCCGAGCACGGCCAGCAGAGCGGTGTACCGGCCCCTGCCGTGCCGATTATCTGACGGTCCGTCAGATAAGAAGGCGTGCGAAGCCAAGGTCATGGAACCCCCCAGGGTGTGTCCGTGGTGGTGCACGGGCCCCCGACCGTGCGTGTGACCGACGGTACTGAGGTGGTGACTTGATCGGAAGAGGAATGTGCGCTTGATGTGCAGACGCAGGCTGCCGTTGTTCGGGATTTATGTTCAACGGGTGGGCCCCGGGCCCGAACAAGCCCCGTGCGCTAGAAATCGGAACGGTCCGCGGGTCGAACACCGCCCTGGAGGGGAGCTGCGCCGGATGACGACGCTGCACATCGGGAACAACCGTACCGAGGAGATGGTCGGCGACCTCACCGGGATGCCGCCGCTGGAGCAGGCGTTCGCCGGGTGCGGCGCCCAGCGGATGCTCTGGTTCGCGGCCGACGGGGACGTGCTGGTGCTGCCCTGGGAGCCGGAGCCGCACTACCTCGCGTACGTCACCGGGCTGACCGGCACCGACCCGGCGAGCCTGACCGTGGTGGTGCCGCCGGAGCCCGGCGGGGTGCTCACCACGGCCCGGCTGGTGGACGAGCGGTTCCGCGCCGAGCTGCGCGCCGCGCTGGCGGGCCGCACCGTCGAGCGGGTGCTGGCCATCGCGCCGAACGGCATCATCGCCGATCTGGCCGCCGACCTCGGGGTCGAAGGCGCCCTGCCCGGCGCGGAGTTCGCCGCGCAGGGCGGGCTCGCCCTGGTGAACAGCAAAGCCGTCTTCCGGGCGCTGGCCGCCGGGGCCGGGGTGCCGATCGCGCCGGGAACGGTGGCGGGCGGCCGGGCCGAGGCGGCCCGCGCCGTGCACGGGCTGCTCGAGCGCGGGCAGAGCGTGATGCTCAAGGTCGAGTACCAGGGCGGCGGGTTCGGCAACGAGATCCTGCACCGGGCCGAGGAGGTCACCCCGGCGGGCGCGCAGCGGGCGGTACGGCTGGCCGACCGCGCGGCGGTCGAGGAGTACCTGGCCGACCGGTGGGCCTGGCTGACCGGCGGCCGGCACCAACGCGTGGTGGTGGAGCGCTACTTCGACGGGGCGGTGCCGCTCTACGCCGAGTACGCCGTCACCGGCGACCGGGTCGAGCTGCACGGCTGCGGGGAGATGGTGATGGACCCGGTGGTGATCGGCGAGATCACCCCGCCGGCCACCCCGGACGGCGCGGTGATGGCCGAACTGCTGCACCACTCGGCCCGGTTGGCCGAATCCCTGCGGGTGCTCGGCTACCGGGGCACGGTCAGCGCGGACGCCTTCCTCACCCCCAAGGGCGAGCTGTACTTCAGCGAGACCAACGGGCGCCTGACCGGCTCGACCCACCTGCACGACGCCCTGTTCGCCCGCCTGGTCGGCCCCGAACTGCGCGGCTCGCGCACCATCCTGGAGCTGGCCGGGCTGGCCGTGCCGTCCTTCCCCGAGGCGGTGGCGGCGGTCCGCGAGGCGGGGCTGGCCTTCGACCCGGTGGCCCGCACCGGGGTGGTGTTCAGCTGCGACTTCGCGGCGGCGGACGGCACGGTGATGTACTGCGTGATCGCCGAGGACGCAGGCCGGGCCCGGCTGGTCGAGCGGCGGCTGACGGCCCTCTTCGCCGGAGGGGGAGCATAGTGCGCGCGGCGGTGCTGGCACGCTACGGCGGGCCGGAGGAGTTCGCCGTCCGGGAGCTGCCCGAGCCGGTGGCCGGTCCCGGGCAGTGCCTGGTGGACGTCACGCTGGCCGGGCTCAACTTCGTCGACCTGGAGTGGCGGCAGGGCGAGTACGGCCCGCCGCCGCTGCCCGCCGTGCTCGGCGTCGACGTGGTCGGGCGCCGCCGCGGGGACGGGCGCCGGGTGGTGGCGCTGCTGCGCCGCGGTGGCGGCTACGCCGAAGTGGCCTGCGCCGAGGAGGCGTTCACCGTCGAGGTGCCGGACGGGCTGGGCGACGAGCAGGCGCTGGCACTGCTCGAGCAGGGCGCGACGGCGCTCGGCGCGCTGGAGCTGATCGGCCGCCCCCGGCCGGGTGAGGTGGTCGCGGTGACGGCGGCGGCCGGCGGGGTGGGCCACCTGGCCGTCCAGCTGGCCCGGGAGCTGGGGGCCGGCCGGGTGGTGGGGCTGGCCTCCACCGCGGCCAAGCGGGAGTTCGTCCGCTCGCTGGGCGCCGAGGTGGCCCTCGACCCGGCCGATCCGGATTTGGCGGAGCGGCTCGCGGAGCAGCGGATCGGGCTGTTCGTGGACTCGGTCGGCGGCGCCGTGCTGCGGGCCGGGCTGGCGGCGCTGGAGCCGTTCGGGCGGCTGCTGAGCGTGGGCGCGCGGGCAGACGCCCCGGAAGACGCCTTCTCGGTGGACGAGTTGGCAGGCCGGTCGGCCGGGGTGCTGGCCTTCTGGCTGCAGCACGTGCTGGCCGACCGGGCGCTGTTCGAGCGGATCGCCGGGCGCCTGTTCGAGTTGGCGCTGGAGAAGCGCCTGGTGGCGCACGTCGACCGCACCGCCCCGCTCGCGCGGGTCGGTGCGGCGCACCGGGCCCTGGCCGCGCGGGCGACGAAGGGCAAGGTGCTGGTCGACGTACGGGCCTGAACGAGCCTCAGTAGCCGGTCAGTTCGTCCAGGCCGTGGCCGCGCAGCGGCACCAGGAAGCTCCGCTCGAAGACCAGCACCACCTCGCCGGTCTGCTTGGTGCCGGTGGTGCGGGAGGTGATGATGCCCTGGCCGGGGCGGCTCTTGGAGAGCCGCTTGGCCAGGGTCCGGCTCTGGGCGTAGAGGGTGTCACCGGTGAAGACCGGGTGGGTGAGGCGGATGGAGTCCCAGCCGAGGTTGGCGATGGTGCGTCCGCTGGTCGAGCGGGCGGTCATGCCGCCGACGATGCTGAGGGTGACCAGGCTGGAGACGATCGGCCGCCCCCAGGGGGTGTGCTCGCTGTAGGCGGCGTCGATGTGCAGCGGGGCGTCGTTCATGCTCAGCATGCTCATCAGCACGTTGTCGAGCTCGGTGACGGTGCGGCCGGGCCGGTGCTCGACCACGTCGCCGACGGTGAACTCCTCGTAGTAGCGGCCCACCACCTCGCGGTAGTGGTGCTCGCCGAGCTGCCGGTAGCCCAGGGGCCCCTCCATGCTCAGGCCCCTTCGCGACGGGCCGGCAGGTCGGCGGTGAGCTCCTTGACGTGCGCGGCGAAGCGGGTGATCAGCGCCTCGTCCATGTCGGCGCGCATCATCAGCCGCAGCCCGGCCTCGCCCTTGGGCACGATCGGGAAGAACACCGCCGAGCTGTAGAAGCCGCGCTCGAAGAGCTGGGCGGAGAGCTTGACGGCGTGCTCGGCGTCGCCCACGTCCACCCGCCGCACCGGCAGGCCGTTGCCCGCGAAGGTGGTCGGCAGCAGCTCGTCGAAGAGATCGATGTTGCGGCGCAACCGCTCCTGCAGATCGGCCAGTTCGGGTGAGCGGTGGATGGCGGCACTGGCCAGCGAGGCGCCGACCAGCGGCAGCGCCATGTTCTGCGACCAGCCCACCGGGCCGGCGTGCCGGTGCAGGAACTCGAACTGCGCGCGGCTGCCCAGCATCGCCACCCCGCCGCCGGTGCCGAAGCCCTTGCCGAGGCTGGCGACCACCACGGTCAGCGGGTTGGCCCGCAGCCGGGAGCGGACGAAGCCCTCGCCGCGCTCGCCCATGATGGAGAGCGAGTGGGAGTCGTCGATGTAGAGGAACAGGCCGTAGCGGTCCTGCAGTTCGAGCAGCCCGTCGAGCGCGGCCGCGCCGCCCATCGAGTACGCGCCGTCGGCCACGTACGCGACCCGGGGGTACTTGCGGCAGACGTCCTCCAGGTAGTTCAGGTCGTTGTGCGGGCAGTTGAGCACCAGCGACTCGTCGGCGCAGATCGGCTTCACGTACGCCATGCAGAAGTGGCAGAACCGGTCGAAGACCATCACCCGGGGCCGCCCCTCGCCGCCCAGGTGGCCGGAGGCGACCAGCGGGAGGAGGCCGGCCGTGAGCGAGGTGCAGGAGGCACCGGGCAGGATGTGGGAGCCGAACAGCTCGCCCAGCTCCTCCTCCAGTCGGACGATCAGGTTGTGCCGGATCCGGGTGGTGGAGGTGACCAGCCAGGTGGAGCGGGATTCGGTGAGGGCGTCCACCGCCCCGGCCAGCACCGAGGGGTGGTTGTTGAGGCCGAGGTAGGCGCAGGAGACCATGTTGGCGAACTCGTGCCCGGTCTCCCGGACGGTCAGCCGGTTGTTCGACTCGGAGTCGACCTTGATGCCGATCAGGCCGTGCCCGGCGGCGGCCTGCCAGGCCGGGTCGGCCACGGCGAGCATCGCCTCGGCGTTGCGGTGCCGGCGCGGGCCGAGCACCGGGTCGGCGTCCTGCTGGCTCATGCGGGGTCCTTCCTCACTGTTCGGGGGTCGGGCCGTACTCGTCGACCAGCCGGCGGGAGGCCTCGAAGAACGGCATGCCGACCATCACGCCGTCCACCACGGTCACCGAGCAGCCGCTCTCGCGCCCGGCGGCGACCACCCGGCGGGCGCGCGCGAGCAGCTCCGGGCCGGGGGTGAACGCCTGGTTGATCAGCGGGAGTTGGCTCGGGTGGATGGCGATCTTGCCGCTGAAGCCCAGCTCCCGGGCCTGCGCCGCCTCGCGCCGCAGTCCCTCGAGGTCGGCCACCTCGAAGAGTGGGGAGTCCATCGCCTCCAGCCCGGCCGACCGGGCCGCGCAGACGAGCCGGGAGCGGGCGTAGGCGAGCGCCTCCCAGGAGAGCCCGGCGCCGACCGCGAAGGCGTAGTCGGCGGAGCCGAACACCAGGCCGCGCAGCCGCCGGCCCGCGGCGGCGAGTTCATGGGCCCGCTCGATGCCGGCCGGGGTCTCCAGCACGGCGAGGAACTCGGTGTCCGGGCAGTCGGCGGCCAGCGCCCCGGCGGCGATCTCCACGTCCCGGGCGGACTCGGCCATCGGGATCAGGACCAAGTCCGGCTTGACCCGGTAGCGGGTGAGGGCCAGCAGGTCGCGCAGGCCCTCCGGCCCGGCCAGCGAGTTGATCCGTACGGCGCTGCGGACCAGTTTGGCGGAGGGCAGCGCGAAGAACTCCTCGGCGAGGCGGCGGGCCTCCTCCTTGCGGGCGGGCGGGACGGAGTCCTCCAGGTCGACCATGGCGATGTCGGCGCCGGCCTGGTGGCTCTTGCTGTACCGCTCCACCGCCGTGGCGGGGGTGGAGAGCAGGGAACGGCAGTACCGGGTGAACCTCATGGCGCGCTCCGGGGTGAGCGAAGGCTGCGGGCCCCGGTTCTATCCCACCGGCATTGTTCGGCGCCGAGCGGCTGCACATTGAACACCAACTCGGAACAACCCGGACCGTCCGGCGATTGTTTGCCACCAATCTCGCGGCGCATGATGAATCCGGGGGGCGTGAGGAAGCACGGGGGAGTGTGACGAACCATCAGGAGCGCGGGCGGCCGACGGCTGCCCGGGCCCCGCCAGCGACCACCTCGACCACTTCGACGGACGAAGGGGACTGCCGTGCCGCGTCGGGAGACTCCACTGGCCCCGGGCGACGAACCGCTGCTGCACTTCGCCGCCGACCTGCGGGCCCTGCGGGACCGGGCGGGCACGCCGCCCTACCGGCAGCTCGCGTTACGGGCGCACTGCTCGGCCGCCAGCCTCTCGGTCGCGGCCGGCGGGCGGCGGTTGCCGAGCCTGGCCGTCACCCTGGCCTACGTGCAGGCCTGCGGCGGCGACGTGCCCCAGTGGCGCCAGCGCTGGCAGCTGCTGGCCGCCGAACTGGCCGCCGAGAGCGCCGCCCGGCGCCGGGCCCAGGACCTCGGCCGGGAGCCCTACCCCGGCCCGGCCGCCTTCGAGGTGGCCGACGCCGCCCGGTTCTTCGGGCGTGAGGCCCTGGTGGAGCGGCTGGCGGCCCTGGTCGCCGAGCGGCGGCTGGTGGTGGTCGGCGGCCCCTCCGGCGCGGGCAAGTCCTCGCTGGTCCGGGCCGGGCTGCTGGCCCGCCTCGGCGCGGGGCCGACCCCGCGGGCCTGGGCGGTGCTCACCCCGGGGGACCGTCCGACCGAGGAGTTGGGGCCCGCGCTGGCCCGGCTCGGGCGCCGGGCCGCGGAGCTGGGCGACCACGATCCGGTGCTGGTGGTGGACCAGGCGGAGGAGCTGACCACCCGCTGCCGGGACGCCGCCGAGCGGCGCCGGTTCCTGGACGCGCTGGCCGCCGCGGTCACCGGTGACTGCCGGATCGTCCTGGTACTGCGGGCCGACCAGGAGTGGCTGTTCGCCACCCACCCCGGGCTGGCCGCCGCCGGGCGCGGGGCCAGGCTGACCGTCGAGCGCCCGGCCCCCGAGGAGCTGCGGCGGGCGATCGGCGAGCCCGCGCTGCGGGCCGGCTGCACCGTGGAGGGCTCGCTGCTCGCCGTGCTCATCTCCACCGCCGCCCGGCAGCCGGGCGCGCTGCCGCTGCTCTCCGCGGCCCTGCTGGAGACCTGGCGGCGGCGCAGCGGCAATGCCCTCACCCTGGCGGGCTTCCAGGCCACCGGTGGCTTCGAGGGGGCGCTGGCCCGGCTGGCCGAGGAGCTGTACGGCGGGCTGCCGGAGGCGGACCGGGAGCGGGCCCGCGCCCTCTTCCTGCGGCTGAGCTGGGGCGAGGGCGGCGCGGCGGCGGAGGCCGAAGGCGGGCCGGTCGCGCGCGCGGAGTTCGCCGACCCCGGCGTCCCGGAACTGCTCGAGCGGCTGGCCCGCGCCCGGCTGGTGGTGCTGGACCGGGGCACCGTGGAGCTGGCCCACCACGGCCTGCCCGCCGCCTGGCCCCGGCTGCGCGGCTGGCTGGCCGACGGGCGCCGCAGCGCCGCCGACGGCCGCCGCCTGACCGAGGCGGCCCGCCGCTGGCTGGCCGCCGGGCGGGATCCGGAACTCCTCTACCGGGGCGAGCGGTTGACCGAGGCCTGGCGCCAGGTCCGGGCCGAGGAGCTGACCCCCGGCAGTGTCGAGCGGTCCTTCCTGGCCGCCGGTATCCGCGCCGCCCACGCCGCCCGGCGGCGGGCCCGCCGGCAGAGCCTGGCCGTCGCCACCCTCGCCGCCGCGGGCGGCGCCCTGCTCACCCTGGCCGGCGGCCACACCGTCCGGCGGGCCTGGCGGAGTTGAGCCTTGGTCGAGCCCGGCGGCGGCCCGCTGAACAACCCGCAGGGCCGGTGACCAGGGCTGATCACCCTCCTTGCGGGCCGCTCCGGGCGGCCGGTAGCTTGGCCGTCGCCCCGGGCCGCCGGAGATCGTCAACCCTCCTGATCAGCGCCGGAGTTGCCGCCCATCACCCACGTCTCACCAGTCGCGTCCGTCCCGAGGGGGAGCCATGCCTGCTGCGGTCAGCCCGGTGCACAGCTGGGACGAGTTCACCACCCTGCGCGAGGTGGTGGTCGGCTCCGCGCTCGGGGCCCGGCTGCCCGCGCAGTCCGACCCCTCCGCCTGGCTCTCCTGCTTCCCGGCCACCGCCCGGGCGGAGCTGGCCGGCATCCCCACCGGCCGGTACGACGCCCGGGTGATCGAGGAGACCGAGGAGGACCTGGCGGCGCTGGCCGAGACCCTGACCGGCCTCGGCGTCACCGTCCACCGCCCCGAACCCGTCGACCACGCCGCCGAGTTCGCCACCCCGCTGTGGCAGGCCGAGGGCGGCTTCCACTCCTACTGCCCGCGCGACCTCACCCTGGTGGTCGGCGAGACCGTGATCGAGGTGGCCAGCCCGATGCGGGCCCGCTACTTCGAGGTCTTCGGCCTGCGCGGCCTCTTCCAGCGCTACCTGGAGCAGGGCGCCCGCTGGGTCTGCGCGCCCAGGCCCCGGCTCACCGACGAGCTCTTCGAGTACGACGCCGAGGGCCTGCCGCTGCTCGGCGAGAGCGAACCGGTCTTCGACGCCGCCAACGTGCTGCGCCTGGGCCGGGACGTCTTCTACCAGGTCTCCCGCAGTGGCAACGAACTCGGCCTGCGCTGGCTGGAATCCACCCTCGGCCTGCTCGGCGGCGTGCGGCTGCACCCGCTGCGCGAGGTCTACGGCTACACCCACATCGACAGCACCATCGCGCTGCTGCGCCCCGGCCTGGCCCTGCTCAACCCGGACCGGATCAGCCCCGACCGGGTGCCCGAGCCGCTGCGGGGCTGGGACATCCTCTGGTGCCCGCCCGCCGAGGCCCCCGCCACCCGGCCCGCCCACACCCTCAGCGAGTCCTGGATCAGCATGAACCTGCTGATGGTCACCCCCGAACTCGCCGTCGTCGAGGCCGGCCAGCTCGGCCTGGTCAAGCAACTGGAGCACGCCGGCATCACCGTCCTCCCGCACCGCCTGCGCCACTCCCGCGCCCTCGGCGGCGGCTTCCACTGCGTCACCCTCGACATCCGCCGCGACGGCGGCCCCGAGGACTACCTCTCCTAGGATCCCCGTCAGGGCCGGTCCGGCCCTACTCCCGTGCCCCCGCGGCCTCGATCGACCGCCCGCGGGTGGTGCGCCAGGCGGCGAGCACGGCCGCCGTCACCGCGACCGCGGCGCACAGGCCCACCGCCTGGGCGACCGGTCCCCACGGGACGGTGGCCGCGAAGTGGCCCACCAGGCGGTGCAGCGCGGTGGCCTGGGTGGCCGCGACCGCCGCGCCGGCCACGGCGGCGAGCAGGGTGCCCACCAGCACGGCCAGCAGGGACTCCGCGGCGATCAGCCGCAGCGTCTGGGCCCTGGTCGCCCCGGCGAGGCCCAGCGCCGCCAGTTCGCGCCGCCGGCCGGCCGCGGCCATGACCAGGGTGTTGGCCACCGAGAGCAGCGAGTAGCCGACCGAGATCCCCAGCACCACCACGGCGGCGTTGCGCGACTGCGCGCGCTGCTTGGCCGCCGACCGGTCGAAGTAGCGGTCGGCCGGTCCGACCTCGGCGTTCAGGCCGCCGAGCGCCGTGCGGGCCGCCTCGGCGTCCGCGGGCGTGCCGAGCCAGGCCAGCGCGGGCAGTCCGCCCGCCGCGTGCGCCGCCGAGAGGTAGGTGTCGTCGCCGCCCAGACCGGTCCGGACCACCGCCGCGATGCGCAGAGCGGTCCGTGACCCGTCCGGGAGCCGGCCGGTGACGGTCTGCCCGGGGGACAGGTCGTCACTGCGGGCGGTGTGCTCGTCCACCACCAGGAAGTCGTCGCCGAGCCCGGTCAGCGAGCCCGCGACCACGGTCGGCGTCAGCACCGAGCCGAGCGCGTCGGGCCGGACGGCCTGCCCGCTGAGCGAGTCCAGGACGGTGCCGTCGGCGCCGCTGATCTCCAGCCGGGTGGGGGTGACCGTGGTGGCCCGCAGGTTCGCGAGCGCGGCGGCCGTCGGGCGGTCCAGCAGTCCGCCGCCGGGCAGCACCACGGCGGCGGCCCGGGTGTGGCTGCGCGCCAGATCGGCCCGGGCCGCGTCCCCGGCGCCCTGCATGATCGTCATGGCCGCGACCAGCCCCACGGCCACCACCACGGGGGTGACCGTGGCGGCGGTCCGGCGCCTGGCGTTGAGCGTGTTCTGGCGGACGATCAGCGGGCCGGCGCCGAGCCGGGCCAGCGGCCAGGTGGCCAACCGGGCGGCGGGCCGCAGCAGCACCGGCGCGAGCAGGGCGAGGCCGCCGACGAAGAGCAGCGGCACGGCGCCGTACTTGCGGGCGTTCACCGCGTACTCGGGCGAGCTCGCGGTGATCGTCCAGCCGGTGGCGACGGCGCCGGCCAGCAGGCCCAGGGCCAGCACCCAGCGCAGCGGTGTCATCGCCCGGGTGTTCGCGGCGGAGTCCCGCAGCGCCGCGACCGGGCGCACCCGGGCGGCCCGGGCGGCCACGGCGGCGGCGCCCGACAGCGCGGCGGCGACGCCGAGCAGGGCGGCGAGCAGCAGCGCGAGCGGATCGACGCCGACGTCGAACCACTCGGGCGCGACGCCGTGGCCGACCATCCACCCGCACAGCACTCCGCCGCCCGCCACCCCGAGCAGCGACCCGACCAGCGACCCGGCCGCGCCGACCAGGCCGGCCTCGGCCAGCACCAGACCGGCGACCTGACGCGGGGTGGCCCCGGTCAGCCGGAGCAGCGCCAGCTCGCGTCCGCGCTGCTCGACGGAGAAGGCGAAGGTCGCGATCACGATGAAGACCGCGACCGAGACCGCGATCCCACTGGTGGTGGCGGCCATGGCCTGCGCGTTCATCAGCTGGTCCGCGCCGCCGGACGGGTCGGGGTCGGCCTGGCGGCGGTCCGGCCCGGTGAGCAGCAGCACGCCGTCGGCCGTCGGCAGGGCGGTGGCCGGGCCGGTGGCCGCCAGTGCGTTCACCGGCGGCGAGATCCGGGCGGCGGCGGCGTCGGTGAAGAAGGCCGCGTGCTCGAACCAGCGCTGCTCGGTGGCGCCGACCACGGTGTAGGCGGAGCGTCCGGCCGCGGTCGCGAGTTCGATCCGCCGGCCGACCAGCTCGGCGCCGCCGGTCAGCACGATCTCGTCGTCCGCCGCCGGGGCCCGGCCGGCCGTCAGGTGGTACGGCGTCAGGGCGGCCGAGGACCAGCCGTGGCCGACCCCGTCGGCGGGCCCGCCCGGGCGGCGGGCGGGAAAGGTGCGGTCGGCGACGGCCCCGGCCGGCGCCCCGCCGGCTACGGCGGGAGGCAGCCCGGCGGGGAGCCGGGCCGCCTCGCCGCGCGCGTCGGCGGGCACCGCCACGGCGGTGGCGGCCGCGAACCGCTGGGGCGCGGGGTACGGCGTGCCGGCGGTCGCTGCCAGCACGAGCGACATCATCGAGATCAGCCCGGTGCCCAGGGCGAGGGCGGCGAAGACGCCGATGAAGGCGGTCCAGCGGCTGCGCAGGTTGGCCAGGGCCAGGTTCAGCACGCGGCGGCCTCCGCGAAGTCGCCCGGGCCCGCACCGGCGGGTCCGTCCTCGGCCGGTTCCAGCGCGGCCATCCTGGCGGCGACGGCCTCGACCGTCGGGTCCGCCAGCTCGTCCACCACCCGGCCGTCGGCCAGGAAGACCACCCGCCCGGCGTACGAGGCGGCCACCGGGTCGTGGGTCACCATGATGATGGTCTGGCCGTGCTCGGCGACGATCCGGCGCAGCAGCGCCAGCACCTCCCGGGAGGTGCGGGAGTCCAGCGCCCCGGTCGGCTCGTCGGCGAAGAGCACCTGGGGGCGGGTCACCAGGGCGCGGGCGATGGCCACGCGCTGCTGCTGGCCGCCGGAGAGCTCGCTGGGCAGGTGTGCCGCGCGCTCGGCCAGGCCCAGTTCGGCCAGGACCCGGTCGACCTCGGCGGGCCGGGCCGGCTTCTTCGCCAGCTGGAGCGGGAGCTCGACGTTCTGCCGGGCGGTCAGCGTGGGCAGCAGGTTGAAGGACTGGAAGACGAAGCCGATCCGCTCCCGGCGGAGCCTGGTCAGCGCCGTCTCCGACATGCCGCGCGGGTCCACCCCGGCGAGGCGGACCAGGCCCTCGTCCACCTGGTCGAGCCCCGCCGCGCACTGGAGCAGGGTCGACTTCCCGGAGCCGGACGGCCCCATCACCGCGGTGAAGGAGCCGGCCGGGAACTCCAGGGTCACCCCGTCCAGTGCCGCGACCCGGCTCTCGCCGCTGCCGTACACCCGCCGGACTCCGGTCAGCGCGACGACCGCACTGTCTTGCACCATGCTGAACTGCCCCCGAGCTGAATGATCATTGAATCGGGGGACAGTAGTACCAGCTGTCACCCCGTCCGACGACCGAATTCGGGCACCCGCCATCGGCCCGGCCGGACCGGGCGCCGGCCACCGGTCTCAGAGTTCCCGGAGTTCGCGGCGGGTGAAGGCGTAGCCGAAGGCGGTGAGCAGGGACAGGCCGGTGGCGAGGAAGACGCCGCGGGGGCCGAAGGCGGCGACGGCGGCGCCGACGGCGAGGACGGAGAGGGGGAAGACGGCCAGGCCGCAGAAGGTGACGGCGGCCATCACGCGGGCGAGGAGTCCGGGCGGGGTGCCGTGCTGGATGCCGGTGACGATCAGGACGTTGGTGACGGTGCTGGCGGCGCCGGCCAGGGCGAGGGCGGCGAGTGCGCCGGGCAGGCCGGTGAACGGCACCAGGCTCACGGCCAGGCCCATCAGCAGGCCGCAGGAGAGGGCCGTGCGCCCGGGGGAGCGCAGGTCGGGGAGGCCGGCCACCAGCAGGGCGCCGAGGAGCGCGCCGCCGGTGAAGGCGGCCAGCAGGGCGCCCAGGCCGACGGCCCCGGCGGCGAAGTCGTGGGTGGCCAGGGTGGGGAGGGCCACCCTGGTCATCCCGCCCATGGTGAGGTTGGCCACCGTGGTGACGGCCAGCACCCCGCGCAGCAGCCGTGATTCGCGCAGCAGCGCGCGGAAGTTCCTTGGCACGCCGGCGCGTTCGGCGACGTTCTGGGCCGGCGCGGCGAAGCTGCCCCGGCCGATCATGAGCAGGGTGACGGCGGAGACCGCGAAGGTGAGGGCGTCCACCACGAGGGCCGGGGATGGGGACAGCCAGGCCACCAGGAGACCGGCCGCGCCGGGGCCGGCCAGCCCGGTGGTGAAGGTGACCATCCGGCTGAGTGCGTTGCCCTGCTGGAGGTCCTCGGCCGGCAGCAGCCGGGGTGTGACGGCCCAGGAGGCGGGCAGGAAGAGCCCCGCGCCCAGGCCGGTCAGGCAGCCGATCGCCGTGACCAGCGGGGTGTCGGCCCGGTGGGTGGCCGCGGCCAGCGCGAGGGCCGCGGTGGCGGCCAGCCGGCCGAGGTCGGCGCCGAGCATCACCCGCCAGGCGCCCCACCGGTCGGCGAGCATCCCGCCGAGCGGCGTGGCGAGCAGCCGGGCACCCCCGTAGGCGGCGACCACCAGGCTCAACTGCCGGGGCCCGCCGCCGAAGGAGTACACCAGCAGCGGCAGCGCCACCACCTGGAAGGCGTTGCCGAACTCCGACGTCCCCTGCCCGATGACCAGCAGCCGGTACCCGCGCACCCGCAGCGGCCGCAGGCTGACCCTCGGCGCGGTGACTTTACTGGCCACGGAGGCTCACCGGGAGGGACTCCAGGCCGCGCAGCATGATGGTGGTGCGCCAGGGCAGGGTGGCCTCGTCGGCGGCGAGCTCGATCCGGCCGAAGCGGCTCAGCAGACCGGTGAGGGCGATCTCGCCCTCCAGCTTGCCGAGGAAGGTGCCCAGGCAGCGGTGCAGGCCCTGGCCGAAGGCGAGGTGGCCGGGGTCGTCGCGGTCGAGCCGGAGCCGGTCGGGGTCGGTGAACCGGTCCGGGTCGCGGTTGGCGGCGCCGAGCGAGAGCAGGACGAGTTCGCCGGCCGGGACCTCCACCCCGCTGACGTCCACGTCCTGGGTGGTGAACCGCATGGTGGCCATGCTCACCGGGGACTCGTAACGCAGCAGCTCCTCCACGGCCATCGGCATCCGCGCCGCCAGGTCGGCGCGCAGCCAGTCGAGTTGGTCGGGGTGGTGGATCAGCGCGAGGGTCGCGGTGCCGAGCATGTTGACGGTGGTCTCGTGGCCGCCGATCAGCAGGAGGAAGACCATCGAGAAGACCTCCTGCTCGGTGAGCTCCCCGGCCTCGCAGGCCTGCACCAGGTCGGTCAGGATGTCCTCGCGCGGCCGCTGCCGCCGCTCGGCCATCAGGGTGCGCAGGTAGGCCTGCATCTCGGCGGTGGCCTCGTCGAAGGACATCGCGCCGCCGTGGGTGAGGATCGCGGTCGACCAGGTGCGGTAGGAGTGCAGGTCCTCGGGCGGGAAGCCGAGCAGCTCGCAGATGATCATGATGGGCAGCGGGAAGGCGAAGTCCGTGACCAGGTCGACCACTTCGCGCTCGCGCAGCCCGTCGAGCAGGCCGCCGGCGATCCGCTCGACCAGTGGCCGCATCAGCTCGACCCGCTTGCGGGTGAACACCCCCTGGATCATCCGGCGCAGCCGGGTGTGGTCCGGCGGGTCGCTGTTGAGCATGTGCACCACGTCGGAGCCGAGCGCGAGGCCGCCGCCGCGCTCGTTGGCGATGCCCTGGCTGCGCCGGACGTCCTGCCCGAAGCCGGGGTCGGTGAGCGCGGCCCGGACGTCGTGGTAGCGGGTGATCATCCAGACCGGCAGCCCGGAACCGTACTCCACGATCGAGACCGGCGAAGCGGCCCGGATCCGGGCGAGGGTCGGGTACGGGTCGCGGATGAACGCGGACATCCGGGCGTGGGCGTCGTCCACGGGGGCGGTGGTCATGGCTGGGCTGCTCCTCGCAGGTGTCAGACGGTCAGTGACGGGAAGGGCCAGCGCCGGACGGCCAGCGGCAACCACCAGACCAGTCCGGCCTGTTCGGCGACCAGCCCGGCCTCGGTGAAGTCCCGCAGTGCGGCGGCGGGCAGCTCGGCGGCGGGCACACCCGGGGTGAGCGCCGCGATGGCGGCCAGGTGTTCGGTCTCGTCCACCGTGTACAGCTCCAGCCTGCCGCCCCGCCGGTCCCGGACCTCGGCGAACCCGGGGCCCCGCCGGTGCACGCACTTGTTGGGGAAGTAGGCGGCCCGCCACTGTCCGGCCACCTCGGCCGGCTGCCCGTGCACCCGGGTGGGCGGGTAGAAGTGGTGGAAGAGCCGCCGGGTCACGCAGCCGTCCGGGCAGTGGGCCTCCCAGAGCACGGCCAACCCGCGGGCGGTGGCCTCCCGGAGCAGCAGCAGGGCCCGCAGGTCGGCGCCGGAGGCGTCCGCGCAGAGCCGCACCGGCTCGGGGAGCCGTACGCAGCGCGCCCCTCGGCGGTGCCAGTCGGCCACGGCCGCGCCCGCCGGGCCCGTCACGGTGTGCACGCCGAGGGCGGTGCCGGGCAGGGCCCGGACGGCCGGGTCGTAGTCCAGCCACAGCTCGACCGCCAGGGGGTCAGCCGACCGCGAGGGCATCCGAAACCTCCCCGAGGGTGGAGCCGTGCCGGTGCTCCAGCCGCATCAGCACCTGGTTGTCCGCCTCCACCGCGACCTGGAGGTAGCTCGCGCCGTCGTGGAAGAGCAGGCCCAGCTCGCGCCAGCGCGCCAGCAGCGGCTCGACCACCGCCGCCCCGCCCGGTGTCCGGGCCGCCAGTACGGCGGGTGTGCGTGGCTGGTCGAGCAGCCGGTACAGGGCCAGTTCGGCCGGGTCGGTGAGCTCCAGGTGCCGCCAGTCGTACGCCGGGCGGGAGTTGAGCAGGGTGATGCGGTCCCCGCTGTCGCGCAGGCTGAGCCGGCTGTCGGGGTACGCCAGCCGCCAGGCCGCCACCGCCGCGCTGAGCTCGGCGCCCAAGGGGGCGCCGATGCCGCGCTCGGGGGCGCTGAACACGTAGGCGATGTCCGCCAGTTCGGATTCCGGCAGCCGGTAGGTGGCCCGGTACTGGTACGCGGGCCTGGTCAGGTCGAAGCCCAGCTCGGGCTTGCTGAAGTAGGGGCTGAACCGCTCGATGGCGATCCGGCCCGCGCCGAGCGGCGGGTCCAGGTGGTGCAGCAGCGGCAACTGCGCCAGGACGGCCGTGTAGTCGGCGGGCTGCTCGCCGGGGAAGCCGTAGAGGTAGTTCCAGGTGACGGAGACGCCGGCGCTCTGCGCGTCCCTCAGGGCACGGACGTTCTGGCAGCCCGTCACGCCCTTGTCCATGATCTTCAGGACTCGGCTGCTCAGGCTCTCGATGCCCGGCTGCACCTGCACCGCGCCCGCCTCGCCGAGAAGTTGGAAGTGGTGGCGGCGCAGGTTGGCCTTGATCTCGAAGTGCAGCCGCAGGTCCACCGGCAGTTCGGCGAGCGAAGCCAGCACGGTGCCGAAGTAGCCCATGTCGAGGATGTTGTCGACCAGGTGCACGTCGAGCAGCTGGTGGCGCTCGACCAGGGCCAGCAGTTCGGCGAGGAAGGCCTCGGGCGGCTTGGCCCGGAACTCCATCGAGGAGCCGTTCAGCCCGCAGAAGGTGCAGTGGTGCTTCTCGCCCCACCAGCAGCCGCGCGAGCCCTCGAGCACGAGGTGCGGCTCCA
The DNA here is from genome assembly GCF_040296285.1 of Kitasatospora sp. NPDC002227. Taxonomy (NCBI): domain Bacteria; kingdom Bacillati; phylum Actinomycetota; class Actinomycetes; order Kitasatosporales; family Streptomycetaceae; genus Kitasatospora; species Kitasatospora sp. NPDC002227. The sequence goes on from NZ_JBEOWY010000018.1 coordinate 129,481, forward strand.
CCCAGCCGGCCGCCACCGAGGCGTCCAGCCGCTCGAAGTACCCCTCGTAGCACGGCGGGAGGATCGCGGCGGGCGGCAGCGGCCGGGTGCTCATCGGGTTGGCCCGTGGAGCCCCGGCGGGGTCGCGCCAGCACAGACCCGGCACGGCGGAGAGGTCGGTTTCGCCCGCCGCGAGCAGGTCGAGCAGGGCGGGGAAGGCGGCCTCGCCCTCGCCGCGCACGACGTGGTCGAGGAAGGGGAAGTTGCGGTGCAGCGCCGCTCCTTGCGGCCCGTCGCAGTTGGCCCCGCCGAGGACGGTGCGCACCTGCGGGCAGGCCTGCTTGAGGCGCCGGGCCGCGGCCAGGCTCGCGGCGTTCTGCTGGAAGGTGGAGGAGAAGCCGACCAGGTCGGGCGGATCGGCGGCCAGTTCGGCGACCAGGTGGTCGAGGAAGGCGGGCACGGCCGCGCGCATCCGCCGCACCAGCTCGATCTCCGCCGCGCTCGCGCCGTTGGCGGCCAGGAAGCCGAAGTACTCCGCGAAGTCCGCCGGGACGGTCCCGGGTTCGGCCTCCTCCTCGTACAGCGCACCGGCGAACGCCCAGTCGCCCGCGCCCTGGAAGTAGGAGCGCTCGGCGAAGTAGGAGTAGTCGTCGAGGGTCAGGCCGGTGGCGGCGGCCGCCCAGTCGGCGAAGTCGAGGTTGGCGTAGCGCACTTCGACCTGGTGGCCGGCCCGGGTGGCGGCGGTGTGCAGGATGCCGAGGGCCAGCGAGGGCAGGTCGAGGGCGCCCCACGGCATGTGCAGCAGAACGATCCGCATGGTGGGAGGATCCAAATCTGGGGGGCCGGGCGCCGCTCCGGGGCGATTGCGGCGCCCCGGAGCGGCACTGGATCACTTGGCCTTGGGGGCCTTGGGCGAGCCCTTCAGGGCCGGCTGCACCGGGGTGGCCTTGGTGATGTCGAAGGCGAAGTTGTCGCCGACGATCACCGCACCGCGGTCACGCTCCGGAGCGCTGATCGGGTCGTTGGACACGCTGCGTCGCTTCATGGGAGTACACCTCCTCTCCTGGCTGGTCGGGCTCCTCGGCGCGGGCCGCGCCGAGGGGATCAGGGGCTGCGCCACACCCGGCGGGCGAAGCGCAGTTGGGCGGCCAGCACCGAGGCGTGGTCGCCGGCCCGGCGGCTGCGGTGGCCGCCGTCGACCCAGACCAGCTCGTGCGGGGCGCCGACGCCGCCGAGCGCGCGGGCGTAGCGCTCGACCTGCTCGGCCGGGCAGCGCTCGTCGGTGCGGGAGGCGACCAGGAGCACGGGCGCGCGGACCCGCTCGACGTAGGTGAGCGGGCTGGCCCGGCGGTAGCGCTCGGGCACCTGCTCGGGGGTGCCGCCGAACAGCTGCCGGTCGGTGGCGCGCAGCGCCGGGGTGGTGGCGCGGTAGGCGGCCGGGTAGTCGGCGATCGGGTGCACGGCCATGCCGAGCGACCAGAGGTCGGGGTGCAGGCCGAGCGCCAGGAGGGTCAGGTAGCCGCCCCAGGAGATCCCGCACAGCCCGGTCCGCCCGGCCTCGGCCACCCCCTCGGCGACCAGCGCGGCCCGGACCGCCGCCAGGTCCTCCGCCTGGGCGAGCCCGACCCGGTGGCCCCAGTCGTGCTGCCAGCGGGCGCCGTAGCCGGTGGAGCCGCGGTAGTTGGTGCGCACCACGGCGTGGCCGGCCCGCACCAGGGTGTCCACCGTCGGGTCGTAGGAGTCCCGGTCGTGGGTGGCCGGGCCGCCGTGCACCAGGAAGAGGGTGGGCCAGGGGCCGGGACCGTCGGGGGTGGCGAGGAAGCTGTGGACGCGCCCGTACGGCCGCTCCGTCCACCGCTCGGTGCGCCGCACCCCGCCGGGGCGGTGCGGAGCCGGGTCGGCGGGCGGGCCGCCCGGCCGGAAGGCGAGGGTGCGCGGCGGCACCGCCTCGCGGCTCCACAGACAGTGCAGGGTGCCGTCGGGGGCGCAGGAGAGGTCGTGCACGGTGCCGCCGGGCAGGGGGACGGGCTCGGGCGGCGGGCCGTCGAGCTCGGCCCGGAGCAGCCGGCTGCGGCCCGCGTGCTCGTGCTGGACCAGCACGCCCCGGCCGCCGCCGTACCAGCCGACGGTGATCTCGGACGCGAAGCCGAGTCCGGGGTGGTGCCGCAGGCCCCGGCCGGGCCGCCAGGTGGCGACGCCGTAGTGCTCGCCCCGCGCGGTGACGAGGAGCAGTTCGCCGGTCTCGGGGTGGAACTCGATCGGCCACAGCCGCAGGCCGGGGCCGCCGGGCAGGGTGAGCGGCTCGCCCGCGGGGTCGGCGGGCCGCAGCAGCACGGCGTCCGGGCCGTCGGGCCGTCCGGCCAGCGCGAGCAGGGCGCCGTCGGGGGAGAGGTCGGCCAGGCCCAGGTAGCCGGGGGCGGTGCCGAGCAGGCGGGCCGGGCCGCCGGGGGCGCCCGCGTACAGCAGGGTGGTGTCGCCGACGCCCAGTGCGAGGGCCGCCGTGGCGCCCGACCGGTCGAAGGCCAGCCCGTACGCCCGGCCGCGCGGCAGCCCGGTCAGCGCCTCGGCCGCCGGGCCCGCGGTGAAGGGCTGGCGCCGCCAGCGGCCGGCGCCGCCGGTGTCGGCGTCGAACCACCAGACGTGGCCGCCGTCGGGCTCGATCTCGCTCAGGTCGACCCCGTGCGGCAGGTCGGTCAGCACCCGGCGCCGGTCGGCGGCCGGCTCCCAGGCCACGGCCTGCCAGCGGCCCCCGATCAGCCTGGTCTCCACCGCCCGCCCGCCGTCGAGGGCGGCGAAGCCGGGGGCGTGCAGCAGCTGCGACACGGGCGTCACCTTCCGAGGTGCGACGGGGCAGTGGCAGGGCAGGTCAAAGCAGGCTCTGGCAGGCACAGTTGACGAAATGTCAGATCGATTCACGGAGTCGATCGCCCGGGTGCGGTGTCAACTGTAGGGTCGCCCGGCGACCGGTCAAATGGCTCGCAGGCGTTTGTCCGGAAGGTGACAACCCGGGATGGCCCGGGAGCGGTGGGGCGGCCGCTCCCTGCCGGTGCGGGCAGGACGGATAGGGTCTGCGGGAGGTGTGTGCGAACGCCCGGGAGCGGGCGTGCGGCCGGAGGAGATGAGTTGAGCGAGACCGCGTTCCGGGAGAGCGACCCCGAGGGCGTGCGACCCCTGGACGGGGGAGCCCTGGCGGCTCGCTGGTGGAAGTGGGCGCTGTCGGCGCCCGAGGAGCACTGCCCGGTGCGCGACCGGACGGGCAAGCACGCCGCGTGGCGTCAGCCCGCCGACATCTGGTTCCTCGCGGGCACCTACGGCGGCCGAGTGGTGCGCCGCTGCCAGATACCCTCCGGCCGACCGGTGTTCTTCCCGGTCATCAACAGCCAGCGCTCGACCCTCGGCCTCTCCGCCCAGCCGCTGCAGCTGGCCGTCTCCTCCGCCGCCGCCGATCTGAACGGCGTGCCGCTGGAGATGTACGAGTACTGCTCCAGACGGTTCTGGGCCAGCGGCCGGCTGCGCGTCGCCTGGGGCCTGTGGAGCGCCCTGGAACCGCTCACCCCGGGGCAGTACATCCTCACCATCCGGGCCATCTCCGGCACCTTCGTGGTCGACACCACCTACCACCTGGACGTCGTCCCGACGCTGTGACGGCCTTCCGGCTGCCGAGACCCCGCGTTAGGGAAGTGTCAAGACTCTTAACGCCGTACGGGTGGCGCCGGGTATCGGGTGTGCGTCCACGAAGCGGCTGGAGGCCAAGCGCCGCAAGGGTCCTTCGAGTAGGAAACGGGTGTCAGGATGCCGCCCGGCGGGTGTCCTGCCCGGCGGGGCTCCCAGGTTGCCAAGATCCGGTCACATAGTCTGACCTCCGCCATCCGTCAGGACGGTAGTTCGGATCTTTGAGGGAGTGTTAACGGTGGCCGCTTCAGTTACGGCCGAGAAGGGCAGCAAACAGCAGCGGCTGCGCGCGTGGATGCTGGAAGGCCTGTCCGACATGGCCAAGCAGCACCCGGGGCCGCACGCCCAGGCACCGACCGTGCACAAGGGCCAGCGCTGGTGGAAGGTCATGTGCCTGACCGGCGTCGACTACTTCTCGACCCTCGGTTACCAGCCGGGCATCGCCGCCCTCGCCGCCGGCCTGCTCTCGCCGATCGCCACCATCGTCCTGGTGATCGTGACCCTGCTCGGCGCCCTGCCGGTCTACCGCCGGGTCGCCCAGGAGAGCCCGCACGGCGAAGGCTCGATCGCGATGCTGGAGCGGCTGCTGTCGTTCTGGAAGGGCAAGCTCTTCGTGCTGGCCCTGCTCGGCTTCGCCGCGACGGACTTCCTGATCACCATCACCCTCTCGGCCGCCGACGCCACCGCCCACCTGGTGGAGAACCCCCACCTGAGCAGCACGCTCGGCGGACACCAGGTGCTGATCACCCTGCTGCTGGTCGCGCTGCTCGGCGGCGTCTTCCTCAAAGGCTTCAGCGAGGCGATCGGCATCGCCGTGACCCTGGTCGGCGTCTACCTCGCGCTCAACGTGGTCGTGGTCGCGGTCGGCTTCTGGCACGTCGTCACCGCCCCGCACGTGATCACCGACTGGACGAGCGGCCTGACCGCCGAGCACGGCAACCCGATCGTCATGGTCGGCGTCGCCCTGGTCGTCTTCCCCAAGCTCGCGCTCGGCCTCTCCGGCTTCGAGACCGGCGTCGCCGTGATGCCGCACATCGAGGGCGCGGAGGGTGACACCGAGGAGAAGCCCGTCGGTCGGATCAAGGGCGCCCGCAAGCTGCTCACCACCTCCGCCGTGATCATGAGCGTCTTCCTGATCGCCACCAGCTTCATCACCACGCTGCTCATCCCGGCCGACGAGTTCAAGGCAGGCGGTCAGGCCAACGGCCGCGCCCTGGCCTTCCTCGCCCACGAGTACCTGGGCGGCACCTTCGGCAGCATCTACGACCTCTCCACCATCGTCATCCTCTGGTTCGCCGGGGCCTCCGCGATGGCCGGGATGCTCAACCTGATGCCCCGCTACCTCCCGCGCTACGGCATGGCCCCGCACTGGGCCCGCGCCGTGCGGCCGATGGTGCTGGTGCTCACCCTGATCGCCTTCCTGGTCACCTGGCTCTTCGACGCCAACGTCGACGCCCAGGGCGGCGCGTACGCCACCGGTGTGCTGGTGCTGATCACCTCGGCGGCCATCGCCGTGACCATCGCCGCCCGCAAGGCCAAGGAGCGCGGCTGGACCATCGGCTTCGGCGTGATCTCGGCGGTCTTCGTCTACACCACGGTCATCAACGTGGCCGAGCGCCCCGACGGTGTGAAGATCGGTGCCTGCTTCATCGCCGGCATCGTGCTCATCTCGCTGGCCTCCCGGCTGGCCCGCGCCTTCGAGCTGCGCGTCACCGCCGTGGAGCTGGACGACGTGGCCGCACGCTTCGTCCGCGACACCTCGCACCGCACCATCCGGTTCATCGCCAACGAGCCCAACAACCGGGACCTCGCCGAGTACCGCGACAAGGTGCACCAGATCCGCAAGGACAACGACATCCCGCCGGAGGACGACCTGGTCTTCGTCGAGGTCACCGTGCTCGACGCCTCCGACTTCGAGGCCGGGCTGAAGGTGCGCGGCGAGGTGCTGCACGACCGGTACCGGGTGCTCACGCTCGAGCACTCCAGCGTGCCGAACGCGCTGGCGGCCCTGCTGCTGCACGTCCGGGACGAGACCGGGCAGCAGCCGCACATCTACTTCGAGTGGACCGAGGGCAACCCCTTCGCCCAGTTCCTGCGGTTCTTCCTGTTCGGCCAGGGTGAGGTCGCGCCGGTCACCCGCGAGGTGCTCCGCGAGGCCGAGCCGAACCGGGCCCAGCGCCCGCGCGTCCACGTCGGCTGAGCAGGTCGCCGCCGGGCCCGCTCCCTGCCCAGGGGGCGGGCCCGAGCCGTCTCAGCGTGCGGCGCCGCCCAGGGCGTGCCCGCCGAAGCCCTTGCCACCGCCGGCCCCCAGCCACCAGCGCTCCACCTCGGCCTGGTCCATGGCCGGCCAGTCCGGCGTCTCCAGCACCTGCGCCCGGCCCAGGCTGCGGCCCAGCTCCACGGTGGCCCGGCCGATCGGTGCCCGCTCGGCGCTGTACGCGGCCAGGCCCTCGTCCAGCGAGTCGTGCGTGCGCAGTGCCCGCTCCAGCGCGGCGGCGTCCTGCACCGCCTTGATCGCGCCGCTGCCGGTGTTCGGCCGCGCGATCGAGGCCGCGTCACCGAGCAGCGCGAGCCGGCCCTCGGTGAAGCGCGGCACCGCCATGTCGTACATCGGCTGCACAAAGGTGTTCTCGGCGGGGGTACGCCGCATCACCTCCTGCCAGAACGGCGGGAAGTACGCGTCGACCAGCTGCTGCTGGTACGCCGCCAGGTCCTCCGTGATCGCCCGGGGGTGGGTGGTCGACGGGTCGGCGAACCGCTGCGCGGCGGCCTCGGGCGGCGCGGCGTAGAACACCCAGTTCACGTCCGTGCCCACCCCGCCGGGGCCCGGGATCCGGTAGACGATCATGTGCCCGCTCGGGAAGGCGACCGTGAGCGCGTCCCCCTCCGGGAAGGCCTCCGCCGCCCGCTCCGGCAGCTGCTCCGCCGACAGGGTGCCCCGCCAGGCCACGTACCCGCCGTACTCGGCCGCCGTCCCCGGGTGCATCGCGGCCCGGACGGTCGAGCGGTAGCCGTCCGCGCCGATCACCAGGTCGAACCGCTCCCAGGAGCCGTCCGGCAGCCGCACCGCCGCGCCGTCCGGCTCGCCGCGCACCTCGGTGACGGCGGCGCCGGTGCGGTAGTCCACCCCGGCGGGGATCCGGCTGCGCAGCTCCTGCCAGAGCGACCCCCAGTTGTACGAGCGGAACGGGAACGGCAGCGCCCCGATCTCGCGCCCCGCCCACACCTCGCCGTCCCGGACCACCCAGGGCCGGCGCTTTATCCGCTCCCACGGCATCGCGGCGTCCAGGTACCCCGCCGCCTCCAGCTCGGTGTACCGGTCGCTCTGCAGTGCCAGCCCCACCCCGCGGTCCTGCAGCCGCCCCGGTGCCCGCTCGAACACCACCACCTCGGCAGCCCCCGTCCGCGTAGCCGCGAGCGCGGCCGAACACCCCGCGATGCTCCCGCCCACCACGGCGACCCGTCCTCCACGCACCAGCGACCCCTCTCCGTCGTCAACTCACCCCTGCCTCGGAGATTATGACGGCCGGACAGACGGACCGGATCCGGCGCCGGTCATCTCTCCCGGCCGCGAGGGTCGGTACCCCCGGCTGGCGCGACGACCGGCCGCAGGCTGCACCGGCTCAGCGGGACTCGGCCGCCGACGTCAGCTCGGCCAGCAGGGCCGGGCCGGACCAGCGGGGTGGGGTGTTGGCGGTCTCGGCGGTGTGGACGAGTTCGCGCAGGCGGGTGTTGGCCGGGGCGGGGAGGTGGTGTTCGGCGGCGAGGGTGACGATCTCGCCCTGGAGGGAGTCGATCTCGGTGGGGCGGCCCCGCTGGAGGTCCTCCCACATCGAGGAGCGGGCCTGGGCGTCGATCCGCAGGCTCGCCCCCGCCAGCCGCCGGAACACCGCGTCCGGCAGCCCCAGCACCGCCGGCATCCACCCCGGCGGCACCGGCCCCAGCCGGGCGGGCGTCACCCCGGCCCGCCGGAACGCCGCCAGCCCCTCCCGCTGGCACAGCGCCAGGCAGCGGCGGTACGCCCGCTGCCCGAGCTGCTCGCGCAGCGGCAGCCCGGAGAGCGCGTTGAGTGCGTTGTTGAGGTTCATCAGCAGCTTCGCCGCCTGGATGCCGGGCATGTCCGCGTGCACCGCCAGCGCCAACCCGGCCGCCTCCGCCGCCGAGGCCAGCGCCGCACTCCCGTCGCCGTCCGCCACCAGCACCTGCCCGCCACTGCCCTGGTGCACCGAGGCCGGACCCGTCCGCACCACGTTGTAGGGCACCATCCCCGCCAGCACCCGGTGCCCCGGCAGCTCGGCCCGCAGCAGCGCCGGGTTGTGCAGCCCGTTCTGGAAGCTGACCACGACGGCCCCGGGCGCCAGGTACGGCGCGAACGAGCGCGCCGCGCCCACGGTGTCCGCCGACTTCACGGTCACCAGTACGTAGTCCGCGTCCCGTACCGCCTCCGGCCCGGACGCCGTCCGCAGACCGTGCCGCACGCGGGGCGCGGAGCCCGACCCGCCGGTGAGGGTGAGCCCCTGCTCCGCGATCTCGGCCATCGCCGCCGGGCGGCCGATCAGCGTCACGTCCGCCACCTCGGCGAGCGTGCCACCCAGGTGGCAGCCGATGCTGCCCGCGCCGAAGACGGCGATCCGCAGCTTGGCGGGGTCGGTGGACACGGGCTGCTCCTGGGTCGGTGGGGCGGGCGGGGCGGCTGCTCAGTCGAACAGGTCAGGGTCCGAGGCCGTGATCTGGTCCCAGAGCGGGCGGGCCTGGAACCAGCCTGCCAGGTTGGTGCCCAGCTGGCCACGGGTGATCAACGCCGTTTCGCGGTCGATGTGTTGCGGCGTCCCGGCGGCCATCGCGAGCAGCTGGGCCTGGCAGGAGCGCTCCATGGTCACGAACCACCAGACCGCCTCGGCCACCGACTGCCCGACCGTGAGCAGCCCGTGGTTCTGCAGGATGACCGCCTTGCAGCCGCCCAGCGCCTCCGCGATCCGCTTGCCCTCCTCGAGCTCGTTCACCACACCCCGGTAGTCCCGGTACACCGCGTGGTCCTCGAAGAACGCGCAGGCGTCCTGGGTGATCGGATCGAGCGGGATGCCCAGGCTGGAGAAGGCCTTCCCGTACAGCGAGTGCGAGTGCGCCGCCGCGACGGTGTCCGGCCGCGCCGCGTGGACCTGCGAGTGGATCACGAACGCGGCCCGGTTCACCGGCCGCGACCCGTGCAGCAGGGTGCCCTCGTGGTCGACCAGGATCAGGTCGGAGGCCTTGATCTGGCTGAAGCTCATCCCGAACGGGTTCACCCAGAACCAGTCCGGGTTCTCCGGATCGCGGACGGTGATGTGCCCCGCGACCCCCTCCGAGAACCCGAACCGCCCGAACAGCCGGAACCCGGCCGCCAGTTGCTCCTTGCGGTACTGCCGCTCGGCCTCGACCGAGTCGAAGGTCGGCGGCAGCGGAATGGTGACGTTCTCCGGCACCGGCCCCATGGCGGCGGCCAGCGCGGCGGGCGGGGGAGTGGGCTGCGAGGTCGAGGTCATGGCCCGAAACATACAGCGGTGTATCCGATACGTCGATGCATCGGACGAAGGCAATTCCGCCCGTCCCCTGGGTAAGGTGAGGGAGCCCGCAACAGGACGGGACGAGACGAGGGGAGGGCGCGCGATGCCCAAGGGAGTGACGAAGCGACGCCCCCGTACCCGGGCCGCGCTGCTCCAGGCCGCACTGGAGACCTTCGCCGAGAACGGCTTCCACGCCACCTCGATCGAGCAGATCTGCGAACGGGCCGGCTACACCCGCGGCGCGTTCTACTCGAACTTCAGCAGCAAGGAAGAGCTCTTCCTCGCCCTCTTCGACGAGCACAGCGAACGCATCGTCCGCCGGATCACCGAACTGATCGACTCCGTCGCCGACACCGAGCTCAGCCTCCAGGCCCTGGTCGAGGTCCTCTCCGACGTCGAGCCCGCCGAACGCGACTGGTACCTCGTCACCACCGAGTTCACCCTGCACGCCATCCGCGACCGGCAGGCCGCCTGGGTGCTCGCCCAGCACGACGCCCGCCTCCGTGCCGAGATCGCCCGCTGCCTCACCGCCCACCTCCACCGCACCGGCCGCACCCTCTCCGTCGACGCCGACGAACTCGCCCGGCTGCTCATCGCCATCCGCGAGGGCGGCCTGGCCCAGAGCTACGTCGAGCCCGAGGCCCTGCCCCCCGGCCAACTGGAGCGGAACTTCCTCGCACCGCTGCTCACCGCACTCACCGCCCCGGCGGAGCAGCGGTAACAGCGGCTGCAACAGATGCGGGTGAAACCGGGTGGAACGTATGCAGACCCCCTGAGAGCATCTGCGGATGTCGATCATCGCCGACGAGCTCGGCCAACCAGGCCGCCGTCGGCGAGCACTCCCGGGGCCCCTCCGCCGGAGACGTCTCCACCTTCTCCTTCCCCACTCTGGTGGGCGTCGGCCGGCTCGACGTCGCGGACTTCCAGGCCATCGCCCGCCGGTACGCGGACACCATCCCCGGCGCCGCGCTGGTCGAGTTCGACACCGCTGCTCACCTCATCGCGCTGGACGCCCCTGCCGAACTCACCGCCGTACTGGTCCCGTTCCTCGCCCGCTAGGACCTGGCCCCGGGACTGCCGCGTGGCATGTTTGCTTCTGCCCGTCGATCGGCGTAGTGTTCACTAGTCGCTCGGCAGGGAGCACCGGACACGCATCCGCGCGGACGGTCCCGGGGCGGCCAATCCCTTGAACCACCACTTCACTCGCGGCGGAGTCATGTCTTCGACATGCCTCGGCTCGAATTGTTGTGCGCGTTTATCGGATTGGGGTCGGATTCGCTTTTCGGAGCGGGGATCGGCTAAGGTTTGAAACGTCGGACGGGCCGTCAGGTCGCAGACCGGCAGGGAAAACCGAGTGGAAAGCGAAGCGGAAATCATCTGCTAAGCTGGAAACACGAAGAACGAAGCCCGGAGGGTTGGTCGGAAGGCCACCCAAAGGAAGCATCCGTTCCTTGAGAACTCAACAGCGTGCCAAAAGTCAACGCCAGATATGTTGACATCCCCGGCCTGGGTCACTTGATCCGGGTTGG